>NZ_JAGIPY010000050.1:0-966 GCF_017813775.1 Labrys sp. LIt4
GACGAGGTCTTCGTCTCCGTCGAAGGCAGGGACGAACTGCGCCCGGTGACCTGGATCGGTTCGGGCCACGTCCTGAGCAATCCCTCGCGGCCCCTGGACATGGGCGGCTATCCCGTCCGCATCCTCAAGGACGCCATTGCCGAGGGCGTGCCCTATCAGGATCTGCTGGTCACGGCCGAGCACAGCTTCTTCTTCGAAGGCAAGCTGGTGCCGATCCGCATGCTGGTCAATGGCCGGAGCATCTTCTACGACCGCTCCTTCCAGACCTACACCTACTACCATGTCGAGCTGGCCGAGCATGCCATCATCCAGGCCAACGGCATGCTCTCCGAGAGCTATCTCGACACGGGCAACCGCAAGAACTTCGTGGCCCAGCACGGCGTGGTGCCGTTCCCCGGCAAGGCCAAGGACTGGGCGAGCGATGCGGCGGCGCCGCTTTGCGTCGACCGTGCCTTCGTCGAGCCGATCTTCCGGGCCATCGAGGCCCGGGCGGCGCTGCGCAACGATCCGGTGCGCTCGCAGCCGGTCGAACTGACCCGCGAAGCGGATCTGCATCTGGTCACCGAAAGCGGCCGGGTCATCCGCCAGGCCCGCGAAGCCGACGGCATGGCCTTGTTCATGATCCCCTCGAATGTGCGGTCGGTGCGCATCGTCTCGCGCGCCAGCCGTCCGGCCGACACGATCGGGCCCTATGTCGATGACCGCCGTTTCCTCGGCGTGCTCGTCGGTGCCGTCACGCTGCAGGACGGCAATGTCCGCCGCGAGATCGACACCCATCTGACCGCCCGCACTCTGCGCGGCTGGTCGGTGCCGGAAGGAGCCCGCCGCTGGACGGATGGCGATGCCGTGCTGCCGCTCGGCGAGCGCGCCCCCAACGCGATCGCCATGCTGGGCCTGCAGATCCTGGCTGCCGGACCCTATCTGGTCGAGGCTGACGCCGCCGCCGAGGCCGCGCTGAACGGCTGA
>NZ_JAGIPY010000051.1:0-874 GCF_017813775.1 Labrys sp. LIt4
AAGCACGGCCATTTCTGCCAGGAAATCGTCACCGTCAGCCCCGCCGAAGCAGCCGTCCTAAGCGAGTTCGGCTTTCCCCATGCCAGGGTGGTGGGAACCTATCGGCCGGTCACCCCGACCCCCCGCAGTTTCCAGGAGCGGGCTGGTATCGTCTTCGTCGGCAGCCTCTATGCCGAGAACACACCCAACTATGATTCATTGACCTGGTTCATCGAGGAGATCCTGCCGCGCGTCGAGGAGGAACTCGGTTGGGAAACCCGGCTCAATCTGGTCGGGCATGTCGCTCCCGGCCTGGCGCTCGACCGTTTCCTGGCGCATAGCCGGGTGACCTGGCACGGGCCGGTGGCCGATCTCGCCCCGATATACGACACCTCCCGTATTGCCATTGCTCCGACGCGCTTTGCCGCCGGGACCCCCTACAAGGTCTACGAGGCGGCTTCGTTCGGCGTGCCCACAGTGATCACCGATCTGCTGGCGAAGCAGCTCGGCTGGAAGCATGAGCAGGAAGTGCTCGCCGTGCCGGTGGACGACACCGAGGAGTTCGCCGCTGCGATCGTCCGGCTCTACCGTTCCGAAGAGTTGTGGCACCGTCTCCGGCAAGGCTGCTGCGACAGGCTGAATTCAGAGCACAACGAAGGCAGGTATAGGGAAGCCCTGTCGCACGTCCTGCCAGCTTTCGACCGGTCGCGTTGATGCCGATGCCTGGCCATTTGAATAGTGAATTGGGCATGAACCTGATATGGTGGTCTCGTCCGCGAGGGGTGGGGCTTCAATCCTGGATGGCAGTTCTTCGGTCGACATGATTCAACTCAGCAATGTGACGAAGTACTACAAGGTCGAGAAGCATCGGAAGATGATCCTCGACCGGGTGTCG
>NZ_JAGIPY010000052.1:0-866 GCF_017813775.1 Labrys sp. LIt4
CCGATCGTCGAGAGATTGGCGCCTGCGCTGACGATGCCGACGCCTCCGCCGATCATCTGGAGGAACTTGGCCAGATCGGTGGACGGAGCGTTGGAGATATAGAGCACGTCCTTGTTGCGCATCAGGAAGCGCTGCGACCACAGGAAGGAGGCGGGATTCTTCATATCGAGGCGATAGACGACGGGGACGCTGCCCGACCGGTAGCCACCGGACGTCACGCCGCCCCTGAGTTCGCGATAGGCGGCTGCATCCTCGTAGCGGAACACGAAGACGCCGCTGGCATCCGAGCGCGAATCGTTCAGGCCGCCGGCCTTGCCGATGGCTTCGGCGAGGGTGACCCTGTCGCTGGTGAAATCGATGGTGTCGTTCTTGCCGGTGGCGCCGAGCACGGTGAAGGTGCGCGGCTCGCGATAGATGAAGAGCTGGTCGTCCGCGCGCAGATAGATGTTCTCGCGCGGATTGGAGACCAGGGAGGTCAGGCTTTCCACGCCCGTGCGCGAGCCGCGCGTCAGGCGCACGAAGAGGTCGTGGGCGGCTGCCTGCGGCCCGCCGGCGAGGGCGATCGCATCGAGCACGCGCGTGCCCTTGACGGCAAGGGGGAAGCGGCCGCCCTGGCCGACTTCGCCGGAGACCGTGACGAGATTGGCGGCATTCTGGGTGAGGGTGACGAGCACCTGCGGCTCGATCGCCTTGGAGGACAAGGCGCTGACGATGGCCTGCCCGACCTGGGCGGGCGTACGGCCGGCGGCAACGACGCTGCCGGCATAGGGCACGTTGATGCGCCCGCCGCGATCGATCTGCTGGGGCGGCAACTGCACGCTCTTGCTGCCGGCGCTGCCGGTGGCGTCGGCGGTGCCGAACAGGCC
>NZ_JAGIPY010000053.1:0-806 GCF_017813775.1 Labrys sp. LIt4
AAGCACGGCCATTTCTGCCAGGAAATCGTCACCGTCAGCCCCGCCGAAGCAGCCGTCCTAAGCGAGTTCGGCTTTCCACGCGCTAAAGTCGTCGGCACTTGCCGCGCGCCAATGCCCACGCCGTCCAGCTTCGAACAGCGCTCGGGTCTCGTCTTCGTCGGCAGCCTCTATGCCGAGAATACGCCCAACTACGATTCATTGACCTGGTTCATCGAGGAGATCCTGCCGCGCGTCGAGGAGGAGCTCGGTTGGGAAACGCGACTGGGTATTGCCGGGTATGTCGCTCCAGGCCTACCTCTCGATCGCTTCTTAACCCATAGCCGTGTCACCTGGCATGGGCCCGTCGCCGATCTCACGCCGATCTACGATTCTTACCGTATCGCCATTGCCCCGACGCGCTTTGCCGCCGGGACCCCCTACAAGGTCTACGAGGCGGCTTCGTTCGGGATTCCCGTGGTACTCACCGATTTGCTTCTCGCCCAGCTCGGCTGGCAAAACGGACGCGAGGTGCTTTCGGTTCCAGTCGATGATGCGGCAGGTTTTGCAAAAGCCATTGTTCATCTCTATCGCTCCCAACAATTATGGCAAAGCCTTCGAGAAAAAGCGCTCGAAAATCTGGCATTAAATCATAATGAGGGGATATATAAAGGTTCTATATCTCAGATAATTCTTCCATATAATGTAAAAGCAAAACGTAAAGCCCGATCTAAGAAACGGGTTTTATCGAATACATGATTCAACTCAGCAATGTGACGAAGTACTACAAGGTCGAGAAGCATCGGAAGATGATCCTCGACCGGGTGTCG
>NZ_JAGIPY010000054.1:0-786 GCF_017813775.1 Labrys sp. LIt4
TATGCGCGGTATCATTCTTGCCGGCGGGAGCGGCACGCGGCTCTATCCGATGACGAGCATCGTGTCGAAGCAATTGCTGCCGATCTACGACAAGCCGATGATCTATTACCCGCTGAGCACGTTCATGCAGGCGGGCATTCGCGAAATCCTGCTGATCTCGACGCCGCACGACCTGCCGCTGTTCCGCAAGATGCTGGGCGACGGTTCGCAATGGGGCCTGAAGCTGAGCTATACCGAGCAGCCGCGCCCGGACGGCCTGGCCCAGGCCTTCGTGATCGGGGCCGACTTCGTGGGCGGCGAGCCCTCGGCGCTGATCCTGGGCGACAATCTGTTCTACGGGGCGGGCCTGCCCGGCCTGATGCGCTCGGCCGTCTCCCGCCGGGAGGGGGCGACGGTGTTCGCCTATCACGTCACCGATCCGGAGCGCTACGGCGTGGTCGGCTTCGACGAGAATGCGGTGGCGACCTCGATCGAGGAAAAGCCCAGGCAGCCCAAATCCAACTGGGCGGTGACGGGGCTGTATTTCTACGATGCCGAGGTGGTCGACATCGCCAGGGCCATCAAGCCCTCGGCGCGCGGCGAATATGAGATCACCGACGTCAACCGCATCTATATGGAGCGGGGCAGCCTGCATGTGGAACGCATGCGGCGCGGCTATGCCTGGCTCGACACCGGCACGCCCGACAGCCTGCTGCAGGCCGCCGAGTTCGTGCGCGTGCTCGAGCACCGCCAGGGCGTGCGGCTGGCCTGCCCGGAGGAGATCGCCTTTTCCAGCGGCTGGATCGA
>NZ_JAGIPY010000055.1:0-584 GCF_017813775.1 Labrys sp. LIt4
CCGGCCAACGATGCCAACGACATGGCGGCGGCGCTGGGGCGGATCGGCTATGCGGTGACGCTGGTCAAGGACGGCGACCTGGCGGCGATGAATGACGGTCTGAGGGCCTTCCTGCGCGACGCCGACCATGCCGACAGCGTGGTGGTGTTCTATTCCGGCCATGGCGTGCAGGTGAAGGGGCGCAACTACCTGGTGCCGGTCTCGGCCAGGATCTCGGACGAATTGGATCTGGACACCCAGACGCTGTCGCTGGACAAGCTCCTGGAACTGGTCGACAGCGCGGCGCCGAAGGTGAAGATCGTGATCCTGGATTCGTGCCGGGACAATCCCCTGACGCGCCAGCTGACCCGGGGGGCCGGCACGCGCGGGCTGGCGCGTATCGATCTCGACGCCTCCTCGGCCAAGGGCACGCTGATCGCCTTCTCCACGGCGCCGGGCTCGGTGGCGCAGGACGGCAGCGGGCGCAATTCGCCCTTCACCACGGCGCTGCTCGCCCATATGGAGACGCCCGGCCTCGACATCCGCCAGATGTTCGGCCAGGTCCGGGCCGATGTCGACCAGTCGACCCAGGGCGGCCAGACCCC
>NZ_JAGIPY010000056.1:0-559 GCF_017813775.1 Labrys sp. LIt4
TGGAACGCATCGCATGCAACGCAGTTCTAGCCGGTGCCGCATGATCGGCTTGGATTACTCAGGAGGAATCAATGGCAAAGGAATTGCAGGACCTGTTCGTGGAGACGCTGAAGGACATCTACTATGCTGAAAAGCAGATCTTGCGTGCCCTGCCCAAGATGGCGCGAGAGGCCCAGACGCCTGAGCTGAAGAAGGCCTTCGAGACGCATCGGGAGGAAACCGAGGGTCATGTCGACCGTCTGCAGGAGATTTTCGAGCAGCTCGGCAAGCCGGCCCGCGGAAAGACCTGTGATGCGATCCTCGGCATCATCGAGGAAGGCAAGGAAGTGATGGAGGAGTTCAAGGGCGCGCCGGCGCTGGATGCCGGTCTCACCGCCGCCGCACAGGCCGTCGAGCACTACGAGATCTCGCGCTACGGCACGTTGAAGACCTGGGCCCAGCAGCTGGGCAAGCCGGACATCGCAAAACTCCTCGACCAGACGCTTCAGGAGGAGATCAAGACCGACGAGCTTCTCACCAAGCTCGCAGTGGCAGGCGTCAACAAGAAGGCGGCCTGATC
>NZ_JAGIPY010000057.1:0-551 GCF_017813775.1 Labrys sp. LIt4
CCGCTGGTATAGCCCGAGACATGCGAGGCGATGTGCATGACATGCTTGGCGGCGACCGAGCCGGCCGAACCGCCCTCATGCTCGAACCAGAAGAACAGCCCGTCCTCCTCCAGCCGGCGCAGGAGATAGGCAAGGTCCGTCTCGTTATACTGCACCGAATAATGCTGGGGCTTGGGCTCGGGGATGACGCCCGAGGTCACCGGCGCGATCAGCTTGTGCTCGGACAACAGCGTGCGGGCGACGTCGAGCGAGCTCTTGTCCTGCCAGATCCGGCAATCCGAGCGCTGGCTCATCAGCCAGTGCTGGGGCCGGATCTCGAGGCTGTAGGCCCTGAGGCCCCGCGTCACCGGCGGCCCCTCGACCAGGCGCACCACCAGCCCGTTCCAGGTGCGCCGCTCGCCCTGGCCGAGCTCGAGGGAGACGTCGACCAGCTTGCCGACGATCTCGTTCGGCTTGATGTCCGTCTTCTTGGACCGCACCGCGACATGGAGCGTGAACAGGTCGTTCACCGCCTCGCGCATCTCCGCACGTTCGGGCAGCAGCACGTCGGC
>NZ_JAGIPY010000058.1:0-536 GCF_017813775.1 Labrys sp. LIt4
GTGCCCTTCGCGCCCGGCCGCACCGATGCGAGCCAGGAGCAGACCGATGTCGACGCCTTTGCGGTGCTCGAGCCGGTGGCGGACGGCTTCCGCAACTATCTGAAGACGACCTACAGCGTGCCGGCCGAGGGACTGCTGATCGACAAGGCCCAGCTCCTGGGCCTGACGGCGCCGGAGATGACGGTGCTGGTCGGGGGCCTGCGCGTGCTCGAGGTCAATGCCGGGGGCAGCAAGCATGGCGTGCTGACCGACCGGCCGGGGGCGCTGACCACCGACTTCTTCGTCAACCTGCTCGACATGGGCACGGCCTGGAAGGCGACCTCGCCGGCCGAGGACGTGTTCGAGGGCCGCGACCGCGCCACGGGCGAGGTGAAGTGGACCGGCACCCGGGCCGACCTGGTGTTCGGCTCCAACTCCCAGCTGCGGGCGCTGGCCGAGGTCTATGCCAGCGACGATGCGAACGCCAAGTTCGTCACCGACTTCGTCGCAGCCTGGACAAAGGTCATGAACGCCGACCGCTTCGATCTGGCGTGACC
>NZ_JAGIPY010000059.1:0-488 GCF_017813775.1 Labrys sp. LIt4
GCGGTGTTTGCGGCATCGGCCCCGGCAGGCGGCCCCTCGGCCCGCGTCAGGCGGATCGCCACCAGGGACTATCCCACACCGGCACGCCGTCCTGCCGATTCCAGGCTGGATACCACCAGGCTGCGGGAGCGTTACGGCATCGTCTTGCCCGATTGGCGCTCTTCGGTCGGCGACTGCGTGTTCCGCCTGCTGGCGGCGCAGCTTGATGCCGATAGGGTATCTGCAACCGCCCCTGATGCGAACGAACGTTCATCGTCATTAGCTTCGCAGCTTTAACAAAGGTCGGATTGAAGCTGATCCACTGCGCCGTCTTTACTGCGCCGTCTTGGCCAGTGATGACGACCTATCCGACCGGGCATTCAGCCACCGATGATATTCCAGAGGGGGGAGAACCTCAGCCTTATTCTGGTATGGGAAGCGGACGAGATCATGCTGTTCAACATCGAATCGGACGAGGGCGGCGAGATCACCGGCTATGTCGTGCCGGA
>NZ_JAGIPY010000005.1:0-481736 GCF_017813775.1 Labrys sp. LIt4
CGATCGATCTGCTGGGGCGGCAACTGCACGCTCTTGCTGCCGGCGCTGCCGGTGGCGTCGGCGGTGCCGAACAGGCCCCCCGAGCTGGCCTCGAAGATCGAGACCGATACCATGTCACCCACGCCCAGCGTGCCGCTCGAGGGCGGGCCGCCTGCCGCGAAACTGCCGAGGAAACCGGTCGGCCGATGCCGCGACAGCACGGCGACCGTTTCGGCGTTGACGTCGAAGATGGAATAGGGGCTGGCGACAGCACGCCCCTGCGCACCGCCATTCTGCTGACGGCTCAGAATGGTTTTGGCCGTGGGACCCGCATTCGGCAGGCTGGAACAAGCCGCAAGGCCGGCGGTGATCAGGAGAATGATTGGAATACGCAGCACTTCGACATCACTCGCTTTTCAACGGCACCATTCTTTTTCCCATCACTGACGGACCGGAACAAGCTTTGATGCTTTTCGTGGTAAAGATCTCTGTTCGGAAAGAGGTAACATTTGCCCAAACATCAGCTTCCTTCGAACTTTTCGTACCGATGCCGATGAAATGAACATCACAACTTCGGACCCGATTCGCCTTCCATCCAGCCCGCCTTGGAGACTTGTTACGCTCGGGCTTACTCACACTCCTCGCTCCCCATTACCCCATATTTCCACTTCCGTTTCGGTCTCCCGAAAGGTAAGTAGGAGCCATAGGGATTGGCGGAGGGCTCTGGCAGTGCCAACCGAAGGAGGCTGCAGGGCAGCCTGCGCCAATTTGCAAACTTTCCGTGATAATGCAACAGAAATTGCGCTCGCCATGGCAGCCATCCTGTCACGGAATCTACATATTAGATTCCCCTGCGTGAAACTTTCCTTAATTCTTAACCCGATTTTTTCCACTTCCATCAAGAAAAGAAAAAGGCATTCTTACAATATACTGACAATCATCGGTGAGAATTCCGCCCGAACTCGCCTGAAGGAAAACTCGACTGAGAACTGCAAGGATTCGACGCCTGCTGGAGATAGGGAGATTACTCCTTTAGCAGTAGAGACCCCTTCTTTGCTGTCGCCGCTTTCGCAAGCCCGTCTCGCGCCATTCCGCTTAGAACAGCACCCGGCCATATCTTGGGGATCGAGGCCCCGATCCAGGTCAGGGGCCACCTGATGCGCGCGCGCCTGCCCCCCTCCTCGCACCCGCCGTCCATCATGCGCATCCCTGGCGCATTGTGCGCCGGCCCCGCCTCTCCGTTACCGGGGTCATGCTGATGGATCGGTCCTGGTTGCCGCGCCCCAGTAGCGTTATCGGCCTGCCTCTGGTCACCCTGCTGCGCTTTCCGGATCTGGGCGAGCTATTGCCGGACTATCGGCTGGTGGCGCTGGAGCGGGCAGGAGCAAGGGTGGACGCCGTCGCCGGCTGGGGCCGCAAGCTGCCGGCCCGCTGGGCAAGGCATGCGGCCGCCAGGCTGGCCCGCCCCTTTTTTACGCTGGAAGACGGATTCTTGCGCTCGGTCGGCCTGGGCAAGAGCGGGGCCGCGGCCGTTTCAGTGGTGATGGATGACCTCGGCGTCTATTACGACGCCCGTACGCCATCGCGGCTCGAACACGAATTGGCGCGGGGAGATTTTAGCGAGTCGCGGCCGCGCGCCACCGCTCTGCGCGAAGAGATCGTGCATCGGCGGCTGACCAAATATAACCATCTTCCCGATAGAACGCCGGAACTCGGGCCGCGCGGAAACCGGCGCATTCTGCTGGTGGAGCAGGTCGCGGGCGACATGTCGATTGCCGGCGCGTGCGCCGACAGGACGAGCTTCGCCGCCATGCTGGCCGACGCCCTTGCCATCCCGAGCGCCCAGATCATCATCCGCTCGCATCCGGATGTGATGGCGGGCCGAGCCCAGGGCAGTTTCACGGGTCTGGCGGCCGCCGCCCATCTGCGCAGGCTCGACGATGCCGTTTCGCCCCATGCCGTGCTCGACGAGGTCGACGAGGTCTGGACCGTGTCGAGCCAGCTCGGCTTCGACGCCCTTCTGCGCGGTCTGCCGGTGCGGTGCTATGGCGTGCCCTTCTATGCAGGGTGGGGGCTGAGCGAGGACCAGCCGGTATTGACCGCTGCCCGCGAAGCCTTGGCCCGCCGCCGCCAGGCGCGGATCGGGCCTGCACTGGACGTGGTCGATCTCGTCGACGCCGCCCTGATCCGCTATCCGCTCTACGCCGATCCGATCACGGGCCGCGCCGTCGGCCCGGAACAGGCGATCGCCAGGCTGCAAGGCTGGCGCGCCCATGCCGGGCGCTGGCGCGGAGAGACCGAGGCAGTGGCCATCAAACGGCATAAACGGCCGATACTTAGGCGCTATTGCGCGGCCCCGGGCGGCACGCTTCGCTTCAGCGCCACCGCGACCGGCAAGGTACGCCAGCTCAGCTGGGGCCTACCGCCCTTCTCCATCGGCGGAGCCTCGGCGATTACGGTCGAGGACGGCTTCCTCAGATCGGTCGGCCTGGGCTTTCCCGGCACCGTGCCGATCTCCCTGTGTTTCGACGCCAGCGGCATCTATTATGACGCCACCGCCGCCAGCGACCTCGAAACCCTGCTGGAGACCGGCACGTTTCCCGCCGAACTCACCGAGCGCGCCGCCCGTCTGCGCCAGGCGATCCTGCAAGCCGGCCTAACCAAGTATAATCTGAGCAGCGATGTGCCCGACGCGATCCATCGGCAGGCGCGGGGCCGGCGGCGCGTGCTGGTGGTCGGCCAGGTACCGGGCGATCAATCCCTCAGGCTCGGCCTTCCCAGCCAGGCCAGCAACCTCGAATTTCTCCAGGCCGTCCGCCACGAATGCCCCGATGCCTTCATCGTCTTCAAGGAGCACCCCGATCTGGTGGCCGGCAAACGGCCGGGCCTGAGCGATCGCAAGGCGGCCGGCGCCCTGGCCGATCATCTGGCCGTGTCGGGCGATGCGGCGGCCTGGATCGACTTTGCCGACGAGGTCCATGTACGCACCTCGCTGACCGGATTCGAGGCTTTGCTGCGGAACAGGCCCGTGATCTGCCACGGAGCGCCCTTCTTTGCGGGCTGGGGCCTGACGACCGACCGCGTCGCCATATCCCGTCGCAGGCGCCGGCGCTCGCTCGACGAATTGGTGGCCGCCGCCCTCATTCTCTATCCGACCTATCTGCACCCCGTTCGGGGACTGCCGATGGAAGCCGAAGACGCGGTGGCCTGGCTGAGTGCGGCGCGCCAGACTCCCGCCGGCCGGACCAACCCTTTGCGCCGAATCATACGTTGGTGGCCCCGCAATGCAGTTCCTCTTTGACGTATCGCGGCACCTGCGCCGGCTCATTCGCACCACGCCCACCGGCATCGACCGGGTCGATGCCGCTTATATCCGGCTTCTGCCCGATCTCGCCGGTGAGGTCACCTTCGTGGCCAAGATGCCCGGCTTCAACGGCCTGCGGCGCGTCGACAGGCTTCTGCCGTCTGCGGCCTATTCGGCCGGCCAGGGCTTGGACGTCGAAAAGGATCGCATCTACACCGAGTTGGCCGATTATCTCGCCATGCCGGCATGGCCCTCCGAGCGCGGCTGCCGGCGCCTTGCTGAAACCGATCGGGCGGAACCTTCCGCCGCCCGGGTGGCGTTCACCGGCATGCGGCAGGTCTTCGGCACTCGGGATCTGCCCTTGAGCCTGCGCGGATCGGTGTATCTCAATACCTCACACTCAGGCTTGGAAAACACTCTCAAGATCCAGGAAATGAGGCGGCGCGGCGCGCGCATCGTCGCGATGCTGCATGATCTCATTCCCGTGGATTTTCCGGAATTCTGCCGCGAAGGCGAGGCTGCCAAGCACCACCGCCGCATGCTCTCTTTGCTGCAGCATGCCGATCTGATCATCGCCAACTCGGCCTATTCGCGCGACCGTTTCGCCGCCTGGCTGGCGACCGTCGCCCCGCGGGGCGAGCTCCGGCCCGCCGCGCCGCCCATCGTGGTCGTCCCACTGGCCGTCGAGAACGAATTCCTGACACGTGACGCCTTGCGGCCGCCGCCATCGCCAATTCCGTATTTCGTCTGTCTCGGCACGATCGAAGCGCGCAAGAATCACGCTCTGCTTCTCCTGCTCTGGCGCCGCCTTGCCGAGAAGCTCGGCGCTGCCTGCCCGCGCCTGGTCCTGGTGGGACGCCGAGGCTGGAAGGTCGATCAGGTCCTGGATCTATTGACCCATGCCGCACCGCTGGCCCGCCATGTCGTGGAAGTGGCCGATCTCAGCGACCCGGCCGTCGCCTCTCTGATCGCTGGCGCGCATGGCCTGGTACAGCCCTCGCTGGTGGAGGGTTTCGGACTGCCGATCCTGGAAGCCAATGCCCTCGGCGTGCCGGTCATCGCCTCCGATATTCCCGCTCACCGCGAAGTGGCCGAACTCGCCGGCCATCACGGCATCAGCCTGGTCGATCCGATCGACTTGCCGCAATGGATGGGTGCCGTTACGGCACTGGCCTCGGACCGTTTCGAGCTCAGCACCCGTGTCGCCCTTCCCTCCTGGCGGGACCATGTGCGGCAAGCGCTCGATGTCGTACGGGATCATTTCGGCCCTGAAAATTCCTCCGCTCACGCGACCCCGAAAAACAACTTAGCCAGCACGAGGCCCGTCTGAGGCGGGCCACCGCATCATACCGCCTGCCCCAACGAAATTTTTCCACTTGAGATACAATTTTCTACTACATAAAATCGCCTTTCCATAAAACTCCTTTGAGATTACAGACAAATCATCTTACCTTATGAAACTCAGATCGGCCCCGCACCTTGGGGCACCCATTGATCTAAGGACGTTATTTCCTCACCAACTGTTGCATCAAAGCTACAGACTCGTGTTTAGAAAGCTGGCATGGTGTCTTCACCTTTAGGAGTAACGCATATGAGAATCTCTGCAGCAGCTATTGCTCTCCTGCTCACGTCGACGGCAGCCATCGCTGCCGATCTTGCGCCTGCGCCCGTCGAGCCTGTGGCACCGGTTGTCGTTCCGTTCTCCTGGACGGGCTTCTACGCCGGTGCGAACGTCGGCTATGCTTTCGGCGGTCGCGATACGGTCGGCATCCACGATCCCGCTTTCCTCGGCGATCTCGGCAAGCTGACGGCCAAGGGTTTCCTTGGCGGCTTGCAGGCGGGCTATAACTATCAGTTCGACAACATCGTGGTCGGTATCGAAACCGACTTCCAGGGCGCCCAGATCAAGGACACCGTGCATGGTGTGGTCGCCGGCGAACCTGGCCGCGCTCGCTCGGACATCAAGTGGTACGGCACCCTGCGCCCGCGCATCGGTTATGCCTATGACCGCTTCCTGATCTACGCCACCGGCGGTCTGGCCTATGGCAACATCGACTACAAGCTCAGCTACAACGGCGCGTCGTTCAGCGACAGCAACACCAAGGTCGGCTGGACGGCTGGCGCCGGTCTCGAATATGCCTTCACCGACAATCTCTCGGGCCGCGTCGAATATCAGTATGTGAATTTCGGCAGCTACACGGTGCGCGGTGCCGGTACCCTCCACTCCAAGGCCTCGCCGGACTTCCACGCCGTGCGTCTCGGTGTGAACTACAAGTTCTGAACCGCCGCTGCTGTATCAGATCTCATTGCATCAAACGGGGGCAGGTTTGCCCCCGTTTTTGTTTGCTGGAGCATGCCAAGGCTTTGAAAAGGCCGACTCGTGAAGGGCCCGGTTCGATAGGTCGATCTTTTGGAGCAAAGTGCGATTGCTTCGAACTTCGTGTGAGCTGCATGGCCAGCGCAGGCCGATCGACGAGGGCCTTTTCAAGCTCGCTCAGTCAAGCGCTGCCGCTCATTGTGTTGCCGGCAATAGACAGGTAGGGGGCGAATCCATTGCCGCCGCCTCGGAACACCGCTCAAGGATTGTCGCAAAAGTCCTGCAGAGTGATTTCAAGCCGATTTCGGCACGCGTACAGGGGCTTTTTTCGGCAGTTCCACCACATTGTCGTCGATGCGGCCGATCAGGTTGCGGATGGTCAGATCAAAGTAACGGCTCAGATAATAGGAGCCGTTGATCTGCGTCTCCGTCACCATGTGACTGATGAAGGCGTCCCTCGCCGCCGCATTGGGAAGGAAGGGAGCGCTCCAGAATTGCTTGAGCTTGTCCTCGTCGCCATGGGCGACAAGGCCGTCAATGGCATAATGGGCATTTCCCAGCACGAATACGGGACAATTACGCTGCAGCGCCAGAATGCCCGTGGTGCTGTTGACCGTGATCATGCCACGGGCATGCCGGATCAGCAGTCCCGTCGGTCCGTCATCGATCAAGGAAACCCGGTCCGCCACCCCCGCCAGCCTGGCGAGCTGTGCCACGAAGCGATGATAAGGCCGGTGCCCGCGGTCGAGCGGATGGGCCTTGAAGGCAAGGCGGGTGCCCGGCGGCGCGTGCTTGGCAAAGGAGCGGATCGTGGCCTCGATCATGCGCTCCATGGTCCAGCCGGCGCCATGGACCCGCAATTGCAGGTCATCATGCACCTGGAGGGCCGCGACAAAATATTTACGGTCGAAATTGTCGACGAGGTCGATGATCTTCTTCGCATTGTTCCAGCGATCGGTGTATTTGCGAACGGCATTGCGGCTCCAGAGTACCGCCTCTCCAAGCAAGGAGCGCTCGCGGTGGTGGGAATATTGCCGGAACACCACACTGCCTGCCGACATCGCCAGATAATATTTGAAAGCCCACCATGCCATGGGCTTGAAGCTCGTGGCCGGGATCGTCACCGGCGCCTCGACAGAGGCCACTTTATTGCGGTCATAGGCCGACAGCACCCGCGGCAGCAGGGAAGCGGCATTGTTGCCCTCCCGTTCGGCCGTCACATAATCGGGCCGCAGATAACCTTCTTCCAGGCACCAGACATCGACGCCGAGCTCTCGGCACAGGGCGACCGCAACCTGGTGATAGGGGCGCTGATCGCCGAACAGGATGACCTTGTCCGGCTTCTGACCAAGCAGGAATTGCGAGAACCAGCCCCGCCAGGCCGTCAGGCTGTCGGAAAACATCACGAACGGAATCCGCCGCGAATAGAGGCGGTCTCCAAGATTGAAATTGATCTTGAGAACTCTGTCGCCGCGCGCCAGGAGCGATTGCGCAAGCTCGGAAAAAAAGGGCCCTACCGGTCCCTGGAGCAGCACAATGAACTTGGGACGCAGCATCGGTAATCCGATAATTGATTCAGTTAAAACAGCTTATACATATTGATAGTTCTTATCGCAAATATGTACATACCGCTGATTTGACAGGTTACCGCTTAGGCAGGCATCGGAGTGTCGATACCGAATAGGCGCCGCACATTATCGGCACCGCATCGTTCCTGCTTTGAGCGCGAGATCGGCCTTGAGTTGGCCCAGAGGGCTGAGGCTTGCACGGCCTCCTTGACGGTGGTGGTCCCGCCATATTAGGAAATGCGTGCAGCGACCAGTCATGACGCTGCCGTAGGCGTTACCGTCATCCAACGCGTCCTTCGTCGAGAGGGTCCCAGCAGGGAGATCTCGATTCAACAGGGCGCCACGGTCATGCCATCTGCCTGCTCCGCGTTTCCGTCTTCCTCTGGGGCTGCCATCCCGGCGCGGCTCGCCGCCGCCGTGATGCCTGCTGCCCGGCTGGGAATGCGGGCGGTCCGCTGCCTCGGGCGCAGCGGCGGCGTTTCCGTGCCCTCGGTTCAACGGAGACGCAACACCCATGAAGATGACCGGCAACACCATCCTCATCGCCGGCGGCACCAGCGGCATCGGCCGCGCGCTCGCCGAAGCCTTCCACCAGCGCGGCAACCGCGTCATCGTGACGGGGCGGCGCCAAGACCTGCTTGACCGGATCACGGCAAGCCGGCCCGGCATGGCGGGGCTGCCGCTCGACCTCACCGATCCCGCTTCCCTGTCGCACCTCGCAAACGAGGTTCGCAGGCATTATCCCGACCTCAACATGCTGGTCGCCAATGCCGGCATCTCACGGGCGGAGGACATGGCGGCGGACGGCTGGGATGTCGGCGATGCCGAGGCGATCGTGGAGACCAACATCCTGGGCGTATTGCGGGTGACGGCCGCGCTCCTGCCTATCCTGAAGGGACAGGCGGATGCGACGATCATGGCCACCAGCTCCAATCTTGCCTTCGTGCCCCGCGCCGACTTTCCGGCCTATTGCGCCAGCAAGGCGTTCCTGCATTCCTGGCTGCAGTCTCTGCGACACCAGCTTCGCAAGGTGCCCGTCGAGGTGCTCGAACTGGCACCGCCCTACGTGCAGACCGAACTCACCGGCCGCCAGCAGGCCTTCGATCCCCGCGCGATGCCCATCGACAGCTATGTCACCGAGGTGATGCGATTGCTCGACCGGGGCGACCATCCCCGAGGCGAGGTGCTGGTCGAACGTGACCGCGCTCGCCGCTGGGCCGAACGGGATGGCCGCTACGATGCGGTCTTTACCGCCATGAACCCGGACTGAACCAACGGTTCATCCCATCGCCTGCAACCGACAAGCCTTGCCGCCCGGGGCCATCTCGAGCGGCTGCAGATCATCGCAAAAGGGAGAAATGGCGCACCCAGCACGATTCGAACGTGCGACCTTTGCCTTCGGAGGGCAACACTCTATCCAGCTGAGCTATGGGTGCGTCGATTGCCCTTCTAGCCGATCGTTCCACATCCTGCAATCGCCGCCTGCAATTCTCCCGGCGATTTCCTGCCCGGTCAGCCGAAGGTCTTGCGCGGGTCGAGCGCATCACGCACGGCTTCCCCCACCAGGATCAGCAGCGACAGCAGCAACGCCGTCACCGTGAAGCCGGAGATGGTGAGCCAATAGGCATTGGGCCTGGCCTGCGCCTGCTTGAGCAGCTCGCCGAGCGAGGCCGTGCCGGGAGGCAGGCCAAGACCGAGATAGTCCAGCGCCGTCAGGGTCGAGATCGCGCCCGAGAGAATGAAGGGCAGCATGGTCAGCGTCGCTACCGTCGCGTTCGGCAGCAGATGCTTGATCATGATGGTGGTGTCGGACAGCCCGAGCGCCTTGGCCGCCCGCACATATTCGAGATTGCGGGCGCGCAGGAACTCGGCACGGACCACCGCCACCAGCGCCATCCAGGAAAACAGCAGGAGGATGCCGAGCAGTACCCAAAAGCCCGGCGCCAGCACCGCCGAGATGATGATGAGCAGATACAGCGAGGGAATGCTGGTCCAGATCTCGATGGCGCGCTGGAAGATCAGGTCGACCCAACCGCCGAAATAGCCCTGCACCGCGCCGGCCGCCACGCCGATGAGCGAGGAAAAGAAGGTGAGGATCAGGCCGAAGAGCAGGGAAATCCGGGTGCCGTAGATGATGCGCGCCAGTACGTCGCGGCCGGTATCGTCGGTGCCCAGCCAGTTCCATTCGATGTCGCGGCAGATCGTCCCGCCGACAGCCTGGGCGGCCTCGCGGCACTGGTCGTCGCCCAGCGCCCAGGTTGGCGGCGAGGGCACGCCGCCGGCCGGCGGATTTTTATTGATGGTCTGCGGACCATAGCGAATGGGGGCCCAGAGCACGAAGGCACCGCGATCGGCCAGCAGCTTGACCAGATAGGGATCGCGGAAATTCGCCGGTCCCGGCAGGTCTCCGCCGAGATCGGTCTCGTCATAATCGACGAAGACCGGCGTAAAGACCTGTCCTTTGTCGATGATCAGCAGAGGCTTCTCGTTGGCGATGAATTCGGCGAACAGCGACAGGATAAAGAGGGCGAGAAAGAGCCAGAACGACCAGTAGCCACGCCGGTTGGCCTTGAAATTGTTGAGGCGCCGCCGGTTGAGAGGCGACAGTTTCAGCCAATCCCGCCTGGTTTGGATGGCAGCCTCCATCTCAAACCTCTCGCGCTTCGAAGTCGATGCGCGGATCGACGAACATATAGATCAGGTCGGTGGCCAGGTTGATGACGAGAGCCACCAGCGCCAGGATATAGATGGAGGCCAGCACCACGGGATAGTCGCGGTTGACGACCGATTCATAGTTCAGCCGGCCCAGGCCATTGAGCTCGAAGGTCTGCTCGATCAGCAGCGATCCGGTGAACAGCGCCGAGATGAAGGCGGCGGGAAAGCTCGCGATCACGATCAGCATGGCGTTGCGGAAGACATGGCCGTAGAGCACCCGGCGCGGCGACAGGCCCTTCATGCGCGCCGTCAGCACATATTGCTTGCGGATCTCGTCGAGGAAGGCGTTCTTGGTCATCATCGTCAGCGTGGCGAAGGCCGAGACTCCCATGGCGATCAGCGGCAGCGTCATGTGCCAGGCATAGTCGGCGATCTTGCCCCACAGCGACAATTCGTTCCAATTGTCGGAAACCAGCCGGCCGTTGGGAAAGATCTGCCAGAAGGCGCTGCCGGCGAACAGGGTGATCAGCAGGATGCCGAGGGTGAAGCCGGGGATGGCGTAGCCGACGATGATGACCGCGCTGGTCCAGCCATCGAAGAAGGAGCCGTCCTTGATGGCCTTGCGGATGCCCAGCGGTATCGAGATCGCATAGGAGAGCAGCATCACCCACAGGCCGATGGAGATCGAGACCGGCAATTTCTCGGCAATCAGCGTGGTGACGGGCGTATCGCGGAAATAGCTCTGGCCGAAGTTGAAGGTGGCGTAGTTCTTGATCATCAGCCAGAACTGCTCGTAGACCGGCTTGTCGAAGCCATATTGCTTGCGCAGGCTGGCGATGAAGGCGGGATCGAGCCCCTGGGAACCGCGATATTGCGAGGCGCCGGCATTGAAGCTCGGCGCCGGCCCGCCGATATCGCCCCCGCCCCCGGCATTGCCCGACAGCATCGACACCATGCGCTCCACCGGACCGCCGGGCACGATCTGGATGATGGCAAAGGAGATCAGCATGATGCCGAATAAGGTCGGCACGATCAGCGCGAGGCGGCGCAGGACATAGGCGAGCAAATCGACGTTCCGGGTTGGCCTGTCGAACCTAGAGGAGAATCAGGGCGATGGGAATCCTGGCGGGACGCGGAACACCCCTCATCCGGCTGCCGCCACCTTCTCCCGCAAGGGGAGAAGGCACCTTGTTCGGATTGCGTATCGCTTTCGCGCTGCCCAACGTCGAACGGCCTTAGACCATTGCTCCCCTTCTCCCCTTGCGGAGAAGGTCCCGGCAGGGGGATGAGGGGTGATCCACAGCCCCCTCACATCCTGAATTCGCTGCCCAGATAGAGCCGGCGGGCTTCGGGATTGTCGATGATCTCCTGCGGCGTGCCCTGCGTCAGTACATGGCCCGAATGGATGATGTAGGCCCGGTCGATCAGGGCCAGGGTCTCGCGCACATTGTGGTCGGTGATCAGCACGCCGATGCCGCGATTGGTCAGATGGCGCACCAGGGTCTGGATGTCGCCGACCGCGATCGGATCGATGCCGGCGAAAGGCTCGTCCAGCAGCATGAAGGACGGACGGCCAGCCAAAGCGCGCGCGATTTCCACGCGCCGGCGTTCGCCGCCCGAGAGCGCGATGGAGGCCGTCTTGCGCAGGCGGCCGATCTTGAACTCCTCGAGCAGTTCGTCGAGCTGGCGCTCGCGCTCGGCCTTGTTCGGCTCGACGATTTCGAGAACGGCGCGGATATTCTCCTCGACGTTCAGGCCGCGGAAGATCGAGGCCTCCTGCGGCAGATAGCCGATGCCAAGCCGGGCGCGCCGATACATCGGCAGTGTCGTGACGTCATGGCCGTCGAGTTCGATGCGGCCATGGTCCGGCGGCACCAGGCCGGTGATCATGTAGAAGACCGTGGTCTTGCCGGCGCCATTCGGACCAAGCAGGCCGACAGCCTCGCCGCGACGAACCTCGAGGCTGACGTCGCTCACGACCGTGCGCTTGCCATAGGTCTTGGCAATCGACACCACCGAGAGCGTGCCCTCGACACTGACGGCCGGCCCTGCTTCATCGCCGTCAGCCGCGTATTGCACCATCTCGCTCATGCCTGGCCCGCACTCTTCCTGCGGCATCGGGCCCGATGCCGCGTTTTCCTGTTATCACGCCGTCCTGCCGAAAACCGGCATGCATCGCGCATCCCGGTGTCCGATGACAGCTTTGCCGCCTGCCGGTGAATATCTCGTTCATCGGGCAAAAACATGCTGCCCCAGAGCAAAGCACGTTCAGGCGTGAACGCTTGTTTGCTCTAGCTCTTTGTTTCGATGCGTCTTTGCGATTCTTGGTGACTGCATCTAATCGCAAAACGCTATAGCGTTCCGCTCTGGCGACGGCACGTCCGTGGATCAACACTTCTGGTCGCCCGAGACGAAATGGCCGGTGGTGCCGCCGGTGACGGTGGCACGGCCGGTCTGGGTGTTGACCACCAGCTTCTTGCCGCGCAGCACGTTGCAGCCCTGGCTCATCACCACTTCCTGGCCCGTCAGCGTGGCGATGTTGGTCTCCATGTCGAGGATGCCGTCATCGCCGGTCGCCTTCTGGTCGGGGGCGGTGACGACGACATTGCCCTTGGCCACCAGCTTCTTGACCTTGTTCTCCGCCGGTTCCGGCGGCGCATCGGCGCCGGCGGCTTCAGCGGTCGAGGAGGCATCGGCCGGCAGCGCCGCCGAGGGGCTCGCCTGCTGTGCTGCCGAGGGGGTCGCCGGCTGAGTCGGGCTGGCGCCGGCGGCATCGGCGGGCTGCTTGCCTGGCGGCGAGGCGGCTTCGTAGAAGACGGTCAATTCCTCGGCGGTAAGTGTCGATTCGCCCTGGGTCGCCACCACATTGCCGGTGAAGATCGCCTTCTGCTCGTCCTGATGGGTTTCGAGTTGATCGGCCTTGATGTTTACCGGCTTGTCATTATCGGAGGAGAAGCCCTGGAACGGCGTGGACGGCTTCTTCTCCTGCGCGCCGGCCGGCAAGGCCAGTGATGAAACGAGCAGCGCCAGCGGCAGCAACAGCGCCGGAGCGAGGCGACGAGACGTCGGGCTGGGTCGCATCATCACGGGCCTGTTTCCTCAATTGCTTTTCTTCTGGCTGCCCTGGGTGAAGACGCCGGATACGCCGCCGCCGCCACCCTCGACCTTTGCGATGCCGGTCTTGAGGTTGACGGTCAGCTTGGTGCCCTTCAGCACGTTCGGGCCCTGGATCATCACCACCTCGCCACCGCTCAGCGTGGCGATATTGGTAGCCATGTCCATCACGCCATTGTTGCCGGTCGCCTTCTGGTCCTTGGAGGTGACGACGACATTGCCGCGGGCAACCAGCTTCTTGATGGAACTGGCCGGCGTGCCCGAACCGGAGGCGGGCGCCTTGCTGGTGTCGGCAGGCTTGGTGTCGGCAGGCTTGGCTTCGGTCGTCTTGGCATCGCCCGCCGGCTGGCCATCGGCAGGCTTGGCATCGGCAGGCTTGGCGTCGGCGGCCTTCGGATCAGCAGGTTTGGCATCAGCCGCCTTGGCGTCCTTGGCCTTGCCATCCTTGGCGGCGCCGTTGGCGTTGTTGTCGACATTCTCGTAGAACACGGTCAGTTCGTTGGTGCGCAGGGTGGAGTCACCCTGCGTCGCCACCACATTGCCGGTGAACACCGCCTTTTGCTCGTCCTGATGCACTTCGAGTGAATCCGACTTGACGTCGACGGGTTTGCCGCTGTCGGAGGAGAAACCCTGGAACGGGCTGGCCGCCTTCTTCGGGGCGGCGCCGGCATCGGCAGCCGTCAGAGCCAGGGCGAGCGGCAGCACCGCGAGAGGCACCAGGCGGCGGATTTTCATCGTCATTGGGTAGGATTTCCCTGCGCTGGATTGGCTGGATTGGGGGGAGCGGCATTGGGAGCCGGCGTATCATCGGGCGGCGAAGCGGGCGTTTCGGAGCCGTCACCCCCCTCTTCCGCATCCGGCTTGTAGGGCACCTTGAAGCTGGCGCTGACGCCGTCCTTGAACAGGATTTTCGCACCACCCTGCACGATGCTCAGGCCATTGCCGGAAATCGTACCGGAAGTGAGATTGACGGTGACCGGCTCCTTGCTGGTGACCGTGCTGGCCTTGAGGTCGATGCTGGCGCTCTTCAAGGTAGCGTCATAGCCCTTGGTGGAGCGAACACGCACATCGCCCTTGAGATCGAGAAGCTGGCCGACCGTGTCGAAGGTGCCGGCTTCGGCGCTCAGCGTGGCATCGCTCTGGTCGGGTGCGGTGATCACCGCCTTCAGCCCGGTCAGGCTGACCACGCCGGGCACGTTGACCTTCTGCGTGCCGCCGGTGGCGGTAACGTCGTATTTCTGCCCGCGGTTGTTGGAGCCGGTCAGATGGGGCCTTTCGACCGCCAGAATCCCCTCGCCGGACGGCTTGACGGGATCGGGCACGATGACCGGCTGCGGGGCAAAGGGGTTGAACACCGCCAGAAACACAAAAATACCCGCTCCGGCAACCGCTGTGGCGGGCACGGCAAACTTCAGGAAACGCACCAGCCTGCTGTGAGCGCGGGCAGCTTTGAAAGCGCTTTCACGCGAAGGCATGGCGGGTTGGGGGATCTTGACCCGCGCATCCATGATATCGGCCAAACGAATACCTTCCAAACGCTGCTGGCGGCGGGAAACCATCGCCACCGACCATCATATTGCGATGCGAAGTGGAGACGTCAACCCGGCGCCGGCGGCGCCGTCCATCCCTGCCTGCAATTCCTGAACTTTGGGTGAAAATCGCAACAGGTGCGCTCTCATAGCAGATTTCCGCCCCAGGGGGAATGTGCCGAGGGGAACGCGTCACGCCGCCGTCACCCGCCGGGCTTCCGGACGGGCACGAATATGGAGCGAGGCATGAGGCCCCGGTCTCAGCTATGGGCGAAGATATCGGTCTCGGGCCAGCCATTGAGGTCGAGCAGCGCCCGCGTCGGCAGAAAGTCGAAACAGGCGCGCGCCATTTCTGAGCGTCCCTCCCGCGCCAGGGTGACGTCGAGCTTGGCCTTGAGCTCGTGCAGATAGAGCACATCCGATGCGGCATAGGCGAGCTGGGCGTCGGTGAGCGTGTCCGCACCCCAGTCGGAGGATTGCTGCTGCTTGGAGAGGTCGATGCCGAGCAGTTCGCGCACCAGGTCCTTGAGCCCGTGGCGGTCGGTGTAGGTGCGGGTGAGCCGGGAAGCGATCTTGGTGCAATAGACCGGCTTCGTCGCCACGCCGAAGGCATTCTGCAGCGCGGCAATGTCGAAGCGGGCGAAATGGAAGATCTTGGTGACCGATGGATTGGCCAGCAACTGCTCGAGATTGGGGGCGCTCTTCTGCCCCTGGGCGATCTGCACCACATCGGCAGTACCATCCCCCGGCGAAAGCTGCACCACGCAGAGCCGGTCACGATGGGGGTTGAGGCCCATGGTCTCGGTATCGATGGCGGCGCTGGTGGTGTAGCGGGACAGGTCGGGCAGATCGCCGCGGTGGTAGCGAATGGTCACGGAAGCTTCCTGAACTCGATATCATTGGATCAGAGTGCAGATAGAACTCTCGCGAGACGATGTGCAAGAGGCGGAGGGGTCTGGGCGGTTGCGGACGAAGGGTTTCTCCCGGGACGGCCGGCTTCCAGCCGACTATTCCTCCTCGGCAGGCACAACGTTTCCGGGAGCCGGCTGAAGGCGGCAGTCCCGGGAAGGTTTGCCAACGCGCCCGCGCGTGCTATCGACCTCCCCGCGAATTCATTCGGCTGGTACCCTTGGCTTCTTTCCTCGACCCTTTTCGTCTCATGCGCGCGGGCTGGACGCTGGCCCGCGAAGGCGCGCTCGGCCTCGTCGACGTCCATGATTTGCCGGCGCCGGCAAGGCTGGTGGTGCGCCTCGGCCGGCTGGTCGAAAAACGCAATGTCAGCGGCGGCAAGGGCCTGGCCGCCGCCCTGGTGAAACTCGGTCCGAGCTGGGTGAAGCTCGGCCAGTTCCTGGCGACCAGGCCGGATGTCGTCGGCTTTGCCGTGGCGCGCGACCTGGAGGAGCTGCAGGACCGCATGCCGCCCTTCCCGCAGGCCACCGCCATCACGGAAATCGAGAGGGCCCTGGGCGGCCCGCTGCACCAGTTCTTCGCCGAGCTTTCCGAGCCTGTCGCCGCCGCCTCGGTGGCACAGGTGCACAAGGGCGTCATCCGCGACGCCGACGGCGAGCGCGAAGTGGCGGTGAAGGTACTGCGCCCGGGCGTCGACCGGCGTTTCCGCTCCGACCTCTCCACCTTCTATTTCGCCGCGCGCACCATCGAGCGGCTCGATCCGCGTTCCAAGCGCCTCAAGCCGGTCGAGACGGTCGACATGCTGGCGCGCACCGTCGCCTTCGAGATGGATTCGCGCCTGGAGGCAGCTGCTCTGTCGGAAATGGCGGAAAACATCGCCGACGATCCCGATTTCCGTATCCCCGCGCCGGACTGGAACCGCACCGCCCGCTCCGTGCTGACGCTGGAATGGATCGAGGGCATCCCCCTCTCCGACATCGACAGGTTGAAGGCGGCCGGCTTCGATCTCGTCGATCTCGCCCGCATCATCATCCAGTCCTTCCTGCGCCATGCCATACGCGACGGCTTCTTCCACGCCGACATGCATCAGGGCAATCTGATGATCGATGCCTCCGGCCAGCTCGTGGCCGTGGATTTCGGCATCATGGGCCGGGCCGGCCTGAAGGAGCGCCGCTTCCTCGCCGAAATCCTGCACGGCTTCATCACCCGAAACTACCGGCGGGTGGCAGAGGTGCATTTCGAAGCGGGCTATGTGCCCTCGAGCCACTCGATTGACGATTTCGCCCAGGCGATCCGTGCCATCGGCGAACCGATTCATCAGAAGCGGGCCGACGAGATCTCGATGGCCAAGCTCCTGACGCTGCTGTTCGAGATCACCGAACTCTTCGACATGAAGACCCGGCCCGAACTGATCCTGCTGCAGAAGACCATGGTGGTGGTGGAAGGCGTCGCCCGGCGGCTCAATCCCAAGCTCGACATGTGGACGACGGCCGATCCGGTGGTGCGCGACTGGATCGAGCGCAATCTCGGCCCACTGGGCAAGCTCAGCGATCTGGGGCAGCAGACGCGGGAGGCCGGGAAATCATTCACCTTGCTGCCGAGCCTGCTCAATCGGGCCGAGACCCTTGCCGAACGTCTCAACGAGGCGGCGGAAAAGGGCTTTGCCCTCAAGCCCGAGAGCATCGAGGCGATCGGCAGGGCCGAAGCCCGCCGCAATCGCTGGGGCAATGCCGCGTTGTGGATTATCGCCTTCGCAGCGCTCTACCTGGCCTGGAACCTGGTCTGAACGCAGCGGCGTAGACCTATGCCAGGTGCCATTGAAAACAAGCTCGTGGCGTGGTCTCTGCTGAAAACCGGTCTCGGCTGTCCGATATGGTGCTTCGGGGGCCGAGCCGGCTCGGCCCCCTTCTCGTTCAGGAAAAGACACCTGCGACTTCATTGCCGCCGATCCCCTTGGGCGAGGGACCATATTGGTTGGGGCCCTGGGTGCCATCCAGGAAACCGAGTTCGATGAAAACCCAGATGGCGCCGACGATGGGAATGAGGCTGGCGAGCAGGAACCAACCGCTCCTGTTGCGGTCATGGCAGCGGCGAACGCCGATGGAAAGCCCGGACCACACAAAGCCGACATAGAGCACGACACCGATCACGCCCAGCAGGTAGATGAGCGGACTGTCAGGCGTCATGGTCAGTGCCAAGCCGTAGAGGATTCCCACGATGACGCACAAGGCGATCCATTGCAGGAGATGATAGATCCAGTAGCTGCTGCGACGCAGCCGGCCCTGGAAACTGAACAATTTCTCCACAAGTGTCGGTTCATTCATCTGCTCAACCCCTTTGATCTTAAGCTCTATAGCGTTTTGCGACTAGACGGAGTCACCTAGAATCGCAAAGACGCGTCAGAACAATGAGTTAGAGCAAATAAGCGTTCACGCTTGAACGCGCTTTGCTCTAGCGGTTTCAATGTTTGTCGGCCTATCAGTGGGGACAATTGAAAACAAGGCATCGATCCCGACGAATGAGAGACTTGTTTCCAGCGTGACAGAAGAACGGCGAGCTGTCCGTTTGAAGTCATGACATTTTACAATTCAGGAAACTGTCGCAATCAAAGCGATGATCTTCACCTTACCTCGGCATTCCAATTCATGGGCGGGAAACTCGCCGGCGTTTCTGGGCCTTGATCGTCGGCTTGCCTTCAAAGATCCTCGTTGGCTGCCCGCCATTGGCTGGCCATGCCCTCCGGCTCAGGACCGAAGCGATTGGCGGCTCGGGTGCCGCGCCAGAAAAACAGGTCGACCAGCAGCCAGAGGTTGGCGATTGGGATCAGTCCCACCAGCAGGAACCAAGCTGAATGGTCACGGTCATGGCAGCGCTTGGCCAGGATGCAGAAGCTCATCCAGCCCATCATCAGGCCGAGCCCGCCGAGCGGCACCCACGGCAGCAGCCGCAACGCCGCCGCCGGATCATGGCGATAATAGGCGAATACCCATCCTCCCCAGACGAAGGCAGCGGCCGCAAACATCGCGCACAGGCAAACATAGGCGAACAAGGCGTCGAAGCGAGGAATACGCCCTTTCGGGCTGAGCAACATCCGCCCGATGGTCATACCGCCTTCATTTGAACCGGCTTGTGCCATGGTGCATTCGTCACGGCTGGCGTTCCTCTGGCCAGGATACACTCGGAACGATACTGCGCCAACGGTCTGCAACTCGAGGTGGGAGCGAGGCGACGCCACGACTGCTCGACGGTGATTCCGTCGGATCGCGAGGATCTATGCTCCGAAGGTCATTCGTCAGCAGGAGGCCCGAAGCGGTTGGGACCCGGCACGCCCCTGATGAAGCCCATCTCGATCAGCGTCCACAGTGCGATGAGATGGCCCAGCCAGACCAGCCAGGACTGCACGAAGATCGCGGCGGCCCAGAAGGCAAGGCAGCCCGCCGTCCAGCCGACATACCACAGGCCCGATTTGCCGCGATCATGACAACGCTTGAAGCCGGCAGCAAGATAGGGCCAGGCGCAGATGAACCAGCCGATCGCGCTCATGCGGAAAACGCGAGCCGGTCCCTCGTCCGGCAAATTCGTCGCCGCGAACAGCCACCACGCGACCCAGACCAGATAGATGAAGGCGAGCGGCACCGTGACGAGAAGATAGGCGTGCCGACCGATGCGGCCCTTGAAGGAAAGCAGATTGCCCATTACGCCCCGCCCTCAGCGCCAGTCATCCGGCAAGGGCTTGCCGGGTTCGAGCAGCGGCCCGACATAAAGACCTCTCTGGCGGCGCTTGGCTGCGTATTGCCGGCGCTCCTCGACCGTCTTCGGAAATACAGAAATGAAGCCGTCCTGGTATTTTTTACGCCATTCGCTGACAGCCTCGGTCCATTGGGAAGCCGACAGGCCCTCCGGCCTGCCAGCATAGAGCGGTATTTTCTTTTCGTAGGAGATGGCCCGAGCTCCGATTTCCTGCCAGGCATCGAGGTCACTGGCAGCCCAGGAATTGATGGCCGGCCCCATACTGTCGTTCAGCGCGCCGCGCAGATCGTTCAGTTTCGGTTCTGTTTCAGCCCAGGCGCGTGAGCGCGATTGGAACAAATAATACCAGAATGCCGCCTGGCGCCTGTCGCCGCGCGCCCACAGCACATCGACGACGCGGGCGAAATAATAGGGGTGCACGGCACTGGGCCGCCGGATGATGAAGTCAGCCGCCTCGGCAGGCCCGACGGTTTCGCCCAGCGGGCCGCCGCTGAGAGGTGTCTCGCTCCCGACCGCGGGAGGCGTCTGGGCCTGCGCCAAAGCGGGCATGGCGAAGACCGCGCCCGCCAGGAAGAACGCCGCGAACCACGATCCCGCGCTGCGCATCGACATCAGTCCAATTTCCGGTACCCGCGCCACCATTGCAACCGATGGCCGAGGCGTCAACTGTGCATGCGGCGTGCCGCCTCGCCGGCTGTAGTCCGCAGTGTCAGGAGAAGAGTTCCAACATTTGTTCATCGGTGCTCGCCTCGAGGGCGGGTCCATAACGGTTCGGGCCGGCTACACCGTCCCGCACTGCGAGCAAGGCCGTCACCCAGAACCATAGAACCGAACTCGGAGCGAAGGGCACGGGCAACAGCCACCAGCCCGAATAGCCCAGATCGTGCAGGCGCTTGGTTGAAACGGCCCAGAGTGGCCAAAGCAACGGCAAGCACGCAAGAAGGCGAGAAAGTCCCGGGACCAGGATGAGATAGATCAGCGATTCAGGCAGGCCGAGCCGGTCTGGAAGAGCAATCAGCATCGACGCCGCCGCCTGGCCGAATACCAGTTCGAGTCCCAGCGCCAAACCGAGCAGAGCCGGGCCGAAGGCCCGCCACGCCCCCGGCCCTGTTCTGCCCCGAAGGCAGAACAGCTGATATCGCCAGTGCACGCGGCGCCCCCCGGATTTGCCCGTTTTTCCCCTATGGGAAAAATTACCGCCTCGCAATCGCGGGTGCTTACAGCCCCCAATCGTCCTGATGGTCGAGCAGGCCGCGCTCGCGCAGGGCCTTCACCACGATCTCCGCCAAAGCCTTGGGCGTTTCACCGACGGTCTGCAGCACGATCTCGGCATTCTCTGGCCGCTCATAGGGGCTGCTGATGCCGGTGAAGTGCTTGATCTCGCCGGCCAGCGCCTTGGCGTAGAGCCCCTTGGGATCGCGCTTGATGCAATCCTCGATCGGGGTGTCCACGAAGACCTCGACGAACTCGCCGGCCTCGACCAGGGAGCGGACGAGCGCCCGCTCCGCCTCGAAGGGCGAGATGAAGGAACACAAGACGATGGTGCCGCTCTCGACGAAGAGCTTGGCGACCTCCCCGATGCGCCGGATGTTCTCGACCCGGTCAGCATCGGTGAAGCCGAGATCGCGGTTGAGGCCGTGGCGGACATTATCGCCGTCGAGCAGCATGGTATGATGGCCGGCATGGGCGAGCTCGGCCTCGACCAGATTGGCGATGGTCGACTTGCCCGAGCCCGACAGGCCGGTGAACCAGACGATCGCCGCCTTCTGGTGCTTGAGCGCCGAACGGGCGAGCTTGTCGATGGTGAGCGACTGGCGGTGGATGTTGGTGGCCCGGCGGAGGGCGAAGTCGATCATGCCCGCCGCCGCCGTCTGGTTGGTCGCCCGGTCGATCAGGATGAAGGCGCCGGTCTCGCGGTTGTCGACATAGGCGTCGATCGCCACGGGCACGCCCGTCGCCACCTTGACGACGCCGATCTCGTTGAGCTGCAGCGTACGGGCGGCGAGATGCTCCTGGGTATTGACGTCGATCTTGTGCTTGATCGAGGTGATGGTCGCCGGCACGAATTTGGTGCCGATGCGCAGCATATAGGAACGGCCCGGGAGCAGCGCGTCCTCGGACATCCAGATCAGGTGAGCGGCGAATTGGTCGGTGACATCGGGGCGCTCGGTGGCGAGGGAAAACACGTCGCCGCGGGCGGCATCGATCTCGTCGGCAAGCGTCAGGGTGACCGCGTCGCCTGCGACGGCTTCCTCCAGATCGCCGTCCTGGGTGACGATGCGGGTTACCACCGAGGTCTTCCCGGAAGCCGCCACCGTCACGCTGTCGCCCGGGCGAACGGCGCCGGAGGCGACCGTGCCCGAAAAACCGCGGAAGTCGAGATTGGGCCGGTTCACCCATTGCACCGGGAAGCGGAAGGACTTCTTGGCGGCGTCGGAGGCCACGTCGATGGTCTCTAGATGCTCGATCAGGATGGGGCCGTGATACCAGTCCATATTGGTCGAGCGTGTCGAGACGTTCTCGCCGAAGCGGGCCGAGATCGGAATCAGGGTCACCGAGGTGAAAGCAAGATTGGCGGTGAAGGCCAGAATGTCGTGGACGATCTTCTCGAAGACGACACGATCATAGTCCACCAAGTCGATCTTGTTGACGGCGACCACGATGTGGCGGATGCCGAGCAGCGAGCAGATGGTGGCATGGCGCTTGGTCTGCACCAGCACGCCCTTGCGTGCATCGATCATCAGCACGGCGAGATCGGCGGTGGAAGCCCCGGTCGCCATGTTGCGGGTATATTGCTCGTGCCCAGGCGTGTCGGCCACGATGAAGGAGCGCTTGGCGGTGGAGAAGAAACGATAGGCGACGTCGATGGTGATGCCCTGCTCGCGCTCGGCCTCCAGCCCGTCGACCAGCAGGGCGAAGTCGATGTCCTCGCCCGTGGTGCCGTGGCGCTTGGAATCCTTCTCCAGCGCGGCGAGCTGGTCCTCGAAGATCAGCTTGGAATCGTAAAGCAGGCGGCCGATCAGGGTCGACTTGCCGTCATCGACGGAACCGCAGGTGAGGAAGCGCAACAACCCCTTCTCGCGGGGCTTGAGCATTTCGGCGAGCGAGAGCTGGGTCTGGGGAGCGGCAGCGTTCATCAGAAATAGCCCTCGCGCTTCTTCTTTTCCATCGAGGCCGACTCGTCATTATCGATCAGGCGCCCCTGGCGCTCGGAGGTGCGGGCCGTGAGCATTTCGCGCACGATGTCGGCGACGGAGGTCGCTTCGGAATCGATGGCGCCCGAAAGCGGGTAGCAGCCGAGCGTGCGAAAACGGACCCGGCGCATCTCGGGCACCTCCCCCGGCTCCAGGGGCAGGCGGTCATCGTCGACCATCAGCATGGTGCCGGCCCGGAACACCACCGGCCGCTCCTTGGCGAGATAGAGCGGCACGATCGGAATGTCCTCTTCCAGGATGTATTGCCAGATGTCGAGTTCGGTCCAGTTCGACAGCGGGAAGACACGGATCGATTCGCCCTGCCGGATCTTGGTGTTGTAGAGCGACCATAGTTCGGGGCGCTGGTTGCGCGGATCCCAGGTGTGGTTGGCGGTGCGGAAGGAGAAGATGCGCTCCTTGGCGCGGCTCTTTTCTTCGTCGCGGCGGGCCCCGCCGAAGGCCGCGTCGAACTTGTGTTTGTCGAGAGCCTGCCGCAGCCCCTCGGTCTTCATCACCTGGGTATGCAGGGAAGAGCCGGAGGTGATCGGATTGATGCCCCGTTCGATGCCGTCCTGGTTGATATGCACGATGAGGTCGAGCCCGTAGCGCTTGGCGATCTCGTCGCGGAACGAGATCATGTCCTTGAACTTCCAGGTCGTGTCGACATGCAGCAGCGGGAAGGGCAGCTTGGAGGGATAGAACGCCTTCAGGGCCAGATGCAGCATCACCCCCGAATCCTTGCCGATGGAATAGAGCATCACCGGATTGGCGAATTCGGCCGCGACTTCGCGGATGATCCCGATCGACTCGGCTTCGAGCCGCTTGAGATGAGGGGAGAGAGTGCGGGACATTGACGCCTATAGGCCCTTTTCACATTGTGAAATGCGTAATTAGGGCATTTTACATAGAATGCTCGGTCTGCCGGCGCAAGTGCGTTTCTTGCGCGGAGAATAGGCATCGACCCAGCATGTCACCACGGACAGCGTTGCGCAACGTTGTGGCCTGAGCGTTTCAGGACATGGAGGAGAACTAAGCCGGCGGAAGAGAGCCGCATTTGCCGGCATCTTCGAGCGGCGAGCGCATCCGGCTCGGCGAATGACGGGCCCTCTTTGCTTCAATCGCTCGGGTAGCGACGAACTCCCTCATCCGTGACGATGGCGTCAAGCGGGATATCATGCGCCAGCGGGTGGATGGTACGGATCGCCGCTTCGGCATAGCCGACGCCGATCGCCACCACACTGGCGGGCAGGCTCGCCAGCGTGCGGTCGAAATAGCCACCGCCATAGCCGAGCCGGAAGCCCCTTGCGTCGTGGCCGACCACCGGCGCCAGGCAGATGTCGGGCACCACCTCACGCCCGCCCTCGGGGACCGGGATGTTCCAGAAGCCCTTGACCAGCTTCTCGCCCTGCCGCCATGTCCGGAACACCAGGGGTGTGTTCCTTTCCACCACCAGCGGCAGGGCCGTGATCGCCCCCCGCGCGGCGAGTGCCTCGGCCCAGTCGCGCAGATTGGGCTCGCCCCGCAGGGGCCAGTAGAAGCTCACCACCCGCCCGGCGACATCGCCGACGACATCATCGAGATGCTTGGCGATCGCCCGGGTCTTTTCGGTTCTCAGATCGACGGGCATAGCCAGCCGCTCGGCAATCAGGCGGGCCCGCTCGCCTTTGCGCCACGCCATGATTTCCGCGCGGCGCTCGGCCTGCTTCTGTGCGGCGGCATCGAGCTGGCCGCCCTCGACCTCATGGGCGAAGCAGGCTGACGACGCAAAGGGACGCGTCCCATCGTCATCGTCGTGATCGGCTTCCATCATGGCATCGGCTCCCTGATCGAAGTGCGCCCATCATGTCCCAAACACCCGCTGCTGGCCAGCGCGGAACGCCGGCCGTCGGCTCGCCGCCCGGCAGAGTCACACCGGCGCCATCGGCTTTCCAAGAGTTGTGACATCGAAAATAACTTCAGACAAACGCATTGTTATTGCAATTCAATGCAAGATTCATAATCTGATTTCATGGATATCGGGCTGGCACGAACCTTCCTGGAAATCGCGCAGACTGGCAGCTTCGCCGGCGCGGCCGAGCGCCTCAACCTGACGCAGACGGCGGTCAGCGCGCGCATCCGGGCTCTCGAACAGCAGATCGGCCGCCGTCTTTTCGTCCGCAACAAGGCCGGAGCCCGCCTCACGCCCGCTGGCGAGCGCTTTGTCGGTCCCGCTGCGGCCCTGGTGCAGGTGTGGGAACGCGCCCGGCAGGAGGTGGCGCTGCCGCCGGGACGGGAGGAAGGCATCAGCCTGGGAGGCGAACTCAGCCTCTGGCATCCTCTTCTCGCCGACTGGCTGACCTGGATGCATCGTGAATGTCCGCGGGTGGCTTTGCGCGTCGAGGTCGATACGCCGTCCCGGCTCATCGAACGTGTCCGGGAAGGCTCGCTCGACCTCGTCACGCTCTACAACCCGCCGCAATATCGCGACATCGTCGCCGAGCTGGTGGTGGAGGAACAGCTGGTGCTGGTGACGACCGCCACCGACGGGACGGTGGATCGCGACAGCTATATCCAGGTCGATTGGGGGCCGGCTTTCGCCCTCAACCACCGCGCCGCCTTTCCCGATCTCGCCGCCGCTCCCCTTGCGATCTCGCTCGGCCCCCTGGCGCTGACCCATATTCTTGCCGTGGGAGGTTCGGGCTATTTTCGCGCCGGCGCCGTCACGTCCTTCCTCGCCGATGGACGCCTGCGGCTCGTAAAAGGGGCGCCGGCCTTCTCCCATTCGATCTATGCGCTCTACGCCGCCCGGCGGGATAATCCCGCGCTTCATCGGGCGCGGGAGGGGCTTCGCTTCGCTGCCGCCCGCGCCGAGAGGCCTGGCCTGGGCGTGGCGACCGCCGGATAGGCCGCCGGGAAGAGGCCGACCGCCTTGCTTGAATGGGAGCCAGTTTGCTGCTACTCACAACAAATAAGGCCAAAAAGTATAATCGAACCGGCACGGTCCGGACGGAACCCGGCCGGCGCAACAGGGGCAGGATCCACCATGGACAAACTCGGCATTCATTCCTTCGTATGGACGGGCGGCACCACCCAGCAGGATCTCGAAGGCGCGATGGAGAAGTCGCATGACCTCGGCTACAAGCTGATCGAATTCCCCCGCCTCGATCCCCGCAAATTCGATGTGTCCTGGCTGGCGCGGCGCCTCAAGGACTATGACCTTGCCGTGACCGTCACCATGGGCCTGCCGCTGGAAGGCGATATTTCGAGCGAGGACGCGGCCGTGGTGCGCCGGGGCGAGGAAATCCTGTCCGATGCGGTCGCCATCACGCGCGATCTCGGCGGCCACAAGCTCGGCGGCATCATCTTCTCGGCCCACACCAAATATCGCAGCCTGCCGACGCGCAAGGGCTGGGACAACAGCGTGGCGACGCTGTCGCGCCTGGCCGATACGGCCAAGCAGGCGGGCGTCAGCCTCAACCTGGAAATCGTCAACCGCTTCGAGACCAATCTGCTCAACACCACCGCGCAGGGGCTTGCCTTCATCAAGGAGACCGGCTCGGACAATATCTTCCTGCATCTCGACACCTTCCACATGAACATCGAGGAAGCAGACCCGGTGCAGGCGATCCGGCTCGCGGGCGACAAGCTCGGCTATTTCCACATCGGCGAAAGCAATCGTGGCTATCTCGGCTCGGGCGTGATCAACTTTCCCGCCATATTCGACGCCCTCGTCGCCAGCGGCTATGAGGATTGGATCACCTTCGAGAGCTTTTCCTCCGAGGTGGTCGACGAAGATCTCTCGATCATCTGCGCGATCTGGCGCAACACCTGGACCGACAATGTCGATCTCGCCCGCCGCGCCAAGGCCTTCATCGACGATCGCTACGCCGAGGCGCGGCGCAAGGCCGAGACGGCACGCACGCCGTGAAATCGACCTGGAACGCGCTTGGGAACGTTGGCTGCTTGTGCGTCAGTGCCGGCAGCCCGCCACGCGGCAATTATGGAACCGCACCGGCAACACCATTCTAACGTGTTGTTCCGACGCGTCTTTGCGCGGCTGACGATTCCATGGCGCCGCGCGGCATTGTAGTCTCCCCTCCAAACCGAGCGGATCTCTCCATCTTGGCAACGCCGCAGACCGTCCGTCATCTCAATGAAATCAGGGCTCTCAATGCCCTGTTTCGCCACACCGGCATGAGCCGGGCCGACCTTGCGCGAGCACTCGGGCTCAACCGGTCGACCACGGGCAACATCATCACGGGCCTGATCACGGAGGGCCTTGCCGTCGAGCGCCGCGACGAGCCGCACAACGAGAGCGCGGGCAAGACTGGCCGTCCCGGTATCCGGGTGCAGATCGATCCAGCCGGCGCCAGCTTTCTCGGCGCCGAGATCGGCGTCGACCGGCTCACTGTCGTCGTCATCGACATGCGGGCCGAGGAGATCCTGCGCCTCACCTTGCCCTTCCCGACCCATCGTGAAACCCCGGAGGCCGGCACCGACCGCATGGTAGCTCTGATCGCCGAAGCCATCGAGAGCCTCGACCGGCCCGAGCGCCTGCGCGGACTGTGCGTGACCCTGCCGGCCCTGCTCGCCTCGGACGGCACGGTGATCAACGGCCTCATGCTCGGCTGGCGCGACGTGAAGCTGCGGGACATGGTCACCGACCGGCTGAAGCGGCGTTTCCCGTCGCTCGATCCCGCCATCTCGATCGAGAACGACGCCAATGCCTTCGCCATCGCCGAGACCTATCGCGACACCACGCATCGCTCGGAGACCGTCGCCTTCCTGCTGATCGAGAACGGTGCCGGCGGCGGTATCGTCATCGGCGGCAGGCTGCTGCGCGGCTCGGCAGGCTTTGCCGGCGAATTCGGCCAGATCGTGCTCGGCGGCCACAGCATCCAGGCGGGCCGCTCCAAGCCGGGCCATCTGGAAAGCTATATCGGCAAGGACGCCCTCCTCGGCTCCTACCACGCCCAGGGCGGGGAGGCCGATCTCGACAGGCTGCTGCAGGGGCTGGCACGCGGGGAAGCCGCTGCCCTCGCCACCGCCCGGGCCTGGGGCGAGCGCCTCGCCGCCGGCCTGATCCAGGTCACCAGCGTGCTCAATCCCGGTCTGATCATCCTGGGCGGCTCCGTCGCCCCGGTCTTCACCCACGTCGCGGCCGAGGTCAGCAGGGCCATGCAGCGCGAATTGCTCGAGGGCTTTCCGCTGCCGCGCATCGAGGTTTCAGCCCTCGGTGTCGAAGGCCCTGCCCTCGGCGGCGCTCTCCTGATGCATCAGCGCATGTTCTCCATCGACGAAAGCGCGATCTATGCCAGCGAACAGCCGATCACGCTGTTCCAGAGCTAGGGCGCGCCGTCACTTTTGGCCAATTGGCGCGTCGCGTATCGTAGCAAGCCGAAAGGCCGCTCCCCCTTTCCGTCATCGAGGAACCTCCCATGCTTGCAGGCAAGATCGTCACTATCGGCGAGATCCTGGTGGAGATCATGGCCACCACCACCGGCAACGGCTTCCTGGAGCCACAACCCCTGGTCGGGCCCTTCCCGAGCGGCGCTCCGGCGATCTTCATCGACCAGGTCGGCAAACTCGGCCACCCCGCCGCGATCGTCTCGGCCGTGGGGGACGACGATTTTGGCACGCTGAACCTCGAACGCCTGCGTCGCGACGGCGTCGACGTCTCCGCCGTGGCCGTGCATGCGGGTGCGGCCACCGGCAGCGCCTTCGTGCGCTACCGGCCGGATGGCGGCCGTTCCTTCGTCTATAACATGCGGGACAGCGCCGCCGGGCGCATCGCCGCCACGCCCGAGGCCGAGGCGGTGCTCGCCGAAGCGGGCCATCTCCATATCATGGGATCCGGACTGCCCGTACCGGCCGTCGCCGACATGATCCTGAAGACCCTGCCGGGACTCAAGGCACGCGGCGGCACCGTCTCCTTCGACCCCAACATCCGGCGGGAGACGCTGCGCGACGGCAGCAAGGCGGTCTTCCATACCGTGCTGGCGGCGACCGATCTCTTCCTGCCCTCCGGCGAGGAGCTGTCGCTGGTCTCCGGCGAGACCGACGAGGACAAGGCGGTGGCAGGCGTGCTGGCGACGGGCGTCAAGGAGATCGTGCTGAAGCGCGGCGCCGGCGGCGCGAGCCATTTCAGCCGAGAGGGCCGCACCGACATGCCAGGCTTCGCGGTGACCGAGATCGACCCGACTGGCGCAGGCGATTGCTTCGGCGCGACCTTCCTGGTGGCCCGCCGGCTCGGCAAGCCGGTGGCGGAAGCCCTGCGCTATGCCAATGCCGCGGGCGCCCACACCGTCACCGTGCAGGGACCGATGGAAGGGAGCGCGGACTTCGCCGAACTCGACCGCTTCATGGCGCAAGCCGGAAGCCCATGAAGCCACGCCCCGTCGCCGCCTGTTACGAAACTGTCGCAAGGCGGGAATAGCATGGCCGGGCATGGGGCCTCTCTCGCCCTGCCACGGCCCGGCCGGGTTCTCCAGCAGCGTTCGCTGGCTGGGCCGTGCCCCTTCACCGTTCGCCCGGTGAGGGCACGGAGGTTGGCCCATCAGGCGGATCGTTTCAGCATTCGTCCGAGCGCGATCAGGATGCAGGCGCCAATGAAGCCCGCGATGAGATAGCCGATCCAGCCGCCCAGCACTACGCCGAACATACTCAGCACCAGATTGGCGACAGCCGCGCCGACGATGCCAAGGATAATGTTCATGAGGATGCCCATATCGCTCTTCATGAACATTTCGGCCAGCCAGCCAGCCAGGCCGCCAATAATGATGGCTCCGATCCAACCCACCTGCGGATTATCCATATTTCACCCCCATTATCAGGCCTGGAACCAGGCGCGCCTGCCGAAGGCCTCCTGCGACTGGCGCAAGGCCGGCCCGTTCGCAGGGCGCCATGGTGCCGAGGCGGGACCTTGCCGGTCCCGGGATGAGAACGCATGGATCAGGCCATGGTTCCGCATCGAATCAGGAGGCCCGGCCGGCGGGCCTCCTGATAACGAAGCCCCACAGGGCTCAATAGCCGTAATAGTACCGGCGATAGTAATAGGGCCGGTAGTAGTAGCGCGGTCGATAATAGCGCCGATAGGGGCGATAGTACCGGTATGGCCGGTAGTAGCGGGGACGGTAATAGCGCGGCCGGTAGTAATAATAATACTGAGCCTGCTGAACCCGGGCCGAGCCTTCCTGGGCGTTCGCCATGGGGACCGCCCGCTCGACCGGCGCCACCGGCAGAGCCGAAGACGGCGTCGAAGTGGCTGCCAGTCCGCCGAGCATCATGACGGCAGCGAACAAGGCCTTGAGTGAAAAGCGCATGCTTTATCTCCCTTTGCTTGGCATCTCTTGCCTCGGGCATCCTCGCCGATGCCGGCCACCACGGCTATCGCCTGCGAAACACAGGGCCTCGGAGCCAAAGGGCCCCAGCGGGCAGCAATGGAGCTACATTGGTCCACCGGTGCGGATAACCGAACGGAATGCCATGAAATTCTAGAGCAAAGTGCGTTTGGACGGAAACGCTGTTTTGCCAGAACGCAGGCCGCAATCCTGCGGGGCGCATCATGGGCGATAAAAAAGCCCGCTCACAGGCGGGCTTGATGGAGCCGAACTTCGTCATCGAAGTTCGGGAGGAAGTGGTGGAGCCAAGCGGGATCGAACCGCCGACCTCTACAATGCCATTGTAGCGCTCTCCCAGCTGAGCTATGACCCCACTTTTGCGAAGCGGCCTGGGAGCTGCTTCGGTGTCCCTCAGCGTCACCGCCGACGGGCCGCTCGTTTGTCACGTTTCGCGGCTCGATGCAAGACGTCTTGTGAAGAAATTTTGGAAAATCTTTCGATTGGGGAAAAGACGCGGCACCGGGCCGGTTCCGCGCCTCCAGGCGGGCTCGTAGCGAGCCTCAGCTTTCCTCGTCGTCCTCGATGCCGTCGCCGATCAGATCGGTGACATCGTCATTCTCGTCCTCGTCTTCCTCGAGGAAGGTATCGTCGGAGCCGGGATCATCCTCGACATCGATGTCGTCGTCGCCGACCACGGCCTTGGCGGCGCTCGCCTCGTCATCGGCCTCTTCGAGGCTGATCAGTTCGGCGTCCGTCACCGGATCGAGCTCGTTGTCGTCCTCGGTCTGGTCCGCGCGCGGGGCAACCGCGTCGGGGCGACCGCGCAGCAGCGGCGCTGCAATGGTGACCACCTGGCCCGTATAGGGGGAGATGATCGGATCCTTGTTCAAATCGTAGAATTTGCGCCCAGTCGTCGGACAGACGCGTTTCGTGCCAAGTTCGGGTCTGGCCACGGCGTGTACCTTATGTCGGAAATCGAAGTGCGAGGCCGCTACAGACTAGAAGCCCCTATGTCAATCAGAATCGCAAAGATGGCGTTTTTTCGCGATCTGGCAAGGGGTTGAATCACGAATTCCTCCCACCGCCCGCTTTGCCCTTCTCACCATCCATGCTAGGGCGTGTGGCCGGACGGACCTTGAGGTCCGCCCATGCGGGAGCATCAGTCCCACCATCGGCATTGCGTCTTGCCGCAGATTTCTTCCGCCTGTCCGGAGCCGTTCCCTTGCTCGCACCGCCCTCTCAAGCCGTTCCGCTTCCCATGCGCCGGTCGCCCGGGCCGGCGCAGGCCAGTCCGGTCGCGCGCGACGAGACAGCCTGTCTGCTTGCCATCATCCTGGGCCTTCTCAGCGTGGGAGAGACACGCATCGGGCACGCCCCGCAGAGCGACGGCGCCCAGGCCATGGCCGAGGCCTGCCGCAAGCTGGGCGCGGCGATCGAGCGTGCCGGAGATCAAAGCTGGTATGTCCATGGGGTCGGGGTCGGCGGCCTGCTCTCGCCGGAAGGAGGCCTCGATTTCGGAGGGTCGCTGGCGGGTGCGGTCCTGCTGATGGGTGTCGTCGCCAGCCACGGCGTCACGGCCGGCTTCGATGGCGATCCCGCCCTGCGCGCCTGTGCAATGATGCCTGCCCTGGCGCCCCTCATGCGGATGGGCGCCGAGATCGTCGCCTCGGCCGAGGGCGTCCGCCTGCCCCTGACCCTGCGTGGCGCCATGGACGCGGTCCCGGTCCTCTGGCGCGTGCCCGATGGCGGCCCCTCATCGCCAGTGACGCCGGATCTGGTGGCCTCGGCGGTGCTGCTGGCCGGCCTGAATGCTCCCGGCGAGACCACCGTCATCGCGCCGCAAGAGGCCGGCGGCGAGGCCATGCGCCTGCTCCGGCTGTTCGGGGCGGATGTCGCGACTTCGCCCGAGGGGGGCGGGCGGCGCATCGTGCTGCAGGGCCGTCCCACGCTTCGGCCGGCGATCGTAACCCTGCCGGCGGAAACTCCGCCTGCCTCGTGCTGACGTGTAATCCTGTAATCCTGGTGCCTTGTCATGATCATTGCCATTGATGGCCCCGCCGCCTCCGGAAAGGGAACCCTGGCCAAGCGCCTCGCCGCCCATCTGGGCCTGCCGCATCTCGACACCGGCCTGCTCTACCGCGCCGTCGGGCGGGCTGCCATCGATGGCGGCATCGACCTCGAGGATGCGGACGCCACCGCCGAGATCGCCGACGGCCTCGATGTCGCCAGCCTCGACGAGAGCCGGCTCCGCGGCCGGGAAATGGGCGAGGCCGCCTCCGTGGTCGCCTCACACCCCAAGGTGCGCAAGGCCCTGCTCGACCTGCAACGTCGCTTCGCGCATCAGCGCGGCGGCGCCGTGCTCGACGGGCGCGACATCGGCACGGTGATCGCGCCCGGTGCCGAGGTGAAGATCTTCGTGACCGCCGACGCCGAGATCCGGGCCCGACGCCGCCATCTCGAGCTGGAAAAGCGCGGCGATGCCCCGCCTTTCGCATCCGTGCTCGCCGATATCCGCAAGCGCGACGCCCGCGATGCCGGCCGCGCCGACGCGCCGCTGAAACCCGCGCCCGACGCCCATGTGCTCGACACCACCGCCCTCGATGTCGAGAGCGCCTTCGCGGCTGCCCTGGCGTTCGTCGAACGCCATCGGCACTGAATCAAGAATCAAAATGAGCGGATTGAGGGCGTCCGCCGCATCGAACCCTTGATTTTATCGCCGAGGACGCTGATATCCCGGCCGGACATGACTTGGAAAAGGTGAAATGACCAGCAAGACCAAACCCGAAGCCGAAACCGAGAACCGCCCTGCGGCCGAGGCGGCCGCCCCCGCGGCACCGACGGCGGACAGCGCGGAACAGGCTGGTGGCGAGCAGACTGGCGCCGACCAGGCCGCCGTCAACGACAATGCGTTCGAGGTTCTCACCAAGCTGCAGGCCGAGAACGCCGAGTTGAAGGACCGCCTGCTGCGCGCCATGGCGGAGATCGAGAATGTACGCCGCCGCGGCGAGCGCGAAGTCAGCGATGCGCGTCAATATGCCATCGCCAAATTCGCCGGTGACATGCTCGGCGTCGCCGACAACATGGAGCGTGCCCTGGCGAGCGTCCCCAGCGGGGCCCGTGAGACCGATGCCGCCGTCAAGGCCCTGATGGAAGGCGTGGAACTCACCGAGAAGGAAATGCTGCGCTCGCTCGAAAAGCACGGCGTCAAGAAGCTCGACCCCAAGGGCGAGCGTTTCGATCCGAATTTCCACCAGGCGATGTTCGAGGTGCCCGATCCCTCCGTGCCCAACGGCACCGTGGCCCAGGTGGTGCAGGTCGGCTACTCGATCGGCTCGCGCGTTCTGCGCCCGGCCATGGTCGGTGTCGCCCGCGGCGGCCCCAAGCAGGCCGCCGAAGCCGAAAAGCAGGCCTGATCTTGACGACGCAAACGCCGGCCTTCGTCATGCCCGGGCTCGACCCGGGCATCCGGAGGCCGGCTGGATTGCCGGGTCAAGCCCGGCAATGACAAGTGCCACGCTCCTTTGGGCGTGGCCTTAATATCCGGCCGCCAGGCCTGATTCGACGCGGCTGTCCATGGCGCCGTTGTAGCGGGCACCGTCACCCTTCTTGATGGTGGCGAGATCCTTGCCACCGACCAGGATGCCGGCCGCTTTGCCCCAGACCGGCCAGGCCGGATCGCCCTCATCCACCTTGTAGCCCATCTCGACCAGCAGTTTGACGGTGTCCGGCGAGAGCGCCTGGGGTTCGGTATAGATCTGGTCGGGCAGCCATTGGTGGTGGATGCGCGGCGCGTCGACGGCTTCCTGGATATCCAGCCCGTGGTCGATCACGTTGAGGATGGCCTGCAGCGTGATGGTGATGATGCGCGAGCCGCCGGGGCTGCCGATCACCATGAAGGGCTTGCCGTCCTTGGTGACCACGGTGGGGCTCATCGAGGAGAGCGGCGTCTTCTTGGGTTCGATGGCATTGGCCTCGCCCTGCACCAGACCGTAGAGATTGGGCACGCCGGGCTTGGCGGTGAAGTCGTCCATCTCGTTGTTGAGCAGGATGCCGGTACCCTCCGCCACCACGCCGGCGCCATAGGAGCCGTTCAGCGTGTAGGTGACGGCGACGGCATTGCCGTCATTGTCGATGATCGAATAATGCGTGGTTTCCTTGGATTCGCCCATGCCCTTGGGCATCAACTCCTTGGAGACGCCGGCCTTGTAGGGATTGATCTTGGCCCGGATCTCGGCGGCATAGTTCTTGTCGAGGAGGTGCGGCACCGGATTCTTGACGAAATCGGGATCGCCCAGGCTGGAATTGCGGTCGACATAGGCATAGCGCATCGCCTCCACCATCAGATGCACGGTGTTGGCCGAATCGGCGCCGAGATAGGAGAGCGGATAGCCCTCCAGCACGTTGAGGATCTCGCAGATGATCACGCCGCCCGAACTCGGCGGAGGCGAGGAAATAATCTCGTAGCCACGATAATTGCACTTCACCGGCTCGAGTTCGCGGACCTTGTACTGCTCGAAATCCTCCTTCTTCAGAATGCCGCCCTTGGCGGCGGAGGCCTTGACGATGGCATCGGCGATCGCGCCCTTGTAGAAGGCGTCGGGTCCCTTTTCCGAGATGGCCGCCAGCGAGGCGGCGAGATCGGGCTGCTTGAAAGTATCGCCGACCGCATGCGGCTTGCCGTCGGCCTGGAGGAAGATCTTGGCCGTGCTGGGATCGCGCTTGAGCCAGTCGGCATTCTCCTTGACGGAGGCGACATCGCCCTGGCCGAGCACATAGCCGTCCTTGGCATAGCGGATGGCGGCTTCCATCAGGTCCTTGCGCGGCAGGGAACCGTATTTTTCGCGGGCATATTCGAAGCCGGCCACCGAGCCGGGCACGCCGACGGCGAGATAGCCATCCGTCGAGGCGCCCTTCACCGGATTGCCCTTGGCGTCGAGATACATGTTCTTGGTGGAGGCCAGCGGCGCCCTTTCGCGGAAATCGATGAAGGTCGACTTGCCGTCCTTGGTGCGGATGGTCATGAAGCCGCCGCCGCCTATATTGCCGGCTTCAGGCCAGACCACGGCCAGTGTGTAGCCGACCGCCACGGCGGCATCGATGGCATTGCCGCCCTTCTTGAGGACATCCACGCCGGCCTGTGTCGCCAGGCGCTGCGTGGTGACGACCATGCCGTGCTCGGCCTCCACCGGTGCCGGCGAGGCCGCGTGAGCCCCGGCAAGGGGGGCGAAGGTCAGTGCGACGGCAAGACCGGTGGCGATCACCGGACGGACGTGGTGCATAGGCTCCTCCTCTGACTGCGCGGCGGCCTGCGACCGCTCGCCTCACTATGGGCGGCCCGGCTCACAACCGGGACGCAGATCTTCTCGGCGTACCGAAGCGGCACGCGGAACGGCGAGGCGGCGGCTGCTTCGGCCGGCGCCATCTCCCCTATTCTCTTTTGCTAAACAGGATTTCGGCTTTCGTCGATAGGCTATGCCCCAACCGCAGGCTGCCCGCATGAGCGTCGAAGGCTCAGGCGCTTCCCGCCGGCAGGCCGGCGATGGCGGCATCGACCGCATCGCCCAGGCGTTCGACGACGGCATCCGCCTGGCCGCGCTCGATGATGAAGGGCGGCGCCAGCAGGATATGGTCGCCCTGCACGCCGTCGATGGTGCCGCCCATCGGATAGGCCATCAGTCCGCGCGCCATGGCCTCGCGCTTGACGGCAGCGTGAAGCTTCAGCGCCGGGTCGAAGGGTTGCTTGCTGCTGCGATCGGCGACGAACTCGATGGCGCGGAACAGGCCGCGGCCGCGGATATCGCCGATATGGGCATGGTTGGCGAAGCGCTGTTCCAGCCGTTCCCGCAGATGGTCCCCCATGGCCACGACATTGGCCAGCAGATTATCGCGCACGATTGTTTCCTGCACGACCAGGGCAGCCGCAGCCGCCATGGCGTGGCCCATATAGGTGTGGCCGTGCTGGAAAAATCCGGATCCCCTCGCGAAGGCCTCAAAGATCGCAGCGCTGAGCAGGACCGCGCCGATCGGCTGGTAGCCGCCGCCGAGCCCCTTGGCCACCGTCATGAGATCGGGTACGACCCCCTCCTGCTCGCAGGCGTGCAGCGTGCCCGTACGCCCCATGCCGCACATCACTTCGTCGAGGATGAGCAGGACGCCATAGCGGTCGCAGATCGCACGGATGCGGCGAAAATAATCGGCGACGGGTGGCACCGCACCCGCCGTGGCGCCGACCACCGTCTCCGCCAGAAAGGCGATGACCTCGTCCGGCCCCAATTCGAGGATCTTGTCTTCCAGGGCCTGGGCCGCCCTGGCCGCATAGTCTTCCCCGCTCTCCCCCGGGGCCTGGAAGCGATAGGCAAAGCAGGGGTCGATGTGATGGGTTTCGATCAGCAGCGGAAGGAACGCGGCGCGGCGCCACTGATTGCCGCCGGCGGCGAGTGCCGCCAGCGTATTGCCGTGAAAGCTCTGGCGCCGGGCGATCACATGCCGGCGCCGCGGCTGGCCTTTCTCGACGAAATACTGCCGCGCCATCTTCAGGGCCGCCTCGACGGCCTCCGAGCCTCCGCTGACGAGATAGGCCCGCTCCAGACCGGGCGGCGCATGGGCGATCAGGCAGTCCGCCAGCCGTTCGGCGATGTCGGTGGTGAAGAAGGCGGTGTGGGCATAGGCGAGCGTATCGAGCTGACGGTGCAAGGCCTCCCGCACAGCCGGATGGCCATGGCCCAGGCAGGAGACGGCGGCCCCGCCGGAGGCATCGATATAGTGCTTGCCGGCGGCGTCGATCAGTTCGATGCCGCGCCCACCGACGGCGACCGGCATGACGGCGTTGGCGGTCCGGTGGAGCAGATGGCTCATGGCGGGGTTCCCGGAAGTTTCGGCTGAGGACGTCGGGTCAGATGGGTGCCGAGGGCAGCCAGATGCGCATCCGTCCGGCGCAGGGCGGCGAGCGCCGCCTCGCCGTCATGGCCCGCCACCAGCGCAGCCAGCACTTCGGCAGCGGCGAAGGCCGGCGTCACGGCATGCAGGAAGGACGGACTCGCCGTCGGCACGACGAGATGATGGCGGGAGATCCTGGCCAGAGGCGCCACCTCGCTGTCGGTGATGGCAAGGATGGACAACCCGCGCGACGCGGCATGCTCGGCGAGTTCGAGGGTGAGGCGCGTATAGGGCTGCAGGCTGACGGCCACCATCACCTCGCCCGGGACGGCATCGATGAGGGCATCGGCCCCGATGGCGGCGATGCCGTCGAGCAGAATGCTGGGCCTGCCGATCAGGGTGAGCCCATAATGCAGATGCCAGGCGACCGGATGGCTCGCCCTGAGACCCAAGCAATGGATGCGGCGCGCCGAGGCAAGCATCTGCGCGGCGGCGGCGAATGCCGCAAGCGGCTTGGCTGCCGAAAGTCCGTCAAGCTGGGTGCCCAGCATGCCGAGCATGGCGGCGGCCAGTCCCTCATCGCCGACGCGCCCCTGCCGGATAAGGTGGTCGCCCGCCTTGCCTGCAAAGCCTGTCGGCGCTTCCCGCAGCGTATCGGCATGCAGTTCCCGCAGGGCCTCGTAACCGTCGAAGCCCAATTGCCGGGCGAGCCGCATCATGGTCGCCGGCTGCACGCCGGCACGCCGCGCCTGTTCCCGCATCGACAACAGGGCGACATCGCGCGGATTCTCCAGCACATAGCGGGCGGCCGCCTTGATCTGCGCCGGCATCGCGTCGAAGCCTTTGACGATCTCGCTGGCCAGGCCGTCGAGATCCACAAGCCCGCTCATGCCCCTATGCTCCGTCGGAAGGATTATTGAAACAAATGTATCATATGCTATCGTTCTGATACAAATGAATCCTCATTCGGAGATGGATTTGTCGGCTACGCTGGACTGCGCCCCGCGTTTCATTGCCGTAGCCCCCAATGGTGGCCGGCGGACCAAGGCGGATCACCCGGCCTTGCCGATGACGGCCTCCGCCCTGGCGCAGACGGCCACGGCCTGTCTCGAGGCCGGCGCGGCCATGATCCATGTCCATGTCCGGCGCGAGGATGGCGGCCATCTGCTCGACGCCGAGGCCTATCGCGCCGTGATCGCCGCGATTGCCGCCGCAACGGGCAAGGAGCTCGTGGTGCAGATCACCTCGGAGGCGCTCGGCCTCTATTCGCCGGCAGAGCAAAGAGCCGTCATCCGCGACACGCGGCCGGAGGCCGTGTCGCTCGCCCTGCGCGAACTGGTGCCTGACGCAGGCGAGGAAGCCGCCTTCGCCGAATTGCTGCTCTTTCTCAGGCTGATCGGAACCATGCCGCAGATCATCCTCTACACGCCGGACGAAGCCAGGCGCCTTGCCGACCTGCGGCGGCGGGGCCTCATCCCCTACGAGAAACTGCCCGTACTCTATGTGCTCGGCCGCTATACGGCGGACCAGACGTCCCGGCCCGCCGATCTCCTGCCCTTCCTCGCCGCGGACATGCCGCGCTTCGATCCCTGGAGCCTGTGCGCCTTCGGTCCGCAGGAAATTGCCTGTGTCACCACGGCCGCCCTGCTGGGCGGGCATGCCCGCGTCGGCTTCGAAAACAACCTTCATCGCCCCGACGGCACGCCGGCCCGGGACAATGCCGAACTGGTGATGCTGGCGCGCCAGGCGATCGAGGCGGCCGGCCTGAAGATCGGCGATGCCGACGCCCTGCGTGCCGCGACGCTGGCGACATGAAAAAGGCGGCCGAAGGGCCGCCTTTCCATTCACCGAGCAAATGCCGGGGAAGATTCTCGCTTCAAGCCGCGGAGGCCGAAACCCAGCGGGACAGCTCGCCCTTGGGAGCAGCGCCGACCTTCTGGGCGACGGGCTTGCCGTCCTTGAACACGATCAGCATCGGGATCGACATCACCCGGAACTGCGAGGCGATCTGCGGGTTCTCGTCGACGTTCAGCTTGGCGATCTTGACCTTGCCGGCCATCTCGGTGGCGATCTCGTCGAGAGCAGGCGCGATCATGCGGCAGGGCCCGCACCACTCGGCCCAGAAATCGACGACGACCGGCTCGGCCGAATTCAGCACGTCATTGGCGAAGGAGGCATCCGTGACCTTGATCGTGTTGGCACCCATTTCGAGAATCTCCACAGCGGGAATGGCGGAATCGCCATGCAAATATCCGTTGCCTTCAAGCTAGGAACGCACTGGCCCAGCGTCAAGGAGCGGGATGGCTTCTCGCGCGAATGTGCACGGCTGATATGCAGATTCGTGGCTATTATCGGCCCTGCCCCGTGAAATCTACGGCTAGCCGATCACCACGCGGGTATCCGACATGCCTCGATGCCGGATGAGCTGGTAGAGCGCGGCGGCGTGGGAGGGCGCCAGCCGGATGCAGCCATGGGAGGCGGCGCGGCCGAGCTGCTTGACCGAATAGGTGCCGTGCACCGCATAGCCGCCCTTGAAGAACACCGAATAGGGCATCGGCGAATTATCGTATTTCTTGGAGTAATGCATGCGCTTGAGCAGCTTGGGGCGGTAGACGCCGCGCGGGGTATAGTAGCCGCGCCGTGCCGTCGACACGGCCCAGACCGCCTCGACATTGCCATCGACGATCACGGTCATGCGCTGGCTGGCGATATCGACCTTGGCCACGATACCCGCGGAGGCCGGGGCCAACTGGCAGAGCATAGCGGCCAAGAGCGCGAAGGCGATGGCGATCCAGCGGAAGTTCGCGCTCAGATGCAGGGCAGGCATGACAGGTTCCTCGATGCGGTTCACTGACATTGGCCGTCCGGGCCTCCATTCGCCATGCGCTTTTGCACAGGAAGCGTGTCCAGCCGGACCCGAACAAAGCATGAATCGAACAGGGTTAATTTTCGGTTTCCGCCGGCCGCTTCCGCAGGGCTGGCTTGCGGTGGCGCGCCTTCGTCTGCTCCCGAAAAGAAGGAGCGGAGAGGATGCCAGCGCCCCCCCGGGGCTCCTGCAACCGCCGATGCTGCCGTTTGGAAAAAGACAGGATAGGATGCAGTCACGAATCACTTCGCGGGAGCAGGCATGCGCCGTTTCGTCCGGACCTTCCCGTCGCTCAAATCCGGCTTGGCCCTCGCCGCCTTGCCGCTCCTGGCCATGGGGGGATCGGTCGTGGCGCAGGACATCACCCCGCCCGGCTTCAAACTGCCGCCACTCGGCGTGGTGACGGCGGCCACTCCCGCCAAGCAGCTCTTCGGCCGCGCCGAGACGCCGGCCAGTATCGGCCTCGGCTCGATCGGCTTCTACGCCAAGGGCTGCCTGTCGAACGGCGTGGAACTGCCGGCGGATGGACCGACCTGGCAGGTCATGCGCCCCTCGCGCAACCGTGCCTGGGGCAATGCCGCCATCATCCGGGTGGTGAAGAATCTCGCCGCCAAGGCCCCTACGGTGGCGGGCTGGCCGGGCATCCTGATCGGTGACATGGCGCAGCCGCGCGGCGGGCCGATGCTGACGGGTCATGCCTCGCACCAGATCGGGCTCGACGCCGACATCTGGCTGACCCCCATGCCGAACCGCCGGCTGAGCGTCGCCGAGCGGGAGACCAAGAGTGCCGTGATGATGGTGCGCCCGGACAGGCTCGACGTCTCCCGTTCCTGGACCCCGGGCCAGATGGGCATCGTGCGCGCCGCCGCCCAGGACCCGGCAGTCGAGCGCATCTTCGTCAACGCCGCCATCAAGAAGGCGATGTGCCGCGACGCCACCGGCGACCGCTCCTGGCTCGGCAAGGTGCGCCCGATGTACGGCCACGACTATCATTTCCATATCCGCATCACCTGTCCGCGCGGCAGCCCGACCTGCACGCCGCAAAAGCCGCCGACGGGCGATGAGGGCTGCGGCAAGGAGCTCGACTACTGGTTCTCGGACGCGGTGCTGCATCCAAAGCCCCGTCCCAAGCCGCCGCGCCCGCCGCGCCAGCTCACCCTCAGCGATCTGCCGCCTGCGTGCAGCCAGGTGATTGCAGCCCCGTGAGGCCGGACTGCCGCGCAGGGCGCGGCGCGGTTCGGTTGATCTGGCCGGGCGACCTCGATATTGTAGTATCGGTGGTATGCTGATGCTGGCAGGATGTGATGGCAAATGGCGCCAAGCTGAAGAAAGCGCCCCGGCCTGCGCCGGACAAGTTTGCCGCGCGCCGAGCCGAGCTGGCCGAGGCCGCGCTGCAGACGCTTGCTGAACTCGGCTATGCCCGCACCAGTCTCAGGGAGATCGCCCAGAATTCGCGTTTCTCCCACGGCGTGCTGCATTATTACTTCAGCGACAAGGTCGACCTGATCGCCTATTGCGTGCGCGACTACAAAGCAAAATGCGTGCAGCGCTATGAGCGCATCACCGCCGATGCCGACAGCCATGGCAGCCTGATAGATCAGTTCCTCGACAGCCTTGCCGCCACGCTGCGCGACGAGGCCCCGATGCATCGGCTCTGGTATGATCTGCGCTCCCAGGCCCTGTTCGAGCCCTCCTTCCATGCGGACGTCAGGGAGATCGACAAGAGCCTGGAAGACATGGTCTGGCGCGTGATGTCGCGCGCCTTCGAATTGGCCGGGGTCAAGCCGGCCCTGCCCTCGGCCGTGGTCTATGCGACTTTCGACGGGCTGTTCGAACATGCCCTGCTGCGCCATCTGGGCGGCGACGCCGATGCCATCGCACAGATGCAGGCGCGGATCCGGGCCTTCCTGCCGGCATGCGGCCTGCCCGCCAAGATGGGAACGACCGGCAGCCGGCCCAAGCTCGCTTCACACCGCCTGGTAAAGGGTAACGACGCAAGCGCCGCCTAGGCCGAGATTGTGCTGCAGCCCGAGGCGCGCGCCAGGCACCTGGCGTCTGTCCGCCGTGCCGCGCAGCTGGTGGGTCAGCTCATAGCATTGCGCCAGGCCGGTGGCTCCCAGCGGGTGCCCCTTCGACAGCAGCCCGCCCGAGGGATTGGTGACGTAGCGCCCGCCATAGGAATTGTCGCCATCGGCGATCATCTTGCCCGCTTCGCCGTCGCCGCAGAGGTCCAGGGCCTCGTAGCTCACCAGTTCATTGTGCGCGAAACAATCGTGCAGTTCGACGACGTCCAGGTCTTCGGGGCCGATGCCGGCCGCTTCATAGACCTGGCGTGCGGCACGACGGCTGAGGTCGAAGCCGACGAGCTGCATCATGTCGCCGGCCTCGAAGGTCGATTCGCCGTCCGTGGTCATCGCCTGGGCGGCAATCTCGACCTTGCAGTCGAGATCGTGGCGCCGGGCAAATTCGGGCGAGACCAGGATGGCCGCCGCAGCGCCGCAGGTCGGCGGACAGGCCATCAACCGCGTCATCACGCCGGGCCAGAGCACCGGTGAAGCCAGCACCTCCTCGGTGCTCACCTCGTTGCGGAACACCGCAAGAGGGTTGCGGGCCGCATGCCGGCTCGCCTTGGCGCGCACCGCGGCAAAGGCGGAAAGAGGCGTGCCATATTTGCGCATATGGCTCAGCCCGGCGCCGCCGAAATACCGCAGAGCGAGCGGAATTTCGTTCATGCCCACCAATTGGTCGGCCAGCGCCTCGAAATCGGCGAAAGGGCTGGGACGGTCACCGAACTGCATTTCGAGCGCGCCCGGCTTCATCTGCTCGAAACCGAGGGCGAGCACGCAATCGACCGCGCCCGAGGCAACGGCCTGGCGCGCGAGGAACAGGGCGGTGGAGCCGGTGGAACAATTATTGTTCACGTTGATGATCGGGATGCCGGTCATGCCGATCTGGTAGAGCGCCCTCTGGCCGCTGGTGGAATCGCCATAGACATAGCCGGCATAGGCCTGTTGCACCCGCCCATAATCCAGGGCGCAATCCGAGAGGGCGAGCCGCGTCGCCTTGGCCGCCATGGCGTCATAGGGCTCACTCGCGCCCGGTTTGGCGAAGGGGATCATGCCCACACCCGCGACCAGCACCCGCGATGATGACATTTCCATTCCCTCCTGAAAGCGACTTCACCGCCCGGCGGCAGGCCGCCTCCCATAGGTGGCATTTTTGCGACAAATTCGCCATGAGCTGGACAAGTGTCAAACAAAATCTTGACAGTCGTATAATTTTGGCCTGAGGATGCGGCGTTCCCGGCACAAAGGGAATACTGCGTATCTCGTACAAGACAGCCATTCTCCGGGAGAGACGATAAGGTATTGCTCAGTCTTCGCTGATGGAACCGCTGATGAGGCCATCCCTTCATCAATAAGGCCTCTTTTCGTGGCGCAGTATGATACGGCCAATACTGAGTACACATTTCCCCGGGTGGTTTCTGCCTGCAAGAGAATGCAGAGGTACAATAGTGGGGGAACTCCATGACTTCAAAACTGAGGCGGAAGGCCTTGGCGTGCGCCGCGCTGATGACGTGCCTGATGGAGCCGAATGCGGCCAAGGCCATCGATATCTATCCGGGGGACTATACCGCTCTGCCGTCCGGAACCAATCTGGCCCTGGGCTATTTCGGCTTCACGGCCAACAGCCGGCTGGACATCGAGGGTATCGGCAAGATTCCGAAATCGCGTTATCAGACGGCGGTCGGCATCCTGCGCTATCTGCATTACTCCGACATCAACGGCATGCCGATCGCGGTCCAAGCCTTCCTGCCGATCGGCGGCTTCACCCAGCACCAGATCGGCGGCGTCGATGCCCGAAGCAAGAGCGGCATCGGCGACCTGACGCTCGGCTTCACCGTTTTCCCGCTGCATGGCGCCGACCAGCCCGGCGGCACCACTGTCGGACTCACCGCCTATGTCTCGGCGCCCACCGGCAATTACAGCGCCCGGGCGCCCTTCAACATCGGCACGGGCACCTGGTATTTCACGCCGCAGCTCGGTGTCATCCAGAATCTCGGCAAGGGCTTCTTCATCGACGCCGCCGCGGATGTGGCGCTCTATATCGACCACACCGAATATGGCCTCAAGCGCTCGCAGGATCCCTCGGTGCAGCTTCAGGCCTATCTGCGCTATCAGCTCTCGCCGGCGACCTCGGTCTCCTTCGGCTATTCCGGCCATTTCGGCGGCAAGCAGTCGGTCGGCGGCACCTATACCGGCCTGAAGACGGACTCGCACGGCCTGCGCGCCTTTGCCAGCCACATGCTGACACCGACATGGCAGATCTCGGGCGTGGTAGGCGCCGACATCACCAATGCCAAGGGCGGCTTCCGCAACGACTTCACCGGGCAGATCCGCCTGATGAAGATCTTCTAAAGCGCATCACAGGTGCGCCCCCAAGCAGAGGCCTCCCAGCTGCTTGGGGTCTTTTTCTCTGGAGCAAAGCGCGTTCAAGCGTGAACGCTTATTTGCCCTAACTCATTGTTCTGATGCGTCTTTGCGAGACTAGGCGGCTGCGTCAAACCGCAAAACGCTATAAAATAGCCGGCTACTTATCTTTTTCGAATCACTCTATCGCCTCGCCCCGTCCATAGCTTGACAACTGTCCAATAAAAACTTGACACTCGTCCAAGAGTGGCATGAGATCGCATCATCATCCCCGCCATAAGGGGCCGGCCGGTGCCGACAGGTCCGACCGTCAGAAATCAGGAGGGACTGCCCGATGGCCAATCCATTCGATCTGACCGGCCGCAAGGCCCTCGTCACCGGCGGAGCGCGCGGCATCGGTGCCGGCATCGCCGAGGCCCTGGCCAAGGCCGGCGCCGACGTGGTGATCGGCGACGTCCTGGAGGACCAGGGGCGCGACATTGCGTCCACCCTTGCCGGCCATGGCCGCAAAAGCAGCTTCGTGCGGCTCGACGTCACCCAGGAAGCGCAATGGGAAAGCGCCGTCGCCGATACCATCGGCGCGATCGGCGGCTATGACATCCTGGTCAACAATGCCGGCATGGAAGTGACCGCGCTGGTCACGGAGATCGAGCCGGAGAGCCTGCGGCGCATGCTCGACGTCAACATCGTCGGCACGCTGCTCGGCATGAAGCATGCGTTCCGCGCCATGCGGCCCGGCGGGACGGCTGGCCAGGGCGGTTCGGTGATCAACATCGCCTCGGTCGCGGCCCTGATCGCCTTCCCGGCCATCTCCGGCTATTCCGGCACCAAATCGGCCGTGGACCGCATGACCCGCGTTGCCGCCGCCGAGGCGGGCAAGCTCGGCTATGGCGTGCGTGTCAACTGCATCTATCCGGGCCTCATTCCCACTGAAATGGGCGTCAAGCTCGCGCAGGACGTCGTTGGCCTCGGCCTGTTCCCCGACATCAACGCCGCGCTCGCGGCCGTGACCGGTCTGACGCCGCTCGGCCGCCTGGCCGAGATTTCCGAGGTCGCGGATGCGGCCGTGTTCCTAGCCTCCGACGCCTCGAAGTTCATCACCGGCGCCGGCATTCCGGTCGAGGGCGGCATGGGGAGCTGAGGCTCGATCGGCTGCGGCCTGTCACGGGGCCGCAGGATACAGCTATCCCGAAAGGATTTTGCATGAACGGCAAGCAACCCGTCGTCGTCTACGGCGCCTCCGGCTATACGGGGCGCCTGGTCTGCGAATATCTGCGCGAATACAACATACCCTTCATCGCCGCCGGCCGAGACGCCGCCCGCGTCCGCGGGGTGGTCGAGCGCATCCCCGGCATCGAGACGGCGAATTACGAGGTGGTCGGCGTCAACCACAGCGTCGAAGCGCTGACGGAACTGTTCCGCGGCGCCAGGGTCGTGTGCAACATGGTCGGCCCCTTCATCAAATATGGCGGAGAGGTGGTCGAGGCCTCGTTGCGAGCGGGCTGCCATTATCTCGACACCACGGGCGAACAGGATTGGGTCCTGCATGCACAGGCCGAATGGGGCAGCAAGTTTGCCGGCAAAGGTCTCCTGCTCTCCCCCGGCGTCGCGCAGATGTACACCACCGGCGAGATCGCCGCTCAGATCGCGCTGGAGACGCCCGGCATCGACACGCTCGACATTCTGGTGCTGTGGAGCGGCTTTCCGACCACCGCCTCGGTCGAGACCATTTTCACCATCCTCAAGGCCAAATGGTATTATCTGGAGCAGAACCAGTACAAGGAATGGCCGCTCTCCCAGACCTTCGAGGTCAACGTGCCCGGCCAGCATGGCACGGCGATCGCCCTGCCCTGGGGCGGCACCAGCCATCCGGTCTGGTTCAAGGACGATCCGCGTGTCGCCACCGTGAAGGTGGCCGCCGGCGTCTTCGCCCGCGAGGTGATGCAGGGCGTCATCGCCACGGTGAAGATGTATGAGGAGAACATCAAGCCGCTGCCGATGGCCCAGCAGGAGGTCGAACTCGGCAAGATCGCGGCCTCGATCCAGAGCGGCATGCCGCCGCGCGAAAACCCGCGGGTCAACCGCTCGGTGGATTCGGTCTATGGCTCGGGCCCGCTCGGGCGGGTCCATTGCGTCATCCACGGCAATTGCAACTACAAGCAGACCGGCCTGCTGCAGGCCTATGCCGCCTATTCCCTGCTGCAGCAGCCGCCCCTGCGCGCCGGCTTCGCCTCGGCCTGCCAGGCCTTCGGCCATCACACGCTGCTCGGCGTGCTCAGAAGCTTCGGCCTGGTGATGAAGCCGGTGCTGACAGTCCAGGATTGAACGAGGAACGGGAGGGCGAGGCCGATGCGGATCAGCTTCTATCTCGACAAGGGTGCCTCGCTGGGGCCGGCCGCGCCGTGCCTGACCATGGATGGCGCCTCGCTGAGCTATGCCGACGTCGTCGCCCATTCCAATCGCGTCGCCCATGCCCTCGCCAAGGCTGGCGCCCGCCCCGGCGACAAGGTGGCCGTGCTTTCGGCCAATGATCCCAGGGCCTTCGCCAGTGTGTTCGGCATCGCCCGGGCCGGGGCCGTATGGTGTCCGATCAACCCGCGCAACGCACCAAGCGAGAATCGCCAGATCCTGGCGGATTTCGATTGCACCGTGCTGCTGTTCCAGCAGGCCTTCCACGAACTGGTCGAGACCATCCTGCCGGACCTGCCGGCCCTGAAGATGCTGGTCTGCCTGGACGGAGAGGCGGCCGGTGCCCCGTCGCTGGCGGAATGGCTGGCCGACATGCCCGACACGCCCTTCCCGACGCCCCCGGACAATGATGTCGCCATGCTGGTCGGCACCGGCGGCACCACCGGCAAGCCCAAGGGCGTGTTGCTCACCGACGACAATCTCGAGGCGATGTCAGCCATCATGCTGATGGCCTATCCCTATCGCGACCGCCCGGTCTATCTGGCGCTGCCGCCGCTCACCCATGCGGCGGGCGTGCTGACCCTGCCCGTCCTCGCCAAGGGCGGCGAGATCGTGATCATGCCCAAGCCCGATCTCGGCGTCTTCCTCTCCCTCATTCCACGCCATGGCGTCAGCCACACCTTCCTGCCGCCGACCCTGATCTACGCGCTACTCTCCCATCCCGACCTGCCGCGGACCGACCTCTCCTCGCTGCAATGCTTCTGGTATGGCGCGGCGCCGATCGCGCCGGCGCGGCTGGAAGAGGCGATCCAGCGGATCGGGCCGGTGATGGCGCAGTTCTTCGGCCAGACAGAGGCGCCGATGGTATGCACCACCATGGCGCCGGCCGATCATTTCAAACCGGACGGCAGCATCGACAAGGCGCGCCTCTCTGCGGCCGGCTATCCTCCGCCCCTGCTGCAACTCGCCATTCTGGACGGCAAGGACCGGCCTCTGCCGCCGGGCGAACGCGGCGAGATCGCCATACGCGGCTCGCTGGTGATGCGCGGCTATTACAAGGACGAGGCCGCCACGGCTCAGACCCTGCGCTCGGGCTGGCTGCATACCGGCGATATCGGCTATCTCGACGCCGACAACATGCTCTACATCGTCGACCGCCTGAAAGACATGATCATCAGCGGCGGCTTCAACGTCTATTCGGTCGAGGTGGAGCAGGCGCTGCTCGAACATGCCGATGTCCAGGACTGCGCCGTCTTCGGCCTGCCGGACGAGAAGTGGGGCGAGATGGTCTGCGCGGTCGTGCAGCTTCGCGCGGGCCGCAATGCCGATACCGAGGCCTTGCGCACCTTCGTCAAGGCCCGGATCGGCAGCGTGAAGACGCCCAAACATGTCGAGATCTGGCCGGATCTGCCACGCTCCAAGGTCGGCAAGGTACTCAAGCGCGAGATCCGCGCCGAACTCCTCGCCGCCCGGTCGTCTTCGGCCTGACAGCCTCAGTCGTCGGGATGGCCGGCCTTGGCCTGCAGAAGATCGGAGAAGGCCAGCAGCACGCCCGAGACCATGAACACCATGTGGACGCCGACCAGCCAATAGAGGTCGCGGTCGGACAGGTCCTTGATCTGCATGAAGCCCTTGAGCAGTTCGATGGCCGAGATCAGCACGATCGAGGCGAGCAGCTTGAGCTTGAGGCCGGCAAAATCCACCTTGGTCATCCAGTTCGGCCAGGACAGATGCTCGGCGCCATCGATCTTCGAAACGAAATTCTCGTACCCCGAGAAGATCACGATCAAGACCAGGCTGCCGAGCAAGGCGAGATCGACCAGTTCCAACACCCCCAGCACCGTCTGCTTTGGCGTGAGCGTATAGGCGCCCGCGACGAAATGGAGCAATTCCTGCCCGAATTTCAGCAAGACGACGAACAGGGCGATGACCAGCCCGATATAGAACGGCGCCAGCACCCAGCGCGAGGCGACAAGCCCGCGTTCGATCCATTTTTCCATAAAGTGATCTCAACCCGATATGAACAATCGCGCGCAAAATAGAGGGACGCGCCCGGCCTGGGAACCCAGCCTTGCCAAATTGTAATCGAATTGGACGGATATCGCGGACGAAGGGCCCGTTACTTCACGCGCAGGATCTCCACGCCGGCCATGGCGCCCGGCACGGCGCGCGGCTTTTCGACATGCACGCGCACGGCAGCGGCCCGGTCGAAGGCAAGGCAGCGCTGGGCGAGGCGCTCGGCGAAGGTCTCGAGCAGGTCGACATGGCTGGCGGCGAGGTCCCGGCCGATGGCGGCGATCTTGTCGTAGTCGATCGTGCCCCCGATATCGTCATTGCCGAAATTCGCTTCGGCCAGGGTTAACTCGACATCGACGACCAGGGGCTGGGTCACGCCCTTCTCATGCTCGTAATAGCCGATATGGGCTTCGAGATTGAGGGCGCGCAGAAAGACGCGGCTATAGGATCGCCGTTCGGTCATGGAAGCGAGACATGACACACTCAGCCGGGAATGGCCATTGCCTTTTCGCCCGTCGCTTGCGCCGCTTCGCCATTCAGCGGGTTGTCGGGATCCCAGCCATAGAGGGTTTCACCGAACCGCATGTCGCGCGCATCGAGATGGATGAGGCGGCCGGTAAGGCCGGTGCCGAAACCGACGATCTCGCGGATCGCCTCCAGAGCCATCATCGAACCGGCGACGCCGGCGAGAGCGCCGAGCACGCCCGCCTCCGCACAGCTCGGAATGGTGCCCGGCGGCGGCTTCTGCGGGAAGAGGCAGCGCCAGGTCGGATTGGGCGCGCCCTCGGCATTGGTCTCGAAGGGCCGCAGCGTGGTGAGCATGGCGTCGAACACGCCGAGCGCGCCCATGATCAGCGGCTTGCGGCCATGGAAACAGGCATCGGAGACGGCATAGCGGGTGTCGAAATTGTCCGAGCCGTCGATCACCAGGTCGTAGCCTGCGATCAGCCCGGCCGCATTGGCGGGATCGATGCGCAGGGCATGTTCGATCACCGTCACGTGCGGGTTGAGGCGCTCGATCGCCTCCCGAGCCGTCTCGACCTTGGGACGCCCGATGTCGGGCGTGGCATGGATGATCTGACGCTGCAGGTTGGAGAGCGAGACGACATCGTCGTCGGCGATGCCGAGCGTGCCGACGCCCGCCGCCGTCAGATAGAGCAGCACCGGCGCGCCGAGCCCGCCGGCGCCGACCACCAGGATGCGGGCCCGCGACAGGGCCTGCTGTCCGGCGCCGCCGACCTCATGCATGACCACATGCCGGGCGTAGCGCTCCAGCTCTTCGGATGAGAATGCCATGGCACGAATGTAGGGGCCCCCGGCGTGGGGCGCAATTGCCGAGAGGGCTTCTTCCGGGGGAAGAGGCGGACGAGACGTCCATAGGCGCTGAGATAAGGGGTTGTGCGAGATGAGGCGGTTGGAGGTCGAGCTCGACATATGAGCCCCCTCGCCCCGTTTACGGGGAGAGGATGGAGGTGAGGGGCTAAGCAAGGCGTCAGTTTGTGAGGTCGCGCCGCCCCTCATCCTAACCTTCTCCCCGTTAACGGGGCGAAGGGGTGGCCGGCGTCGCGCCTCTGGCCTTAAGTTAGTGCCTATGGACGAGACGTCCGCGGGCCCAACCGAGCGCCACGCCGCTCGGTTGTTCCAAGCAAAGCAGCCCGGATATTGCCGAGAAAGCGCTGCGCCCGGGACCGCGGGCGTCACAGCGGCATGCTTGCATGTCGCGATGTCCGCTTTTCTTTCTCCGCATCCGCCCACCGATCCATAGTCTCGCCTTCTGAATGCGAGCCTGTATGATCGCGCTCCAAGAATCAGTCCTGAACAGACCGAAGACGAGGCCCTGATGACTTCTGCCCCGCGCGCACCCGGAAAGGGCGACCACGTCTTCCTGGTCGACGGCTCCTCCTTCATCTTCCGGGCCTATTTCCAGTCGATCAACCAGGACGCCCGCTACAATTACCGCTCCGACCGCCTGCCCACGGGCGCGGTGCGCCTGTTCTGCAACGTGCTGCACAAGATGATCAAGGAAGGGGTGATGGGCATCAAGCCCACCCATCTCGGCATCATCTTCGACAAGTCGGAAGACTCCTTTCGCAAGGAGATCTACCCGCCCTATAAGGGCCACCGGCCGCCGCCCCCGGAAGAGCTGGTGCCGCAATTCCCGCTGATGCGCGTTGCCGTGCGCGCCTTCGGCCTCAAGCCGGTGGAACAGGCTCGCTACGAGGCGGACGATCTGATCGCCACCTATTGCGACATCGCCGTCAAGGCCGGCGCCGACGTCACCATCGTCTCCGCCGACAAGGATCTGATGCAGCTGATCCGGCCCGGCGTTGTGATGTTCGACCCCGCTTCCGGCGACCAGAAGGCCAAGGGCTCGCGCCCCGAGCGCCTGATCGCCGAGGCGGAGGTTTTGGAAAAGTTCGGCGTGACGCCCGACAAGGTGGTCGACGTGCAGGCCCTGGCCGGCGACTCCACCGACAATGTTCCCGGCGTGCCCGGCATCGGCGTCAAGACGGCGGCGCAGCTGATCAATGAATATGGCGACCTCGAAGGGCTTCTCGCCCGCGCCGGCGAGATCAAGCAGCCCAAGCGCCGCGAGAGCCTGACCGACCCGGAGAACGTCAAGCTCGCCCGGATATCGCGCGAACTGGTCAAGCTGGTCAGCGACGTCACCCTGGAAACGCCGATCGAGGAGCTCATCGCCCCCGGGCTCGATGCCAGGGGCGCCATCGCCTTCCTGAAGGCGATGGAATTCTCGACCCTGACCCGCCGCATCGCCGAGGATGCCGGCCTTGACGTCGCCGATATCGAGGCCGACGAGACGCTGAAGATCCCCGACAGCGATTTCTCGCCCGCCCCGGCCCGGACGCCGTCGCCCAGGCCGAGCGCCGACGGCGTCTCTTCCGCTCCGGCTGTTGCGACCGGGGCCGGCACCCCCTCCGCGGTGGTGGAGAGCGTCAAGGCCAGGCTTGCCGCCATTCCCTTCGACACCGGGTCCTACGAAACCGTCGCCAGCCTGGAAGCACTCGATGGCTGGATAGTCAGGGCCCGTGAGCTCGGCTACGTCGCCTTCGACACCGAGACCACCTCGCTCGACGCCTTGCAGGCCGATCTCGTCGGCTTCTCCCTGTCGGTCGAGCCGGGCAAGGCCTGCTATGTGCCGCTGCGCCACCGCGACAAGGCGGACCTGTTCGGCGGCGGCATGATGCCCGGCCAGGTCGATGCCGCCGAAGCCCTGAAGCGGCTGAAAGACCTGCTCGAAGACCCGGGTGTCCTGAAGATCGGCCAGAATTTGAAATATGACACGCTGGTGATGGGCGAGCAGGCCATCAAGGTCGCGCCCTATGACGACACCATGCTGATGTCCTATGTCGTCGATGGCGGCCGCGGCAATCACGGCATGGACGAACTCTCCTTGCGCCATTTCGGCCACAAGCCGATCGCCTTTTCCGAGGTCTGCGGTTCCGGCAAGTCCCTGATCGGCTTCGATCAGGTCACCATCGAACGTGCCACCGCCTATGCGGCGGAGGATGCCGACGTCACCCTGCGCCTCTGGCTGCTGCTCAAGGCCCGCCTGGTCGCCGAGGGGCTGGTCAACATCTACGAGACGCTGGAGCGCCCGCTCGTCGCCGTGCTCGCCAATATGGAATCGCGCGGCATCATGATCGATCGCCAGATCCTGGCGCGCCTGTCCGGCGAATTCGCCCAGAGCGCCGCCCGGCTCGAGGCGGAAATCCACGAACTCGCCGGCGAGACCTTCAATGTCGGCTCGCCCAAGCAGCTCGGCGACATCCTGTTCGGCAAGATGGGCCTGCCCGGCGGCAAGAAGACGCCGACCGGCCAATGGGCGACCTCGGCCCAGGTCCTGGAGGATCTGGCCGACCAGGGCCTGGAGCTGCCGCGACGGATCGTGGCCTGGCGCCAGCTCACCAAGCTCAAATCCACCTATACCGACGCCCTGCCCACCTATGTGAACCCGAAATCGGGCCGGGTGCACACCTCCTATTCCCTGGCGGCGACCACAACGGGGCGCCTGTCCTCCTCCGAGCCCAATCTGCAGAACATCCCGGTGCGCACCGAGGAAGGCCGCAAGATCCGGTCGGCCTTCATCTCCGCGCCCGGCGCCAAGCTGATTTCGGCCGACTATTCGCAGATCGAACTGCGCGTGCTCGCCCATGTCGCCGAGATCCCGCAGCTGACCAAGGCGTTCGAGGATGGCGTCGACATTCACGCCATGACGGCTTCCGAGATGTTCGGCGTGCCGGTCGCCGGCATGGACCCGCTGGTGCGGCGCCGCGCCAAGGCCATCAATTTCGGCATCATCTACGGCATTTCGGCCTTCGGCCTTGCCAACCAGCTCTCCATCCCGCGCGAGGAAGCGGGCGCCTATATCAAGAGATATTTCGAACGCTTCCCTGGCATTCGCGACTATATGGACCGCATGAAGGCCGAATGCCGCGCGAATGGCTATGTCGAGACCATTTTCGGCCGCAAGATGCATTTTCCGGCGATCGACTCGAAGAACCCGTCCGAGCGGGCCTTCGTCGAGCGCCAGTCCATCAACGCGCCGATCCAGGGCTCTGCTTCCGACATCATCCGCCGGGCCATGAGCCGCATGGACGCCGCACTCGCCAAGGCCGGCCTTTCGGCCAGGATGCTCTTACAGGTGCATGACGAACTCGTCTTCGAGGCACCGGAGGAGGAAGTCGAGGCGACACTGCCCGTGATCTCCAAGGTGATGGAGCAGGCAGCGCTCCCGGCCCTGCAGCTGAAGGTGCCGCTGCAGGTCGAGGCGCGGGCTGCGAGCAATTGGGAAGAGGCCCATTGAGCCGAGCCGGTCGGCATTAATCCTTTGTAACTCGCCCCAATTCCGGCCGGTTCTTGTCCGATTGAGAAGCAGCACCCACATGGGAGGCGTTGCGGCCTACCCTCTCAGGAAGCAGCCGCGAAGGAGAGTCAGGATGACCCCCAACGAAAAAGCCCTCATCGAGGACCTGTTCAATCGCCTGCGCAGTTCCGCCCCGAGCGGGCGCGACGCCGAGGCCGAGGCCGCCATCGCGGCCGAGATGGCCCGCTCGCCGGGCGCCGCCTATGCGCTGGTGCAGACCGTGCTGGTGCAGGACCATGCCCTGCGCGAGGCCCACGCCAAGGTGCAGGCCGCCGAAACGGCCGGCCAGCAGGCCCCGCAAGCGCCACAGCAGCCCGCGCAGCCGCAATCCATGCTCGAGCGCGCCGGCTCGGCCCTGCAGGGCTTCGGCGGCCAGCGCAACCAAGCCCAGCCGGGACAGGTTTCTCCGCAGCAGGCCGAACAGCCCGCGCGTGGCGGCGGCTTCCTGCAGGGGGCCCTGCAGACGGCGGCTGGTGTCGCCGGCGGCGCCTTGCTGTTCGAGGGGGTGCGCTCGATGTTCGGTGGTGGCGGCGGCCTGTTCGGCGGCGGCGGCTCCGCCCCCTGGGGCGAAGGCAACACCACCATCAACGAGACCATCATCAACGAAAACGGCGACAGGGGCCGCGACAACGACGACAATGTGCGCGACGCCAGCTACGACTCGGATAATGACGACGATGGCGATTACGGCTCGGACGATTCCGGCGGCAGCGACGACGGCTGGATCTGATCGCCATTTTGTTTGAAAACAATCGTTCCTGCGAAACCCCGGCCTGTGGCCGGGGTTTTACATGACATGCCGCGCAGCAGGCCCGGGTACAGGAGGGTCGATCTTCAGATCGACCGCCTTTCCCCCAAACGCCGCGTTGCCAAGGTGGTCGATCCGAAGATCGACCCTCCAATGTCGTGACTCACAGCCCTTCGAACAGAGCGCTCGAAATGTAACGCTCGGCGAAGGAAGGCACGATCACCACGATGGACTTGTTGTCCATGCCGGGGCGGGCCGCCAGTTCCAGGGCGGCGGCAACCGCGGCACCGGAAGAAATGCCGCAGGGAATGCCCTCGATGCGGGCGAGCAGGCGGGCGGTGTCGAAGGACGTCTGGTTGCCGACGGTGATGATGTCGTCGATCACCGAGCGATCGAGCACATCCGGCACGAAGCCGGCGCCGATGCCCTGGATCTTGTGCGGGCCAGGCTGGCCGCCCGACAGCACCGGCGAATCCTCAGGCTCCACGGCGACGATCTTGAGATCGGGCTTGCGCGGCTTCAGCACCTGGCCGACGCCGGTGATGGTGCCGCCGGTGCCCACGCCCGAGACGAAATAATCGACGTCGCCCTTGGTGTCGTTCCAGATTTCCTCGGCCGTGGTGCGGCGATGGATCTCGGGATTGGCGGGATTGCGGAACTGCTGGGGAATGATGGCGCTCGGCAGTTCCTTGACGATCTCCTCGGCCTTGGCGACCGCGCCGCGCATGCCCTGGGCCGCCGGCGTGAGGACCAGTTCGGCCCCGAGCAGGGCCAGCATCTTGCGGCGCTCGATCGACATCGATTCCGGCATGACCAGGATCAGCCGATAGCCCCGGGCCGCCGCGACGAAGGCGAGCGCGATGCCGGTATTGCCGGAAGTCGGCTCGACCAGCACGGTATCGGGCTTGAGATGGCCGGACTTTTCCAGCGCATCGATCATGCTGACGCCAATGCGGTCCTTGACGCTGGCGATCGGGTTGAAGAATTCGAGCTTGGCGAGGATACGAGCCTTGACGTTCTTGGCCTTGGCCAACCGATTGAGCTGCACCAGCGGGGTATCGCCGATGGTCTCGGTGATCGACTGGAAGATGCGGCCGCGGCCGGGCACGTGATTGGCATTCGCCATGGGAAACGTCCTTGATTGAAAGCGCTGGAATTCAACATTAATCCACGAAAATGTCGAGATTAATATTGAATTACAGATTCATAATGTTTTTTAGCGGCCGAGGCTCAGATCGCAAAGTCGATATTGGCGGGCGTACCGCCGAAGACATGCTTGCGCTCGGCATCCCGGCACAGATCCTCGACGGTGATCTGGTCGAGTTCGGCCAGAAAGGATTGCGAGGCCTGGTTCACCGCCGGTGCGATGACCTGGTCGACCAGGGTCGACACGGGCGCCGGCTCGTCCTCGCCGGCGGCATCCGTCATCGCCGCACGCACGATGTCGCCGACGCTGATACGCCGCCGCTCGCGGGCCAGTTCATAACCTCCCCGCGGGCCGCGCACGCCCTTGAGAATATTGTGGCGCACCAGGGTCTGCAGCAAGGTTTCCAGATGGCGCGGCGGCAAGGCATGTCGGGACGCAAGAGCCTTGGCGGCGACCGGCGTGGGCCTCGAATGGTGGGCGATATCGACCACGGCGGCAAGGCCAAGCAAGGAACGGCGCGAAAGCAATTGCATGTCGACCCCCTGAAACGGTCCTACTTCATTGTTGCGGTGCCCGTCGAACCGAAGCCGCCGCTGCCGCGAACGGTCGAATCGACTTCCGCCGTTTCGACCAGGACAGACAACGTCACCGGCGCAATGACCAACTGGGCGATTCGCATGCCATGGGTGATGGCAAAAGATTCTACACTCAGATTGATCAGGGCGACTTTAATCTCACCGCGATAATCGGCGTCTATCGTACCGGGTGCGTTCAAAACGGTAATCCCGCTTTTCACAGCCAAACCGGAACGTGGGCGCACTTGTCCTTCATAGCCCTGTGGAATTTGGAAAACCAGCCCGGTCGGCACCAGAGCACGCATCATCGGTGCAAGAACCAGGGTTTCCCCCGGTCCCAGCGCTGCCGGCAGGTCGAGACCCGCCGCCCCCTCGCTCTGATAGGCGGGCAGCGGCAGGTCACCGGCATGGGCGAGTTTCTTGACGGGAATGGTCAGGGTCATGGCAATCCTTCGGAGAGCGGGTCTCAGACCCGCCTGTTTCAAAATCGTAGAGACAAGGAACGGGGTAGGCGAGCCTGATGAGCCTGTCTCAAAACTCGCAACACGGCCCAGAATAGCTCCGCCTGTGTCATGCCGGGGCTCGTTCCGGGCATCCAGATACAGCAACCCATCGAGACTGGGACCCCTCGATCACGGGGACAAGGCCGGTGATGACAAAAAGTCGAGGTTCCCCCGATTTTCGATCAAGCCCCGAAGACCGAGCCCTGCTCACGCCACGGCACTGGCCAGCTCGCCGAAGCGGGACACCAGCGCCCGGGCGACCGCCTCCTTGTCCATGTCGGGCCAGGTCTCGATGCCCGAGGCCGATACCAGATGAACACGGTTGCGGTCCCCGCCCATCACGCCGCTCTCCGGCGAGACGTCGTTGGCAACGATGAGATCGCAGCCCTTGCGGGCAAGCTTGGCCTTGGCATGCTCGACGACATGCTCGGTCTCCGCGGCGAAGCCGACGACCAAGGAGGGCCGGCGCGCCTTGTCCCGCGCGATGGTGGCGAGAATGTCGGGGTTCTCCACCAATGCGAAATCAGGCGTACCCTCGGCGCCCTTCTTGATCTTCTGCGCACCGGCATCGGCCACGCGCCAATCGGCCACGGCCGCCGCAAAGACGCCGATATCGGCCGGCAGCGCGGTCCTGACGGCCTCCAGCATCTCGCGGGCCGTTTGCACCGGCACCAGCTTCACCCCCGGGGGCGGCAGCAGCGCGACCGGTCCCGACACCAGGGTGACGCGGGCGCCCGCGGCCAGGGCCGCCGCGGCAATGGCATAGCCCTGCTTGCCGGAGGAGCGGTTGGCGATGTAGCGCACGGGATCGATCGGCTCATGCGTCGGCCCGGCCGTCACCAGCACATGCTTGCCGGCGAGCGGCAGGGCCGGCAGCAGGCGCGTATCGGCGCTCACCGAGCCCGGCAGCGGAATGAAGGTCGGCCCCGCCAGGGCCTTCTCGATCGCGGCGACGATCTCCAGGGGTTCGGCAAGCCGCCCCGGCCCATATTCGCCGCAGGCCATTTCCCCGTCGTTCGGGCCGACAAAGAGCACGCCATCCTCGCGCAACCGGGCGATGTTGCGCTGGGTCGCCGGATGCAGCCACATCCGCACATTCATGGCCGGGGCGACCAGTACGCGCTTGTCGGTCGCCAGAAGCGTGGTGGAAGCAAGATCATTGGCGAGCCCCTGCACCATCTTGGCAAGCAGGTCGGCCGTCGCCGGCGCCACCACGAGCAGATCGGCATCGCGCGACATCTCGATATGGCCCATCTCGGCCTCGTCCGTCAGCGAGAACAGGTCGGTATAGACCTTGTCGCCGGTGAGGGCCGAGACGGAGAGCGGCGTGACGAAGGCCTCGCCGGCCTTGGTGAGGATGGCCCTGACATCGGCGCCGCGCTCGCGCAGGCGGCGGATCAGGTCGAGGCCCTTATAGGCCGCGATGCCGCCACCGATGATGAGAAGAATGCGCTTGCCGACGAGGGGAGTGGACATGGATCGATCCGCCTGAAGCCATTATCGCGTTGTGCTAGAGCAAAGCGCGTTCAAGCGTGAACGCTTATCTGCTCTATCTCGTTGTTTCGCTCGTCTTTGCGATTATGGGTGACTCCGTTCAATCGCAAAACGCTATAGAGCGTTTTTCTCGGGAACTGGGACGAAGGGCCTTCCATCGGAATTCACTGCGCTCCAGGACCTGCCGCACACACATAAATAGCGCAACCGGGGGATTCAATCGTTTCAGCGTTTGCCGGCCTGTGCCTCCATCCCGGCCGGATGGGCCAGCCAGGCGAACCGGTTCATGCCCGCATAGCGAATCGCATCGTTGCGCGGCTGGGACGGCATGCCCGCGAGGATGAGGCTGGCGATCCTGTCGTAGTCACCGTCGAAATGGTGTCCGCCCGGCACCTCGACCACCTGTACCTTCGCGGCATCGACATCGTTGCAGCCCGACCGCGCGCCTTCATCGGCGCCGTGGAAGCACTGGATGTGGGGGCCATCGATGGCTGCGACGGCCGGGATGGTTGCCTTGCGTCCGCCGGCGACCTTCATGAAGCCGACGGCGTAATCGGCTTCGCGGGAGAGACCGAGCAGCGAGACCTGGCGAATGCGCGCGCGCAGATCGTCGGACAGGTGGGCATAGATTGTGGCTGCGATATCGGCGCCGAAGGAATAGCCGACCAGGATAACCGGCCTGTCGGGGCCGATCGAGGCCGCCATCCTGTCGATCGCGGCCGCGACCTCTTCGGGAGACCGGCGATGGATGAAATAGGCCAGGCTGTTCAGGCCGATCGTGGTGACGCCGGCGCGGGCGAGCCCCTCGGCGATGCCGTCGTCGATGCCCCACCAGCCGCCGTTGCCCGACAGCAGGATCGCGACCGGCCCGTCATCGCGCCGTCCCTTGATCAGGACGACCGGCAGATCGCGCAAGGATGCGGGCACATTGGCATCGTCGGGGGCGGCCAACCCACCCCAAACCCCACCGAAGGCCTGCGGAAACCAGCGCGGCAGGAGCTTGGCGTCGACGAAGACGCCGGCCGCGACGAGAAGGGTGAGAAAGGCGAAACGCCGCAATGTCAGGAAACGGGCCATGAGACGGCATCAACAGATGAACTGTCCGTTCCTGTGCCCGGAACATGGCGCGACGATGGCGGGCCGGACCCGCCGTGGACTTGGAGAACCGGCTTTTGCGCTCCATCGATTGATGGAGCGAAATCGGCACTCCTGGAACCGCCCCATTTGCCGACAAGAAGGATGTCGACCACGCTCCATCCAATCGACGGATCTGAGAGGTCGACACTCCGCTTATCCGGCTCGATCAGCGCGGTGCCAGCACCATCACCATCTGGCGGCCTTCGAGCGAGGCATCGGATTCCACCTTGGCAATCAGGCCGGTGTCATCCTTGACGCGGTTGAGCAGGCGATAGCCGATCTCCTGATGCGCCATTTCACGACCACGGAAGCGCAGGGTGACCTTGACCTTGTCGCCTTCCTCGAAGAAGCGCTTCATGGCCTTCATCTTGACGTCATAGTCATGATCGTCGATGGCCGGACGGAGCTTGATCTCCTTGATCTCGACCGTCTTCTGATTCTTGCGGGCCTCGGCGGCCTTCTTCTGCTCGTTGAACTTGAACTTGCCGTAGTCCATGATCTTGCAGACCGGGGGCTCGGCATTGGCAGCCACCTCGACCAGGTCCAATCCGGCATCATAGGCCATGGCGATCGCAGCCCTGGTGTCGGTGACACCGCGATTCTGCCCGTCCTGATCGATCAGCATGACTTCGCGGTTTCGAATCTCCTCATTGATGCGCGGCCCGTCCTTGGCGACCGGGGCGTTAGTCCTCATAGGGCGACGAATGGCGGTAAACTCCTCTACCATGAATGGATTTGGGCGAGCCGACGGCTCCGCGTCGAAGCCCGCGCCCGGATGCGGGAAGATGTTGCCGAAGCGCCCGGAAGTCAACGCTTTCATGTCCGCGGCGTGAAATTTAGATCACAAATCAGCCCGATAAATCGTCACGGGCTCGCCACGCGGCGAATATTTCGAGGCTTCTGGCTCACTCGTCTTTGAGCTTGCGGCTCTTCACCAGAAGCTCGGCATAGACATCGAGCGTGGCGTTGCACATCACGTCCAGCGAGAAATGCGCCTCGACATGCGCGCGGGCTCGCGCCGCAAGACCATCGCGGGCCGAAGCGCCCAGGGTCAGCGCCTCGTGCAGGGCCTCCGCCAGGGCCTCGGCATCGCCCACAGGCGTGCGCCAGCCCGTGCGCAGATTGCCGACGATCTCGGGCGGAGCCAGCACGGTTTCGGAGGTGGCGCCATGGTCGGCCACCACCACCGGGCAGCCCATCGCCTGCGCTTCCACCGCCGTGCGCCCGAAGGCCTCGGGGCTGGTGGAAGGGATCGCGACCGCCGCGGCGGAGAGATAGGCGGCCGGCATGTCGCTGCAATGGCCGACGCGCAGCACCAGCCCCTTGAGGCCCCGCTCGGCGATACGCGCCTCGAGTTCGGCAACGTAGCCGTCCCGGCCCTGGGCATCCCCGGCCAGGACGAAGACCGTGTCCTCGATGCCCTTCTGCTTGAGGATGGCGGCGGCATCGATCAGCACGCGCTGGCCCTTCCAGCCGGTGAGACGGCCGGGCAGCAGCACGATGCGCTGATGCGGCGCCACGTTCCAAGTCCGGCGCAGCGTCTCCACGCGCTCGAACGACACGGCAGAGGGGGTGAAGGCCGTCAGGTCGGTGCCACGATGGATGACGCGCAGGCGTTCAGCCGCCTCCGGCCAGTTTTCCTTGATGGTGGCGGCGGTGAAATTCGAATTTGCGATGACGACGTCGGCCTGCGCCATTACGCCATTATAACGCTTCTTCAGCTCCGAACTCGCCGAATAGGCACCGTGATAGGTGGTCACGAAGGGCAGGTTGAGCTTCTTGGTGGCGAGACGGGCCGACCAGGCCGGCGCCCGCGAGCGGGCATGGATGAGGTCGACCTTCTCCTCGCGCACCAGGCGTTCGAGCCGCCGGGCATTGCCCCAGATGCGCAGCGGATTCTTGGTCGAGGCATTGAACGGGATCCAGAGCCCGCCACGGGCCTGCAACTCGCCGACGAGCCGGCCGCCTTCGGTGGCAACCAGGGCACGGGCTCCCGCCCGCGTCAACGCATCGGCAATGTCGATGGTGGTGCGTTCGGCGCCTCCCGCATCCAGGGCCGGAATGATCTGCAGCACGGTGATGCCGGCAAAGCGTTCCTCTTTCGGCCGGCGGCCGATCGGGCGAGCTTTGGACGAGATATCGGACATGGGTGCAGATTTTTCCGGCTTGGTTCAGCGTGGGGATGGCGGTCGGCAATGGACCCGAAGCATCATGCAATTTGACGGAATCACTTCAAACCGCAAAACGTTTGGCCCCTGACATCCTCTATAGAGCGCCCCATGTTCTAAATGAAAGGTGATACGGCCCAGGAATTTCGGGCCTAACCCGTATATTTTTTCGGGCGTCCCTCCAGAACGCGCCGTCGCACCAGCAAGAGGAAATGATCGGATGACCAGCAACCCCGCCATGATCAGCGTCGGCGAAGGCCCGTCCAGCCGAACCATTGCCTGGCGTCACCAGCCGGGACGCGGCCCGGATGTGGTTTGGCTCGGCGGCTTCCGCTCCGACATGCAGGCAACCAAGGCCAGTTTTCTTGCCGAATGGGGCACGCGTCACCTGAGGGCGGTCACACGATTCGACTATTCCGGCCATGGCGAATCAGGCGGACGCTTCGAGGACGGCACCATCGGCTCCTGGCTGGAGGACGCGCTGGCTGTGATCCGCGAGGGCGTCAAGACGCCGCCGATCCTGGTCGGGTCCTCGATGGGCGGCTGGATCGCCCTGCTGGCCGCGCAGGCCCTGGCCGGTACGCCGCTGGCGCCGGCCGGCATGGTGCTGATCGCTCCCGCGGCCGATTTTACCGAGCGGCTGATGTGGGACCGGTTTCCCGACGCAGTGAAGCGCGAGATCATGGACAAGGGGGCCTGGCTGCGCCCGTCCGACTATTCGCCTGAGCCCTACCCGATCACCCGGGCGCTGATCGAGGAAGGCCGCAACCATCTTCTTCTCGGCGACATGGTGAAAACCGGCTGCCCCGTACATATCTTGCAGGGGATGGAAGATCCGGACGTGCCCTGGCAGCATGCCATGGCGCTGGTCGAGAGCCTGGCCGAGGACGATGTGACGGTGACGCTGATCAAGGATGGCGACCATCGCCTGTCCCGGCCGCAGGATCTCGACAAGCTGGTGGAGGCGGTGGAGGGCATTGCGCCTAAATCGCAGCTTCTCCTATAATTGAGAGGTCCTGACCGGCCTTGACCCGGTTGCTGGAGCGGAGAGAAAGATGTTCATTCAGACCGAGGCGACGCCGAATCCCTCGACCCTCAAATTCCTGCCCGGCCGCGAAGTGCTGCCCGAAGGCACCACGCTGCACATGACGAATTCCGCCGAAGGCGCGCAATCGCCGCTCGCGCAGAAGCTCTTCTCGATCGAGGGCGTCGCCGGCGTGTTCTTCGGCTCGGACTTCATCACCATCACCCGCTCGGGCGTGGAATGGCAGCACCTCAAGCCCGCCGTGCTCGGCGCGATCATGGAGCATTACCTCTCCGGCGTGCCGATCCTCAATGCGGACGTCGCGCCGCTGGAGGAAGGCGAGGAGTTCTTCGACGAGGCGGACGAGGACACGGTCGAGACGATCAAGGATCTGCTCGAGACCCGCGTGCGCCCGGCCGTGGCGGCCGATGGCGGTGACATCACCTTCCGCGGCTATCGCGAAGGCGTGGTCTATCTCGCCATGAAGGGCGCCTGCTCGGGCTGCCCCTCCTCCACAGCCACGCTGCGCAACGGCATCCAGAACCTGCTGCGCCATTTCGTGCCCGAGGTTCAGGAAGTCCGCGCCGCCTGAGGCGATAGAAGGTCGGCAAGGGCGGCGGTGCAGCCGCCTTCATGAATGTTTAAGGCGACAGGTGCTTAATCCCCTCGGGGGGCCGGAGTTCGCTACGGCCATGCGCCTGCTGCTATCCATATTCTTTACGAGTGCCCTGTTCGGCGCGACCCAGGCCCAATCTGCGCCGCTGACGGAATGGCGTCTGGTCGAGATGTTCGATGCGCGCCTCCTCCGGGACGGCTTGGACCCGATCCGTGCCTGCCGGGGGAAGGACGGGGAGTCCTATGCCTGCACGTTCGACGACACCGAATATCTGACGACGATCAGGCCGGGGGCCGATGTCACCGGTTCGATCGGCGCCTCCCGTTCGCCCACTTCGATGACCATCGTCCTCGCCGGCAATGCGATCGATTCGATCGGCCTGGTCGGTGACCGGGCCAGCCCGGCGGCCCTCATCAATTTCACTGCCCATCTCGAAAGCCTGCTGCACACGATCGGGCCGGAGAAGAGTGACTACGACATCGAGCAGGACATGCTCGATCTCGGCGTGATGCGCGGCGATGCCGATGGCGACATCGGCAGGGCCCGGGTCGTCAGCGAAAGCTTCGCCACCATCCGCTGTCTCAATCAGCGCCTCGTCGCGAGTGCCGGCATCGCCTGCACGATCACGATGAGGCCAGCCGGCTGAGTTCCGTCATGCAGCCATCGCGCGGTCGATCGGAAAACGGGCATTTCCGGAACGCCTGCCCGTTTCCCCTGAAGCGGAACGTTCTATTCCCATTCGAAATAGTCTGGATGGGTACGGCGCCATTCCGCCACGCGCTCGCGATGGGCCCCGATCATTTCGCCGAACTGGACGCAGGCCCGGCGATCGCCCCTGTCGCAGCCGGCATGCAGACGATCGAGGCGGTCGATATAGGGATCATAGGCCACCGGGGCCGCTTCATAGACCGGCGCCGGCCGCGGCGGCGGCGCGGGGCGATCGGCCAGTGCCTGGCCGAGCAGGACGCCGCCGACCGCACCAAGGGCTGCGCCACCGACGAAGGCGCCGGTGCGACCGTCGCCTGCAGAGGCCGGCGTGATCGCCAATGCTGTCGTCACGCAGAGCATTGCGGCTGAAAGGCAGATCTTCATCGTCATTGCAACGGAAACTCCGATTTGATTACCCCAGCTATAACAGTAAAATATCGCGGACCGCCTTAAGACCAGATGAACAACAATGGTTTATTTTGAATATCCACCTCTAAGGAATCAGTAATTCCTGTGACAAGTAAGCCCAATTCAGCCACAATCGTGAATCGGCTGACTGACATCATAACCCCAGCACCATTCCGGCGCACATCGAGACCGGCTTCTGGGCTGTCATCTTGCCAATGGGCACCAACCGATGGGTCGGGCCAGATGATTGGGTTGAAGACCAGGCCGGACGTGCATGCCCGCGCTCTGGTCAACCCAAGGGAGTTGACGATATCCCTATAGCGTTTTGCGATTAGACGGGGTCACCTAGAATCGCAAAGACGCGTCAGAACAATGAGTTGGAGCAAATAAGCGTTCACGCCTGAACGCGCTTTGCTCTAGGAGGGAGAGGGGTGGGCTGGCGCCGCGCCTCTCAATCGGCGACACGGCCGCGACATCCGCCGGCAGCACGACCGCCCGGGGGCCACGGTTGCGCACCATCGCCGCCCATCGGGACAGCGACAGTATCGGCGGGCTGTCCGGCGCCATCTCGGCAGAGCGATGACTTAAAAAAGGTCGAATATTCCTAAAATATTCTGATCGGACACCTATCTGAGCTTTACTGAACAGCTCTGTCTATTAGAATATGCATATGATTTGCCTTTCTGCCGTAAAGGTAGTAGGCAAGCACCCCAGCGACAAAAAATACTTTTCAATTTGACCGAAGAAAGCCTCCTGCCCCAAGTAGAGGCATGACTCAAAAAGAGAAAACCGCCGAGGAAAGCCAGCAGTCCGGCAGTTCCCGCCCCGCCCGCCTTCTGGACGTTGCACGCCTTGCCAAGGTTTCCCGCGCCACTGCGGCCCGCGCTCTCGGCGGCTACGGCCTGGTGACCGAGGAGACCCGGGAACGCGTCGCGGCGGCCGCCCGGGCGCTGAACTACCGGCTCAATGAGGCGGCCCGGGCCATGCGCGCGGGCCGCACCCAGGTCATCGGCGTCGTCCTTGCAGACATCAGCAATTCCTTCTTTGCCAGCGCGGCCCGGGCGATCATCGATACCTGCGCCTCGCTGGGATATCAGACCCTGATCGTGAACACGGATGACGATCTGAAGACCGAGATCGAGGCGGTGCAGACGCTGACGGAGAAGCGTGTTGCCGGCATGATCGTCGTGCCTTCCTCGCCCGACCACAACGAGCATCTGCAGAAGGCCGGTGCCGGCGAGGGACGCATGGTACTGCTCGATCGCCGCATTGCCGACATCCCGGTGAGCACCGTGACCACGGATGATCGCGGCGGCGCGCGCGAGGCCGTGGAATTGTTCATCGCGCGCGGACATACCCGCATCGGCCTGGTGGTCCTCACGGCCGCCGCCACTTCGCAACGCCAGAGCGAACCGCGAGGGGCCGTCTCCAGCGCCCGCGACCGTGTTCTAGGCGCGAGGGAGGCGCTGGAGGCAGCCGGCCTCGACCTGCCGAAGGCCTGGTTGCGCTACACGCCAAACAATCCCCGGATGATCATCGACGCCGCGACATCGATTCTGCGCGCCGAACCCCGGCCCACCGCGATTCTGGCGACCTGCGAGGAAATCGCCATTGGCGTGCTGGCCGCCTGCCGGACCCTGAACCTGGTGGTGGGACGGGATGTCGCCCTCGTCAGCTTCGACGAATCGCCCTGGTCCGGCGCCCTCACGCCGGCCATCTCGGTGGTGCAGCGCCCGATCTATGAAATGGGGCGCGCCGCCGTCAATTTGCTGGTTCGGCAGATCCAGGGTGGCGAGGCTGGCAGGGATGTCGAGATGCCGACCATCCTGATCGATCGGGAGTCCGTCTTCGATCTCGCGCCTTGATCGCCGGGCCTCCATTGACAGTCTCATCTTCTCGTGCATCAATTTGAATGTATTATTTTATAATAAAATGAGATCGATCTCATTCATGAGGAGGAAGTCATGAGGGGTTTGAAATGCCTCGCCGGCATCGCCATGGCCGGTGCGGCGCTGGTCATGGGCGCATCGCTCCCCGCCCAGGCCAAGGAGGTCAGGGCAGTCGGCATATCCGTGGGGTCGCTCGGCAATCCCGGCTTCGTGATCATCGCCAACACCGCGACCAGGATCATCAAGAAGGCCTATCCCCAGGCGCAGGTGACCACCGTCGGTTACGACTACGATCTCGGCAAGCAGGTCAACCAGATCGACAATTTCATCGCGGCCGGCGCCGATTTCATCCTGCTCAACCCCGGCGATCCCAAGGCGATCACGCCGGCGATCAAGAAGGCGCAGGCTGCGGGCGTCCCGGTCATCGCCTTCGACACCGGCGCCGAGGGCGCCGATGCCATCGTGATGACCGACAACATCATGGCCGGCAGCATTTCCTGCCAGTATATCGCCGACAGGCTGAAGGGCGCCGGCAATGTCGTCATCCAGAACGGGCCGCAAGTCTCCTCGGTGATCGATCGCGTGGTGGGCTGCAAGCAGGTCCTGGCCAAATATCCCGACATCAAGATCCTGTCGGACGACCAGGACGGCAAGGGATCGCGCGACGGCGGCATGGCGGTGGCGCAGGGCTACCTGACCCGCTTCCCCAAGATCGACGCGATCTTCACCATCAACGATCCGCAGGCCATCGGTACCGCTCTCGCTGCCAAGCAGGCGGGCCGCAGCGAGTTCTTCATCACCTCGGTCGACGGTTCGCCCGATATCGAGGCTGCCCTGAAGGACCCGGCCCTGGACATGATCAAGGCCTCGGCCAGCCAGGATTTCTACGCCATTCCCAAGGTCTCGGCGCAGACTGCGATGGACCTGGTCAACGGCAAGAAGCCCGAGAAGCCCGTCATCCTGATTCCCTCCTCACTGGTCACCCGCGAGAATGTCGGCGACTACAAGGGCTGGAATGCCAAGCACGACGACTGACGTCGCCGTCTGACGTAACATGGCCTCCTCCCTCCCCCGGGGGAGGCCTTTTCAACTCCTGAAAGTACAGGCCATGCCCCCGCTCGACATGTCGACGCTCGCCTCGTTCGGTCCGACCGTGACCAAGCCTTCTTATGACCGTAGCCGGCTGCGGGCCGGAATCGTGCATTTCGGGGTCGGCAATTTTCACCGCGTGCACCAGGCCGTCGCCATCGAGGCCTGCCTGCATCATCCCGGGCAGGAGGAGTGGGCGATCTGCGGCGTGGGCCTGACCGACGGCCCTACAGCGCGGGCCAAGGCCGAGGCCTATCGCCGGCAGGACAATCTCTACACGGTGACGCAGCTCACCTCCCCGGCACCGAAGGAAACGCAGATTGTCGGCGCGATGATCGACTATCTGCATGCCCCGGCGGGCCCGGACGCCGTGCTGGCCCGCCTCGCCGATCCCGCCACCCGCATCGTCTCGCTCACCATCACCGAAGGCGGCTACAATATCGACGAAGCCAGCGGTGCGTTCCGCCTCGATACCCCCGATATTCGCCATGATCTCGGCGGTGGGCCGCCGCGGACGGTGTTCGGCTATATCGTGGCCGCGCTGGCGCGCCGACGCCAGGCCGGCCTGGCGCCCTTCACCGTGATGTCCTGCGACAACCTTCCGCGCAATGGCGACACCTCGCGCCTTGCCGTGGTCGGCTTTGCCCGTGCCCTCGATCCCGACCTCGCCGACTGGATCGAGGCGAACGGCGCCTTCCCCAACTCGATGGTCGACCGCATCGCTCCGCAAGTGCCCGAGGACGAACGCCGGCGCATCACCGCCGGCATCGGCGTCGAGGATCTCGTCGCCGCCACCTGCGAACCCTATACGAGCTGGGTGGTGGAAGACCGTTTCTGCGCCGGCCGCCCCGAGCTCGAGCGGGCCGGCGTGGTGTTCAGCAGCCAAGTGCCGGCCTATGTCGCGGTGAAGGGCAGGCTCTCCAACGCCGCCCATATGCTGATGTGCTATCCGTCCCTGCTGATGGGGAGCCGCCTGGTCGATGAAGGCATGCGCCATCCCGACATTCCCCGCCTTCTCCACGCCTTCTGGAACCGCGACGCCCGCCGCCTCGTCGAGCCGCCAGCCGGCTATTCGACGAAAGCTTTCACCGACACGGTGATCGAGCGCTTCGCCAATCCCGCCATCAAGGACCAGCTTCTCCGGGTGGCCGGCGACGGCGCCTCCAAGATCGTGGTCTTCCACGGCAAGACGATCGGCCAGCTGATCGCCGAGGGCTCGGACCTTGGGCGCGAAGCCTTCCTGCTCGCCTGTTTTGCCCGCTATCTCGGCGGCGTGGATGATCGGGGTGTTGGCTTCGACATCTTCGAGCCGCGCATCGGCCAGGCCGATTGGCAGCGGCTGAAAAGCGGCGACCCCCTGGCCGTGCTCGACATCGAGGCCTTTGCCGGTCTTGGCCTTCGCCAGAGCCCGGCCTTCGTCGCCGCTTACCAAATCCAGTCAAAATCATTGGCAAGCCAGGGAACAGCTGCAACATTGGCGCAACTGCTGCAATAACAGCGTGCAAACGGGGGCAGGATGAACCCAGGCCAGACGCATCCCTTCCTGGAAATGCGCAATGTTTCCAAGACGTTCGGCCGGGTTCAGGCCCTGAAGAACGTGTCGCTCGACGTCAAGCTCGGCGAAATCCACGCCCTGATGGGCGAGAACGGCGCCGGCAAGTCGACCCTGATGAAGATCCTCTCCGGCGCCTATACGCCGGATGAGGGCTCGGAAATCCTGATCGACGGGCAGAAGGTGGCGATCTCGGGCCCGATGGCGGCCAAGCAATTGGGGATCGCCATCATCTATCAGGAGCTCGCCCTCGCGCCCAATCTCACCGTGGCCGAGAACATCTATCTCGGCCGCGAGCCGAGCCGGGCCGGCCTGATCGACCGTGGCGCCATGGTCGCCGGCGTCGAAAGCGTGCTGCAGCGCCTCGGCGCCACCTTCAGTGCGCGCGACAAGGTCGCCGAACTCTCCATCGCCGAACGCCAGCTGGTGGAGATCGCCCGCGCCGTCCACGCCCGCTCGCGCGTCTTGATCATGGACGAGCCCACCACCACCCTGTCCGAGCGCGAAACCGAGCGGCTGTTCGCCCTGGTGCGCCAGCTCAAGCAGGAAGGGCTCGCCATCGTCTATATCAGCCACCGCATGAAGGAGGTCTACGAGCTCTCCGACCGCGTCTCGGTGCTGCGCGACGGCACCTATGTCGGAACGCTGGACCGCGAGGCGATCACCCCCGCCGCGGTGGTGCGCATGATGGTGGGGCGCGACCTCTCCTCCTTCTACAAGAAGGAGCACGACGCCCATCAAAGCCGCGGCCGGATCATCTTCTCGGTGCGCGACATCGCCGATGGCAGGCGCATCCAGCCCTGCTCCTTCGACATCCACGAGGGCGAGGTGCTCGGCATCGCCGGCCTGGTCGGCGCCGGCCGCACCGAGCTTGCCCGCCTGATCTACGGCGCCGATGCGCGGATATCGGGCACCGTGGCGGTCGACGGCAAGCAGGTGAACATCCGCTCGCCGCAGGACGCCATCGAGGCCGGAATCGCCTATCTCACCGAGGACCGCAAGCTGCTCGGGCTGATGCTGGACATGTCGGTCGCCGAAAACATCAATCTGGGGGTGATCGCCCGCGACGCCCTGGCCGGCGGTTTCCTCAACCTCGCCAAGGGCCGCAAGCGCACGGCCGAAGCGATCCAGGCCACCGGCATCCGCACGGCCTCGCCCGACGCGCCGGTGGGCGGCCTCTCCGGCGGCAACCAGCAGAAGGTCCTGCTCTCGCGCCTGCTCGAAACCAAGCCGCGCGTGCTGATCCTGGACGAGCCGACCCGCGGCGTCGATATCGGCGCCAAATCGGAGATCTACCGCCTGATCGACCGCCTGGCCCGCGAAGGCGTCGGCGTGGCGGTGATCTCGTCCGAACTGCCCGAGATCGTCGGCATCTGCGACCGAGTCATCGTGATGCGCGAGGGCCATATCGCAGGGGAACTCGGCGGCGGGCCCGAGGCCGAAGCGGTCAGCCAGGAGAACATCATGGCCATCGCGACATCGGCCGCGAAGGATGCTGCATGACGCACCCGGCTTTTAGGAGTCATCGAAGAATGAGTGAATCGCTGCCAGGCTGTCATCCCCGGCGAGCACGTCGCAAGCTTTGCTTGCGACTGGGAGGGAAGGGGACCCAGAGCCAAGGATCGAGCTCTTCAGCTCCTGGATTCCACTCACAAGCAAAGCTTGTGAGGATACCTCGCCCTCTCTCGCTTCGCTCAAGAGCGGCTCTGCCGGGGATGACGGCAGCACTTATTGGGTTTCTCACCCATCGATCCCGCGCGATGACATACCGGCAAGACGAGGCGGCCCCCAAGACAGGCAGGACTGTGCGATGACATCCACCAACCCTTCCACCGCAGATACCGCCCACCGCAAATTCGCCCTGTCAGGCACGCTGCGGGGCCTGGGCATGCTGCCCGCCCTCGTGCTGATCGCCATCCTGTTCCAGCTCCTGTCGGGCTATGTCGAATCCGGCGGCCTGTCCTGGGCCAGCGGGCGCTTCATGAGCTGGAACAATCTGTCGATCGTGGCCCAGCAGGCCTCGATCAACACCGTGCTCGCCGCCGGCATGACCTTCGTCATCCTCACCGGCGGTATCGACCTCTCGGTCGGCTCGGTGCTCGCGGCCTCGGCCATGATCGCCCTGATCGTCTCGCTGATTCCGGGCTGGGGCATGATGGGGTTGGTGGCCGCTTTGGTGACCGGCGGCCTGCTCGGCCTCGTCAATGGCGCGCTGATCGCCTTCATGCGCCTGCCGCCCTTCATCGTCACCCTCGGCTCGATGACGGCGGTGCGCGGCCTCGCCCGTCTGTTCGGCGAGGACAAGACGATCTTCAATCCCAGCCTGCCCTTCGCCTTCATCGGCAACGGCACGATCTTCGGGGTGCCCTGGCTGATGGTGATCGCGCTCGCCACGGTGGTGGTGTCCTGGCTGATCCTGCGCCGCACCGTGCTGGGCCTGCGCATCTACGCCATCGGCGGCAATGCCGAGGCCTCGCGGCTGTCGGGCATCAAGGTCTGGTCGATCCTGCTCATCGTCTATGGCATTTCCGGCCTGCTGGCAGGCCTCGGCGGGGCGATGTCCGCCGCCAAGCTCTATGCCGCCAACGGCCTGCAGCTCGGCCAGTCCTACGAGCTCGACGCCATCGCCGCCGTGATCCTCGGCGGCACCAGCTTCGTGGGCGGCATCGGCTCGATCTGGGGCACGCTCATCGGGGCCCTGATCATCGCCGTGCTTTCCAACGGCCTGATCCTGATCGGTGTTTCCGATATCTGGCAGTTCATCATCAAGGGCCTGGTGATCATCGGCGCCGTCGCCCTCGACCGCCTGCGCTCCTCCGGCAGCGCCCGCACCTGACCCGGCCGCCGGACCGCAAGCCTTCCCGCCTCCGTTGCACGCGCGACGGAGGCGGTTCTCGTTGAGGCGGTCGTCATGCCGGCTTCACCGACGGCCGGGATTCACGGCGCTCTCACGCGATTATGCTAAAGCATTCCGCCACTGGACAGAGACACCTGGGAACCGCGAGGACGCGACGAAGCAAGGAGCTCGAGCAGGCAAGCGCTCAGCCAGGGGCCGGCATCGAGATGATCGAGCGAGGGGGCGAAGGTGGACAAGCTCACAGGCGCGCAGGTCTCCGAACTGGCCAAGGCCCTGTCGACGACCGTCAATCTCGATGATCTCGGCAATTTCGTCTATGTGGCGACCGGCGACCAGCTCGAGGTCTACTGGACCGACGTCGCCAAGCCGCTGGTCTCCGTGCTGCGCGAATTGGTCATCCGCCTCGAACAGGAAGGTCAGACCGGCAATTTCCTCAAGGCGATCTATGTCGACCGCCCGCGTCGCGACGATATCCGCCAGCTCATCGCCCGGCTGGCGCCGGAAGCGGCGGCCGAAACCCTGACCAATCCCTATGACCTGGTGGTGCTGGACAAGGACAATCGCGGCACTCAACCCAGCGCCGCGACCCTGGGCCCCGGCCTGCAGCGCAACATCAAGCCTCATTTGCGCATGCTCGATCCCGCCTCGTGGATCGCCGGAATGAACGGGACACTGCGCCGGGTCTGCCGCATCGAGATCGACGGCAGCCCGGCCGGCACCGGTTTCCTGGTCGGCCCGCGGGCGGTTCTGACCAACTGGCATGTCGTCGAGGCGGTCGCCGGGCAGAACGGCCTGTCCGCCGTTTCCTGCCGTTTCGACTATGCGCGCAAGGCCGACGGTTCCTTCAACGAGGGCGAGGCGGCCGCGCTGTCCGGCACCGGGCTGCTGCACCATCGCCCCTACGCGCCGGCCGAAATGACCGCGGCGCCGGACGAGCCGCCCCCCTCGGCGACCGAGCTCGACTTTGCGCTGCTGGAGCTGGCCGGGAACACCGGCACCGAGCGCGGCTGGTTCGCCCTGCCGGACCGGGACGACGCCCTGGGCCAAGGCTCGCCCCTGATCATCGCCCAGCATCCCCATGGGGGGCCGATCAAGCTGGCGATCGACACCGAGGCGATCCTGCCCACACCCGCTCCACCGGGCCGGCCGAGGCTGCGCTATGCCACCAACACCGATCCGGGCTCTTCGGGCTCACCCTGCCTGAGCATGGAGTGGCAGCTTCTCGCCCTCCATCATTTCGGCGATCCGGCCTGGGGCGAGCCGACATTCAACCAGGGCGTCCCCGCGGGACTGATCCGGGCGGATATCGAGGCGGCCGGCCTCGGCGCTACCATTCCGGCGGCCTGAGAAGGGGAACGGCATGGGCGTCGTCACACTCCCCCCTCAAAGCGTCATCTCGATCTCCAACGCGATCGGAGACCTGTGCACCTTTCGCGAACTGGGCGACCTCATGCAGATCTGCTACGGCACGTCGGTTGCCATCACCGGTGTGAGCTTTGCCGAGCAGCCCCGACGCAAGGTCGCCCGCGATTGCGTCGACTGGGCGCAAAAATGCGGGATCCTGACGAATTTCGTCGCCATCGTGCTGCATGCCAAGAACGACAACACCGCGTTCAGGGAATTGGTGACGCAATTGATCCCCGATGCCCTGACCGCACCGCCGAGCGTGGCGTCGCAGGTCGGCACCGTCGTCACCGGGCTCGACAGCCTCGCCGCCTATTTGGCCAAGGACGAGGTCGGGAAGAAGGCGGGCATCTCCAAGCAGCGCCTTGGCGAGATCGGCCGACGCATCAACCTGCTGGCTGCCTATAAGGGGTTGCACGACAGCCTCCACCATATCCAGATCAACCACACCCGCATCCTGCTGCAGGCCGTGGCGAGCATGGACAACCCGATCAGCTACGAGACGGTGCAGGTCTACATCGCCCAGGTCCGTGCCGCCGTCGCCGCCATCCGCACCCAGATCGCCAGGCCGGGCGCGGACGAGATCCTGGCCGGCCTCGACCTTTCCTGGGTCGACGAGCTGGAAAGCAGCTCGCAGCGCTGCCAGGAGGGGCTCGACGCCGACAGGCCGGGGCCGGTGCTCATCGCCATCCGGCAGATCGCCTCGATCAGCGACAGCCAGTCGGTGCAGCTGAACAAGGGTATCTTCGATGCCGCGACGAAATTGCCCCTGCCGGAACTGGCAGGCGCCCTGGTCGAAATCGGCGCAGCCGATGCTGGCCTGCAGGCGGCGCTCGACGAGGCCATCGTCGCCCTCGGGGCCCTGCAGCGCACCTTGATGAGCCGGATCGCGACCCATAACCGCCTGCAGAAAGTGGAGCAGAACCTCTCGATCCTCGCCAGTTGCCTGGACGATCCCGGTGTCCTGATCGTGGATGAGATCGCCGCCCTCTGGCCCGAGACCAGGGCGATGCTGCTGAACCTGGCGTCGCTGGGCCTGGAACGCGCGGATCTGACCGTCGACGGAGAGGATTGCGACAAGATCGACGCCTGCCTGCAGGATGTCGAGATCGCCCAGCGCGACACCGCGTTCAACCTCAAGAACGCGCCGGCGATCCGGGCCCTGCAGCGGGCCTTCTCGGGTTTCCAGAAGAATGCCAGTGCCCAGTTCTTCGCGCTCGATAGCCGGCTGAAGGCGGATTTCGACAGCGTCTTCCAGATCAGCGGCCGCCTGAAGGACATTCTGGGGGCCGTGCCATGACCGAAACAGCGCCCCCTCTTCAGCCGGACATCTTCGCGAGCATCGCGGATATCAGCCACGCACATCTCGACCTGCTCAGGTCCAGCAGCCAGCGGAGTGACGATAGTCCGCAAGCAATCGAAGCCTTTCACAATCGCGTTGCGGCTTTCCGGGACAGTGTCGCGGCAGCCGGCGCTCGCCTTGGACAGGAGGAGGATCGCGAAGCAGCCCAGGGCATCATCGACTATTGGAGCACGCAGCTGCTGACCTGGTCGACGAACGGCGCGAGGCTGGATCTCGACCTGCCGCTCGCTCCCTATCTCACATCGGACAAGGCTCTCCCCGCCGGCGCAACGGTGGCCGGGAGTTCGACGGGGCCGGCGACGGCGCAGGACGCCCGCGCCCAGATCCGCATCGGTGCCCTGGCCTATCAATGGCGCCGGTCGAACCGGGCGCCCGGCTATCTGCTTACCGGCAATGCCCTGGTGGAAGCCGCCGGATATCGCGACAAGGACCCGGAAATCGAGGCCTTCGTGAGCGCGAGCACGGCGGCCGAACGCCGGGCGCGCCATATCCGCATCGGGTTCATCGTTACGCTCCTCCTGTCCGTCGCCTTTGCCATCCTCGCTGTCCTCTCCTTCCTTCGGGAGAACGAGGCCCGCAAGGAGGCCGATCGCCTGCGCGAGCAGGCGGAGGAACTGTCGGCGGACAATGACAAGCGGGCCCAGCGCTTCCTCAAGGCCGATGTTCAACTCCAGACCGAGCGGTTTCGGCACGAGGCCGAACTCAAGGATCTCAACGACCAGTTGCTGGCGATGAAACGCTCGCTGGAGGAAGCCCAGACCAAACTCAAGGATGCCCTGAAGTCGGCGCCGGCACCAACGGCGAACCCGTCCCAGCACCAGTTCCTGCGTGCTTCGGACGCTGTGCTGACACAGGCCATCGACCAGTCCCGGTCCTACAAGCTTCCCCCTCCCCCCAAGCTGACGGCCGGCGAACAATTGCTCGCCAACGTCAACCTGATCGATGGCCCCAATGGCAATGCGCGGCGGGCGACCACGGACAATCTCGTGCGGGCATTGCGCGACGGGACGGTCTCGCCCGCCGACCAGCGCATGCTGGTCGGCGCCCTCGTCAACATGCTGGCACGGCCGGCCGTCCAGAGCCTGACGCTGACGGGGCGCTACAACGTCCTCTACATCCTCTCGACCATCACCCAGGCCCAATGGACCTTGCCGGACTGGGCGGCCCTGCGCGAGCGGGCTCGCGTCGTGACGGCCGACCTGGTCGGCCCCAATGCCCAGAACGACCTTCCAATGGGAACGGAATCGCAGAAATTCTACCAGCAGCTGGTGCAGAGGCTGCAATGACGCCAGCGGTCGTGAATCCAGAAGCCATGGCCACTGCGTCTGCGAGACCTGGATGGCTTCGCTACGCTCGCAATGACGGTGCTTGATCGGCCACCCCGTTCAGCCCGATTTCCCTTCACCCCGGAACACCGCCAGCAGATTGCTGCGGATGCTGTCCTGGCGCTGCAGCGACGTGATCTTCGCCCCGGTAAGGTCGGTGACGTAGAATACGTCGACCGCTTTTTCGCCGAAAGTGGCGATATGGGCCGAGGCGATGTTCAGGTTCAGCCGCGAGATCGCCGTGGTGAGGTCGTAGAGCAGGCCGGGGCGATCGAGGCCCCAGACCTCCACCACCGTATGCCGGTTCGACCATTCATTGTCGACCACCACCTCGGGCGCGACCTGGAAGGCCTTCTGCCGCGGCTTGATGGCGCTGCGCTTGGCCACGGCGTCAGGCAGTCGGATGGTGCCGGTGAGTGCCTGCTCCATCGCCTGGGCAATGCGCCCCGCCCGGCGCAACTCGTCCTCGTCCTGCGGAAATTCACGGCTGACGAAGATGGTGTCGAGCGCCAGGCCATCCGTGGTGGTGTTGATCTGGGCATCGACGATGTTGGCCCCGGAAGCCGCGCAGGCGCCCGTGATGATCGACAACAGGCGCGGATGGTCGGGGGCGAGGATGGTCAGTTCGGTCACGCCGCGGAAGGCATCGGTGGCCACCTCGGTGCCGAGCGTCTCGCCGCGCTCGCGCACGGCCCGCACGAAGCGGGCGTGGCGCAGCCGCCGCGGCAGGTCCACCTTGAGCCAATAGGGCGGATACAGGCGCGCCACATAGGCATCGACCTCCGCCTTGCTCCAGTCGGACAGGCCGGCCCTCAGTTCGTCCTGGGACAACTGCACGCTGGCGCGCCGGTCCACATTCGAATGGCCGCCGGCCAGCACCAGCTCGGTCTCCCAGAACAGCGAGCGCAGGAGCTGGCCCTTCCAGCCGTTCCACACGCCAGGCCCCACCGCCCGGATGTCGGCCACGGTGAGGATGAGCAGCAGCTTGAGGCGCTCCAGCGTCTGTACCGTGCCCGCGAAGGTCTCGATGGTCTTGCGGTCGGAAATGTCGCGGGACTGCGCCGTCATCGACATCACCAGGTGCTGCTCGATCAGCCAGGAGACCGTATCCGTCTGGGCCGGGGTGAGGCCGAGGCGAGGCCCCAGCTTCTTGGCGATCCTGGCGCCGGCGAGCGAGTGATCCTCCGGCCTGCCCTTGGCGATGTCGTGGAGGAAGGTGGCGACATAGAGGGCGGTGCGGTTCTGGATGCTCGGCATGATCTCGTTGACGAGAGGATGCTCGTCGCCGCCCTCGCCGCGATCGATGTCGGCGAGTTCGCCGACCGACCGCAGCAGATGCTCGTCCACGGTGTAGCGGTGATACATGTTGAACTGCATCATCGCCACGACCTTGCCGAAATCGGGGATGAAACGGCCGAGCACGCCGGCTTCGTTCATGCGCCGGAGCACGGTCTCGGGCGCATTGCGCGAGGTCAGGATCTCCAGGAACAGCCGGTTGGCCTCGGCGTTCTCGCGCAGTGCCGCGTTCACCAGTTTGAGCGAGCGGGTGACGAGGCGCATCGCGTCGGGATGCAAGGCGAGGGAATGCAGGTCGGCAAGGTGGAACAGGCGGATCAGGTTGACGGGGTCGCGCGCGAACACCTGGTCGTTGGCGACGTTGAGCCGGCCTGTCTCGATCACGAAATCCTTGGTGCCGATCAGGGCCTGGCGCTGACTGCGGCGGAAGGGAGCGATGAAGCGGTCCAGCATCGCCTTGGGCTTTTCCTGGCGCGCCTCCAGCGCCGCGCAGACGATGGCCGTGAGATCCCCGACATCCTTGGCGACCAGGAAATAGTGCTTCATGAAGCGCTCGACGCCGCGCAGGCCCCCGCGGTCCGCATAGCCCAGAAAGGTCGCTATCTCGCGCTGGGTGTCGAAGGTCAGGCGCTCCTCGGGCCGGCGGGTGAGAAAATGGAGGGCGCAGCGCGTCGCCCACAGAAAGTCCTCGGCCAGGGTGAACTGGCGATATTCGCGCCGGGTGAACAGGCCGGCCTCGACGAGATCGGCGGCATCCCTGACGCGATAGACATATTTGGCGATCCAGTAGAGCGTGTTGAGATCGCGCAGGCCCCCCTTGCCTTCCTTGACGTTGGGCTCGACGCGGTAGCGCGAGTTGCCGGCCTTGATCAGGCGCTCGTCGCGCTCGGCGAGCTTGGCGGCCACGAACTCGGCCGCGGTAAGCTGGACGAGCTCGCGGTCGAAACGGGCGGCGAGCTCCGCGGCCAGCCCCATGTCGCCGAGGATCGGACGCGCCTCGAGCAAGGCGGTGCGGATGGTCATGTCGCCGCGGGCGAGGCGCAGGCACTCGTCGATCGTGCGGGTGGCATGGCCGACCTTCTGCCCGAGATCCCACAAGACGTAGAGGATGGCTTCGGTGACGCTCTCGCCCCAGGCCGTCTGCTTGGCCGGCAGCAGGAACAAGAGATCGATGTCCGAACCCGGCGCGAGGGTGCCGCGGCCATAGCCGCCCACCGCGATGACGGCCATGCGCTCGCCTGCCGTCGGATTGTGGGTGGTATAGACGTAGCGCGTCACATAGGCGTAGCTGGCGCGGATGATCTCGTCCTCGAGCCAGGACAGGCGCTGGGCGCAGGCGGTGCCGAGGCGGTCCTCGCTGAACCAGGTTCGGATGGTCTCGCGGCCGTCCCGCAAGGTTGTCTTGAGCAGGGTGACCACCGCCAGGCGCAAGGCGTCGGCATGCCCCTCATGCTCCAGCGCCAAGGCGTCGATCTCGGCTTCGAGCGCCATACGGTCGAGGACGAGGTGGAGCTCACGATTGGGCTTGTCGAGCATTGCAGGCCTTATAGCGTTTTGCGATTCGACGGGGCCCCCGAATCGCAAAGGCGCGTTGGAACAATGAGTTAGGGCAAATGAGCGTTCACACTTGAACGCACTTTGCTCTATAGCGTTTTGCGATTAGACGGAGTCACCAAGAATCGCAAAGACGCGTCAAAACAATGAGCTAGAGCAAATAAGCGTTCACGCTTGAACGCGCTTTGCTCTAGGAAGGAGAGTGTCCTGGGACCGCCGGCTTCCAGCCGGTTCTTGGAACCGCAGCGTTCGCCGGATGAGAAGAGCCGGCTGGAAGCCGGCGGTCCCAGGTATTATCCCTTCTTGGCGCTATCGCGTTTGGCTTTCAAGGAAAACAAGGCGTCGAGCGCCTGGCGAGGCGTCATGTCGTTGGGATCGAGGGCATCGAGGGCTTCCGCGACTTCGTCCCGGGCCTTGATCGCGGGCTGGGCCGGCGCCCGCGGGGCCGCCGCGAACAGGGGCAAATCGTCGACCAGGCGCGCCGCCGGAGCCTGGCGGTCGGTCGCTTCCAGCTGCGCCAGCACGGCCCGCGCCCGTTCCACCACGGCGGCCGGCATGCCGGCGAGCTTGGCGACCTGGATGCCGTAGGAGCGATCGGCGGCGCCGGGCACCACCTCATGCAGGAAGACGACGTCGCCGTGCCATTCGGTTACCCGCATGGTGGCGTTGGCGAGCCTCGGCAGCTTCTTCGTCAGCTGGGTCAGCTCGTGATAATGCGTGGCGAACAAAGCGCGGCAGCGATTGACGGCGGAGAGGTTCTCGATCGCCGCCCAGGCGATCGAGAGGCCGTCGAAGGTGGCGGTGCCGCGTCCGATCTCGTCGAGGATGACGAGCGCGCGCGGCCCGGCCTGGTTGAGGATCGCCGCCGTCTCCACCATTTCCACCATGAAGGTGGAGCGCCCGCGCGCCAGGTCGTCGGCGGCGCCGACGCGTGAGAACAGCGCGTCCACCGCGCCGATATGGGCCGATTTCGCCGGCACGAAGGAGCCGATCTGCGCCAGCACCGCGATCAGGGCGTTCTGGCGCAGGAAGGTCGACTTACCCGCCATGTTCGGGCCGGTGAGCAACCAGATCTTGCCGGCCGCCTTCTGGCCCTCGCCCTCGCCGCTCAATTCGCAATCATTGGCGACGAAGGGCTTGCCCTCGCGCTTCAGCGCCCGCTCCACCACGGGATGGCGCCCGCCCTCGATGGCGAAGGCGAGCGAGGTGTCGACAACGGGACGGACATAGTTCTCTTCCTCGGCCAGCACGGCGAGCGCCACGATCACATCGAGCAGGGCCAGCGCCTCGGTGGCGGCCCGGATGGCGGCGCCGTCGGCGATGAGGGCCGCGGCGAGATCGGAGAAGATCTGGAGTTCGCTCGCCAGAGAGCGCTCAGCCGCCGAGGCGATGCGCGATTCCAGGGTCGAGAGCTCGGCGGTCGAGAACCGCATGGCACCGGCCATGGTCTGGCGATGCACATAGGTTTCGCGCAGGCCCGGCTGCAGGAAGGCTTCGCCCGCCTGCTGCGGCACCTCGACGAAATAGCCGATCATGTTGTTGTGCTTGATCTTGAGCTGGCGGACCTGGCTCTCCTCGGCATAGCGCGCCTGCAGGCCGGCGATGACGCGCCGGCTTTCGTCGCGCAGCGCCCTGGTCTCGTCGAGGCCGGCATCATAGCCGGCGCGCACGAAGCCGCCATCGCGCTTGAGCAGCGGCAGATCGTCCTGCAGGGCAGCGGCCAGGCGCGCCGCCAGACCCTGGTCCGGCCTTGCCAGGGCCGAGAGGATGCCGGCGAGCACCGGCGGCAATTCGCTCTCGCGTTGGCGCAGCAGGGCCTCGATGGCGGCGATGCCGGTCAGCCCTTCCCTGAGAGCCGCCAGATCGCGCGGGCCGGCCCGGTCGAGGGCGAGGCGCGCCATGGAGCGGGCGATGTCCGGCGCCGATTTCAGCCGGGCGCGGACCTGGCCGCGCAGCAGCGCCTGCTCGGCGAAGAAGGCCACCGCATCCTGGCGCAGGGCAATGGCCTCCGGCGCCAGCAGCGGGCTCGCCAGCCATTGCGCCAGGAGGCGGCCGCCCGCCGCCGTCACCGAGCGGTCGACGGCATCGAACAGGGAGCCGGCCCGCTCGCCGCCCAGCGTGCGCGTCAGCTCCAGATTGGCGCGGGTGGCGGCGTCGATCGCCATATGGGCGCTGGCGCCGTCCCGGCGCGGCGGATCGAGCGCCGGCTTCTGACCGACCTGAGTGCGCAGGATATAGGTGACCAGGCCGGAAGCGGCGACCAGCTCGGCCCGGGAAAAGCTGCCGAAGCCGTCGATGGTGCCGACATCGTAGAAGGCGGCGAGGCGGCGCTCGGCCTGGGAGCCGTCGAAGACGTCGCGCCCGACCGGCGTGACGGCGGCGCGGCTCTCGCGCCAGAGCGAAGCCAGTTCGGCATCCTCATGCACCGCCTCGGCCATCACGATCTCGGACGGGTCGAGCCGGGCGATTTCGGCCGGCAGCCCGGCCTCGTCGCATTCCGACAGGCCGAACTCGCCGGTGGAGATATCGGCGAAGGCGAGCCCGAAACGGGCCTCGTCGTCGGAAATGCGCAGGCGCGCCAGGGCGAGCAGCAGATTGGTGCGCGTCGGCTCCAGCAGCGTCTCCTCGGTGATGGTGCCGGGCGTGACCAAGCGGACCACGCCGCGCTTGACCACCGATTTGGAGCCGCGCTTCTTGGCCTCGGCCGGATCCTCCATCTGCTCGCAGACCGCGACGCGGTGGCCATGGGCGATCAGGCGCTGCAGATATTCGTCCGCCCTGACGACCGGCACGCCGCACATGGCGATGTCCTCGCCCTGGTGCTTGCCGCGCTTGGTCAGGACGATGCCGAGCGTCTTGGAGGCGATTTCCGCATCCTCGAAGAACAATTCGTAGAAATCGCCCATGCGATAGAACAGCAAGGCGCCGGGATGGCCAGCCTTGATCTCGAGATATTGCGCCATCATCGGCGTGACGGGCGCCGAGGCGTCGGCGGTGTCGAGTTTGCGGGGCGAGGATGTCATGGCGGCACGCTAGCAGATGCGGGCAAAGGGAGCACGAGGGCGACGCCGGAGGCTTGTGGATAGATGGGGCATCTGGAGGGCCGACCTTCTCAGCTCCATTCAGTGATGGAGCAGGATCGAGCTCCTGGAAACGACGCGCATGACGGAGAGCGCAAGGTGGTCGATCTGAAGATCGCCCCTCCAAGTGCCCCATATTGACGCTCCGGAACGAACATGGCCTGTTGTCGCCCGATTCAACTGCCCGGAAGCTTGCCCATGCCGCAGCCGCTCACGCCCGACATCATCGTGCCCGAAACCTTCGATCCCGCCGTAGAGGCCGAGCGGCGCATCGCCTTCCTCGCCGACTACCTGAAGGCTTCGGGCGCACACTCCTATGTGCTGGGCATCAGCGGCGGCGTCGATTCGCTCACCGCGGGCATGCTGGCTCAGGCCGCCGTCGAAAAGCTGCGGTCGGAAGAATACGACGCCTGGTTCTTCGCCATGCGCCTGCCCTATGGCGTGCAGGCGGATGAGGCCGATGCCCAGCGTTCGCTCGCCACCATCAAGCCCGACCGCACCGTCACCGTGAACATCAAGCCGGCCGCCGACGCGATGATGGCGGAACTCGCCCGCGAGGCCGCCGACCTGATCGATCCCGTGCGGGCGGATTTTCATCACGGCAATATCAAGGCGCGCCAGCGCATGATCGCCCAGTTCGGCCTCGCCGGCGCGGTGCGCGGCCTGGTCATCGGCACCGATCACGCCGCCGAGGCGGTGATGGGCTTCTACACCAAGTTCGGCGACGGCGCGGCCGACATCCTGCCGCTGGCAGGCCTCAACAAGAGGCGGGTGCGGGCCCTGGCCATCCATCTCGGCGCCCCGCGCGAATTGGTCTTCAAGGTACCCACCGCCGACCTCGAGACCAATGTGCCGCTGAAGCCCGACGAGGATGCCTATGGCGTGACCTATGAGGAGATCGACGACTTTCTGGAGGGCAAGCCGATCGCCGATGCCTCGCACCAGCGCATCCTGTCGACCTATCGGGCCACTGCCCACAAGCGCGCCTTGCCGGTGGCGGCGGGCTGATTTGGAGGGCTGGTCTTCAGACCAGCCTGGAAACACGGAGTTCGCCGGATAGAAAGATGCCGGCTGGAAGCCGGCGGTCCCAGGAAGCGCGCCTCTCGACAAATCGGCACACCTGAAATTATCTATAAATCATGAGCGCCCCGAAGGACGACACCATCGCCATCCGCATCGCCAAGGTGCTGGCGGATCGCATCATCTCCGGGGCGATCGAACCCGGTGCCCGATTGCGCCAGGACCATGTCGCCGAGGAGTTCGCGACCAGCCATGTGCCGGTACGCGAGGCCTTCCGGCGCCTGGAGGCGCAGGGCCTTGCGGTGAGCGAGCCCCGGCGCGGCGTGCGCGTGGCCGCTTTCAACCTCGAAGAGGTGAAGGAGGTCGCGCAGATGCGCGCGGCCTTGGAGGGGCTGGCCTTGCGCCAGGCCGCACCGCACCTGACCGCGACCATTCTCGACGAGGCCGAGGAAGCCACCAAGGCGGGCGACCGGTCGCGCGACGTGCGCTCCTGGGAAGAGGCCAATCGCCGCTTCCATCGCCTGATCCTGGCACCCTGCCGCATGCCCCGCCTGCTGGCGGCGATCGACGATCTCCATGCCGCCAGCGCCCGCTTCCTGTTCGCGGCCTGGCGCTCGGAATGGGAAACCCCGACCGACCAGGACCACCGCGCCATCCTGGCGGCCCTGCGCGCGGGCAAGCTGGACGATGCCGCCGCCACCCTGGCCCGCCATGTGCAGCGGGTCGGCCTGAAACCGGTCCGGTCGGCCTCCGGCGCGACGCGGGAAGCCTTCGCCATTATCGGGTGACCTGTGTCATCCCGTGCGCGTTGCGGCGCGCAGTGCCGCGGCGCAGACACGGGGATCGCCATCAAGATAGGCGCTTTTCTCCTCTCGCGGTCCCGGCTCTGCGGTGCAGCACGACGTGCCAGCTCCGCGTCCGGGATGACATCGATTATGTCGCCCGCGCACCCGGATATTGCCAATCGTCCCATTTTGTGACCTCTATAGATGATTGAATTCGAAATTATCTATAATTCCCGTGGAGCTCCCATGTCGCACACCGTCACCCCCTCCCTGGCTCCGGCTTTCAGCCCCCTCGACATCTCGCGGCGCTCCCTCGGTTGGCAGGCGGCTGCTGTGGTCGCGGGCACGGCCGTTCTGGCCCTGGCCTCCCACATCCAGGTGCCGATGTTCCCCGTGCCGATGACCATGCAGACCCTGGCCGTCACCCTCATCGGTGCGCTCTATGGCTGGCGTCTCGGCGCCATCACCGTCCTGGCCTGGCTGGCGGAAGCCTGGATGGGCCTTCCGGTCACCGCAACGGGAAGCATCGGCACCTTGTTGTTCGTCGGTCCGACGGCCGGCTATCTGATCTCCTTCCCGCTCGTGGCCGCTTTTTGCGGCTTGCTGGCCGAGCGTGGCTGGAACGGCAACCGCCCGGTTCTCGCCTTCGTCAACATGACTCTGGGCAATGCCCTCTGCCTGGCCATCGGCGGGGCCTGGCTTGGCGCCCAGATCGGCTTGGAGAAGGCCTTCCTGCTCGGCGTCGCGCCCTTCCTTCTCGGCGGCCTGCTGAAGTCGGTCATCGGCGCCGTCACCCTGATGGCCCTGGTTCGCGGCAAGGCCGGCACCGCCCGGTGACGGTGCGGCTTCGTGCCCACCATCTCCTCTGCATGCTGACCTATGTCGGCAAGGGATACAGCCCCGGCTTCGTCGCCAATTACGATGCCATCGCAGCGCGACTGAGCCAGGGTGAAGACATCGAGATCGTGGCGGGGCCGGACGATATCTGCGCCCCGCTCGCAGAAGAGGCCGATTCGCATTGCCATGAGCCGCGGATCGACCAGCGCGACGAACTCGCCATCCGTGATGTCAGCGCCCTGATGCGCCTGCCCATCCGCACCGGTACCCGCATCGCCCTGACTCCGACCCTGCTGGCGCGTTTCCGCGGCGCCTTCGCCGCCAATCTCACCCGCTCGGCCTGCATTGGCTGCGAATGGTCGGGCCTGTGCAGTGAAGTGGCCCGCGACCGCTACCGGGACTCCCGTGTGAAGCGGGATTGACGTAGCCCCGAGCAACTGCCACTTGAGCCGGCATGATCCCCAACTCCTCCGAGCCCGGCTTCGGCGTTTACGTGCATTGGCCGTTCTGCCTGGCCAAATGCCCCTATTGCGATTTCAACAGCCATGTCCGCACCGGCGGCGTCGACCAGGCCGGCTATGTCGAGGCCTATCTCAAGGAAATCGCCCATATGGCCGCCGTCGCGCCGGGGCGGCAGGTGCAGTCGATCTTCTTCGGCGGCGGCACGCCCTCGCTGATGGACCCGAAAACCGTCGGCGCCATTCTCGATGCCATCGGCGGGGCCTGGACCATCGCGCCCAATGCCGAAATCTCGCTGGAAGCCAATCCGACCAGCGTCGATGCCACCCGCTTCGCCGGCTACCGCGCCGCGGGGGTCAACCGCGTCTCGCTCGGCGTACAGGCGATGAACGACGCCGATCTCAAGCGCCTGGGCCGCATGCATTCGGTGGCCGAGGCCATGGCAGCCGTCGAGATCGCCGCCAAATCCTTCGAGCGCTATTCCTTCGATTTGATCTATGCCCGCCCGGACCAGCAGCCCCGGGATTGGCAGGCTGAGCTCGACCAGGCCATCGATCGGGCGGCCGAGCATCTCTCGCTCTATCAGCTCACCATCGAGCCGGACACCATGTATGAGCGCCTGGTCGCCGCCGGCAAGCTCATTCCAATGCCGGACGAGGATGCCCGTATCCTGTTCGACATCACCCGCGAGACCTGCGAAAGGCGCGGCCTGCCGGCCTATGAGATCTCCAACCATGCCCGCCCCGGCGCCGAATGCCGGCATAATCTGGTCTATTGGCGCTATGGCGAATATGCCGGCATCGGCCCCGGCGCCCATGGCCGCCTCATCGATGCCGATGGCGTCCGCCGGGCGCTCTCCACCGAGCGCAGCCCGGAGAAATGGCTTGCGGGGGTGCGTGCGAACGGCCATGGCCTCGTCGACGACCAGCCCCTGACGGCGGACCAGCAAGGCGACGAAATGCTGCTGATGGGCCTGCGCCTGGCGGAAGGCATCGATCTCGCCCGCCTCGCCCGGCTGCGCGGCCGGCCTGTGGCGGAGAGCACACTGGCCGTCCTGCAGGACAGCGGCATGGTCGAGCGCCGGGAGGACCGCGTGCGGGTCACCCGTGCGGGTTTTCCGCTGCTCGATACGGTGGTGGCCGAGCTGGCGGGCTGACGGCCAGGCGCCGCAGGATCGCCTGCGCCACCGCCCCGGCATCGCCATCGCGGTCATGCCCGCCGGGCCGCGCGATGCGCTCGGCGCCCGCAAGCTCGGGCAAGGTGCAGGCACTATGCTCCTCCCGGCCATAGAGGCAGACCACCCTGCGCACGGGCAGTTGCAGCAGCATCGGCGCGACCGGCGTGTCGTCCGCCGCCGGCAGGTCGAGCATTTCGAGGAGCGAGATGCGGAAATTGGCCTCCGGCAGCAGGCCGACCAGGGCAATCAGCCCGGTTTCCCGCCGTGTCCTCGCCGAAAGCAGGGGCCAGGCGAAAGGCAAGGCGTCCGCGCCGAAGGAATAGCCGGCCAGGACGATGCGGCCGGCATGCCAGCGCCGGCGATAGACGGCCAGGATACGCTCGATATCCCGGGCAAGTTCGGCGGGCGAGCGCTTGACGAAGAAATAGCGGCGCGCATCCAGCCCGACGACACCGATTCCCGCCCTGGCAAGGCGGCGAGCCAGGCTTCGTTCCAGCCCGCCCCAGCCTGTATCGCCCGACAGGAAGAGCACGAGCTTGCCCTGCTCGGAGGGAGCTGCCGAAATCTCGAGCGGCAGGTCCGCGAGGCGGTCGCCAGCCAAAGACGAGCGGGCCGGAGCAGGCTGCCCCAAAGCGAGCAGCATCAGGCCGGATGCCAACCCGACGACGGCGGTGCGCCAGCCGGACCGCCCGTGCAAGCGGCTACCCCTCCTGCCAGGGTTCGAGCAATCCCTGGCGCAGGGCCTCGCTATAGGTCCCCTTGTCGATGGTGCCGACGATCTCCTTGTCGAAGGCGATCTCGACGTCGAAGCGATGGCGGGCCGAGAGCCGGCGCAACTGCTCGATCAGCGCCATGGCGCCGGCAAAGTCGGCTTTCTCGCCGGCAATGGTCTCCCCTGCAAGCGTGGCGCGCACCGGCAGTTCCACCGCGCAGCCCGTGTCCGGATCGGTTTCGCTGATCTTGTGCTTGAACGCATCCGGCGCCTCGATCGGCCAGTCCACACCATCGGCGAACTCCTCGATCTCATCGATGATATCATCCATGGCATCCTCGCCGGCGATGCCGAGGAGATGGAAGGTCAGCATGTGAATCTTGCGGGCGGCGCTCATCAGGCTCTCATTTTAGCGGATCACTGCTGACAGGAAGATGTCAGTAGGCAGGCTTTATCAAGAGCTAGCGCGAAGATCGGAAAGGAACAAGCCATGGCTCTCAAAGGCAGCTGCCATTGCGGTGGCACGACATTCGAGTTGAGCGAGGCGCCACGGGAGGTGACGCGCTGCACCTGCAGCTTCTGTTCCAAGCGCGGCTCGCTCTGGGCCTACTACAAGCCCGAACAGTTCCGGCTGACATCGCCGCCCGAGCAGGTTGCGACCTATCGCTGGGGGTCGAAGACCATCCAGCACCATTTCTGCGCCATCTGCGGCTGCGGCACCTATACCGAGACGCCGGACTGGTCGACCGGCGAGCCCGATTTCGACAATCCCAAGATCAGCATCAATGCCCGCCTCTTCGACGATTTCGACCTGGAGGCGGTGCCTGTCACCGTGATCGACGGCAAGAATCTCTGGTGAAGGCGACACTCAATCCCTGCGATCGACCCGCAATGGTTGCCACATTGAAACGGCCCGCGGCTCCGCCAGCAGTTCCGGCAGGGCTTCGTGCCAGGCCTGCCGATAGGGGCGGCCGAGCTGGACGTCGAGCACGTCCTGGTGATCGGCCCAGGTTTCGTGGAGCAGAAAGCGGCAGGGGTCTTCGGGATCGGTGTGAAGCGTGGCGTTCACGAAATTCCCTTCGTGGCGCATGGTATCCAGCAATTCATCGAGCATGACCAGAAAGCTCGCGCTGTTCGAATTTGACGGCAAAGCCGATCAGATAGGTCACGCTCATTCGACTGTCCTCCCGCGGCAATCCCGCCACCGATGCTGCCGACAATAGCGGACAGGCCGGGAAAGGCGATTACCTGCCAGGTCATTGCCGCGCGCCGCGTGACCGGCCCGCTTATTTCTTCGGCTGCAGGCAGTTCGCCGGAAGGGCCGGATTGCCGAACCAGATCTCGAAGGTGTTGGGGCGCGAATCGCGCGCTCCGCTCCAGCTGGTCGAGAGGTCCTTGGTGGTGAGCTGCAGGCCGACGGCGGCGAAGAGTTCGGCGAGATTGTCGGCGCGCTTGCGATCGGAGGTCTTGAAATAGCGCAGCTCATGCGCCTCGCCCGACCATTTGGCGAGGATCACCGAGGGAAAGGTGATGGCGGCCTTGTCGCCATCCTTCATCTCGTCGAGCAGGATGCCGGCACAAGGACGCTGGGCATCGTTGAGGGCATGCACGAAGATGCGGCTGGGGAGCCTCGCGGTCGCCTCCTCATAGGCGGATTTCACCGAATTGTTGACGATCGAGGCCTTCTGCACCGCGTTCTCCAGCAAGGGCAGCAGGTCGCGGTCGGACGAGGAATTGGCATAGTCGAGCTGTGCGGTGATGAATTCCACCGGCACCTTGTCGTTCTTGAGGAGATATTCGAACATGGCCACGCCATATTTGCGCTTCTCCGGCGCGGCGTCGGTCATCAGGTCGATCATGGTGCGCAGATCGGCGAGGTTCTGCTGCCAGCGCGTATAGTACCAGCCGATGCCGGCTACGGTGAGCGGAATCAAGGCCGTCGACAGGAGTTGCGGCAGGATTTCACGCCAGGGGCGAGGCAGCGACATAGGAAAGCTCCGAGCAGAGCTTCCTGCTTAGCGCCGAATCAGGGCGCCAGCCATGCCGCGTGCAGGGCGGGCGCGCGTCCCCCACAGGATCCGCGCGCCCGGTGCCGAACATCGCTCCCGAACGCGATCTCAGACTACGCTGAGGCGGACGTCGAGATTCTTGCGGGTCGCTTCCGAATAGGGGCAGACGATATGAGCCTTGGCGACGAGATCCTCGGCGCGGGCATGCTCGATGCCCGGCAGGGCGACGGCGAGAGCGACATCGAGGCCGAAACCGGCGCCGTCGTCACGCGGGCCGATGCCGACCGTGGCGGTGACGCTGGCGTCCTCGGGGAGGGCCACCTTTTCCTTGCCGGCCACGAAGCGCAGAGCCCCCATGAAGCAGGCGGCATAGCCTGTGGCGAACAACTGCTCCGGATTGGTGCCGGGGCCGCCGGCGCCGCCCAGCTCCTTGGGCAGGTCGAGCTTGACCGAGAAATGACCGTCCACGGTCCCCGAGCGGCCGCCATCACGGCCATTGTGATCGGAACGGGCGGCGGTGGTGTAGAGAACCTTCATGACAAAACTCCCTTCGGGTTGAACACGAGTTATATATCGCACACATTTATATCGTACGCGATATAAATTTTGATGGAAATGCAATTTTTTTCGAGAGGGCGATTTTTATCGGGAAAGTGTGCGAAAAATGATTCAGCATCCTTGTCGCGTGCGATATGATTCGCGAACGACAATCGCCTGCCGCGTTTCTGCAGCCGGCACCGCGCAAAGACCCGTCACGCATCCGCCGAAATCCGAACGTTGCGTCATGTGCGTTGCGCCAAAGGAGGCACCGATGGAACCATCTTCCAACGAGTTCACGCCGCTGCTCTTGCAGAACCAGCTCTGCTTTGCGCTCTACGCCGCCAACAATGCCTTTGGCCGTTCCTACAAGCCCCTGCTCGACCCGCTCGGCCTGACCTATCCGCAATATCTGGTCATGCTCTGCCTGTGGGAGCGCGACGGCCTGAAGGTGGGTGAGATCGGCGCCCGGCTCTTCCTGGAAACCAACACGCTGACCCCCCTGCTCAAGCGGCTGGAGGCAGCGGGACTGCTGAAGCGACGGCGCGACAGCCATGACGAGCGTCAGGTTCGCATTTCCCTGACCGCCGAGGGCAAGGCCTTGCGGGAAAAAGCCCGTATTGTGCCGTCCCAGATCGCCGCCAACACCGGCCTCGAAGCCGCCCAGGCCGGGGCGCTCAAGGACTGGCTGGAATGGCTGCGCGAAGCTCTGGACCTGCATCAGAAGCAGGAAAGCGACGCCGCCTGAGGCTGCGCTCGCTCAGCCTTCGCCGCCGATCTTCTTCCACACCAGGATAGCCGCAGCGAGGTCCTCCAGCGCGCTGCCGATCGACTTGAACAGCGTCAGCGCTTCGCTGGAAGCGCGGCCGGGATGGCTGCCGCGGGCGAGCCCGGCCAGATCAGCCCTGATATCCTCGGTCCCGACAATGCCGGCCTTGAGGGCCAGCGCGATGTCGCCGCCCTCGGTCAGTGCACTCGGCGTGTCGATGAACAGATCGCTGGCACGCATGGCCTCGTCATCGGCTTCGCGCATCTGCAGGTTGAAGGCGCCGACCAGATCCAGATGCATGCCCGGCCGCAGCCAGGCTCCCTTGACCAAGGGCAGGTTCGACAGCGTGGCACAGGAAACCAGGTCGGCCGTGCGCACCGCCCGCTCGAGATCCGGCTCGTAGCGGGCCGCGATCCCCTGCTGCGCCAGTTCCTCCACGAGCTTTTCGGCACGCTCCGCCCGATGGTTCCAGATCGCCACGTCGCCGATCGGCCTCTGGCTGGCATGGGCGCGGATGAGGAAGGGCGCCAGGGCGCCGGCCCCCACCATGGCAAGGCGGCTGGCATCCGGGCGGGCGAGATAGGAGGCGGCGAGCCCCGAGGCAGCGGCGGTACGCCAATGGGTCAGCCGGGTGCCGTCGATCGCGGCCAAGGGCGCTCCGGTTTCCCCCGACATCAGGACATAGGTGCCGAGCACGGCCGGCAGGCCGCGGGCGCCATTGGCCGGGAATACGTTCACCAGTTTCGTGCCGAGATAGGCGCCCGGCCCGGGTGCGTCGGCGCTCCAGGACGGCATGATCAGGGCGGTGGCCGCCTCGGAACCATGGCCGATTTCCAGATGCTGGCGCGGCGGCGTGACGAAATCGGCGGCAAAGGCCGCGCGCAATGCCTCGATCAGGTCGGGAAAGGTCAGGAGGCCATCGATCTCATCGGCCGTGATGACGCGCATGGCTTTCCATCCCAGGCAACGAAAAGGTCCGGGCCGTCGGGCCGGGAGCGCTGATTATAACCGATCCGGTTGCGGGAAACAGGCAGAGCCTGACGGGAAGCGTTCGAGAGCGGGAGAATATCCGCGCTCCCGGCGACAAGATCAGAACGGCACGCTCGACGGCAGAATGGCATGGCTATCGCGCGACTCGGCCGCGGGGGCGGTCTGGCTGCGCAGCCGGTCGAGTTCGTTGCGATGGCGTTCCGCCTCGACCTGGGCAATCCGTGCGGCACGGCGGAAACGGCTCTGCTTCAGCCAGACCGTGATTCCGCCGATCAGCATGCCGATCACCAGGATCCCGAACAGAATCAGGAACATCGGCAGATGCAGCGTGCTCGCTTCGGCCCCAGGCGCGCTGGGGTCATAGGAGAGTGCGACGCCTTCGGCGATCCACTGCTTGTTCGCGATGGCGAAGGCCGCCATCACGATCAAGGCCAGGATCAGGATGAAATAATAGAAGAGGCGCTTCATGGCCTGCCCCGCTCCGGCATGATCGCAAAGGCGCCCCGCGATTTCCCGGCATCGCGGAGAATCGCAAAGACGCGTCCAGACAAAGAGTTAGAGCAAACAAGCATTCTCGCCAAGGCGCGCTTTGCTCTCGATCAGGCCGTCGGCTTGTTCAGGCGCAGCCGCATGTCCTTGCCGGTCTTGAAGAAGGGCACGAATTTTTCGTCGACGGGCACATGCGCGCCGGTGCGCGGATTGCGGCCGATGCGGGCGGGACGCGACTTGACCGAAAAGGCTCCGAAGCCGCGCAACTCGACGCGATCGCCCTTGGCCATGGCATTGACGATCTCGTCGAGGATGGCGTTGACGATATTCTCGATGTCACGCTGGTAGAGGTGCGGGTTGGCTTCCGCAATCTTCAGAACCAATTCGGATTTGATCATTTTCGTTCCCGTCAGTCGCCGGTCTTGTGAAGTTACGTTCGCTCGGCGCGAATCGCGTCGAAGCTTCCCTTACAGCATGATGCGGATCGAGCCCAAAAGCTCCACCCCCCAAATCCTTACTAGCCCAATCCTTGTTGGGCACCCTACGCTGGTCCGGACAGACCGTGGGACACGAGTGCCTCAAGGGTGCCAAACCGAGACAAGCCCGTCAAGCGCGCCCGGAGGCGTTTCGGGTGCCGTGCGGATGGCGTCGCCCAGGCTGGCGAGCCCGACGTTGTCGGCAAGCCAGGCCAGGCCCGTGCGCGCGAAGGGGAAGGAGGAACTGGTGGAAGGCTTGTCCCAATCCTCGACCGGCAGCGCCTTGAGGCGCGGCTTGTCCTTGCCGAGCCAGGCGATCGCGGTCGCCTCGTCGCCCATTTCGTCGATGAGCTTGAGGTCGAGCGCCTGCTTGCCGGTGAAGATGCGCCCGTCGGAGACCGCCGCAAGGCCGGCGTCGTCGAATTTACGCCGGTCCTTCACCAGGTCCTTCAACCAGCCATAGGTGTCGTTGACCACGGAAGCGAGCGCGGCCCGTGCCTCGGGGCTCGTCGGCGTGAAGCCGTCCGGCGCCGCCTTGAGCGGGGACGACTTCACCGCCTCGACGCTGACGCCGATGGTATCGAGCAGCTTGGAGACATTGGGATATTGCACCAGCACGCCGATGGACCCGACCAGAGCCGAGCGCCGGGCCACGATGTGGTCGGTGCCGACGGCGGCCATATAGGCGGCGGACGCCCCGAGGCCATCGATGAAGGCCACCGTCGGCTTGCTGGCCGAGAGCTTGCGCAGGCCGTCATAGAGCGCCTCGCCGCCCGAGGTCGTCCCCCCGGGCGAGTTGATCCGCACGATCACGCCCTCGGCCTGGGACGCGGCAATCTGGTCGAACAGCTTCAGATTGGCGGTCTGGTCGCCGACGAAGCCGTCGAGCTTGATGCGGGCGATATGGGGGCTGCGATGCTGCAGGGCGCTGGTGCCCGCAATGGCGAAATAGGCCACCACCAGGGTGACGGCCAGGAACAGGAAAGCCAGCACGCGCCAGACGGAAAGCTTGCGGCGCAGGACACGTCTGTCGACCAGGAGATCGGTCTCTAGGGACATGGAAGTATACCCTTGGGGAAATTGGCGCGAAACCTAGCCGAGCGATCGAATGGGGGCAAGGCGGGCGATCGGGGGCGGGGCAATCACGTGAAGCCGTCAGCGTCATCCCCGGCGGGATTGGAGACCCGGCCCCGACTTACACCAGCATCACGAATTTCAGGTCGGGCCGCGTCGTCGGGCTGAGGGTGATCTGCTGGAATTCGAGCGCGCCGCGCGTGGGATGGTTGAAGCGCCGCAGACCCCCTTCACGGCCGATCACGCTGTGGATCGGCCAGGCCTGCGCGAAAAAGGGGCTCCGCGCCGTCAGGCCGCTGACGAGCGCCTGCATCGCCTCTTCCTCGATATGGTGGCCATAATCGATGCGGAACTCGGCGATCACCCGCCGGGCCCGCCCTTCCCAGTTCTCGATCAGGTCCCGGGCTGCCGGGCTGAGGAAGATATAGGCCAGGAGGTTGCGGTCATTCTCGCCGTCCAGCCAGCCGCCGAAGAGTTCGGCCGCCTGGGCGTTCCAGCCCAGCGCATTCCAGAGGTGGTCGAGCAGATAGGCCGGACCGGCGATTGTGTCGAGGGCGGCGAGCAGTGCCGGCGGCGCGGCCGGCTCGGCTTCGGTACTCGCCTGCGGATCGCGCTTGCCGGCGAGATCGAAGAGATAGGCACGCTCGGCCGTCGAAAAATTCAGGACATTGGCGAGCCGGCCGAGCGCGTGGGCCGACAGGGAAATGTCCCGCCCCTGCTCCAGCCAGGTGTACCAGGTGGTCGACAGGCCGGCGAGCTGGGCCACTTCCTCGCGGCGCAGGCCCGGCGTCCGCCGCCGTGCCCCACCCTGCAGGCCGAAAAGGTCGGGCGTCAGACGCGCCCGCTGCGACCGCAGGAACTCGCCGAGCTGCTGGCGGCGCGCCTGATCCGACTCCGCTGTCATGGCAACTTTCATACCAGGATAAAAAAGGATCTGGTACCAGTGTAAGCGAGAACCTAGAGACGTTCCAGAGTGCTTCCAATCATCCCCGGAGAAAGAGCCATGGCCCGATCGGTCACCCTGGAAAACCTGGTCACGAGCCAATTCGGCTCGCAGGCTGCCGCCTATGTCGCCAGCTCCGTTCACGCCAAGGGTGAGGATCTGCGGCTGGTAGCCGAAGCGGTCGCAGCCCGGCAGCCCTCCCGCGTGCTGGATCTGGGCTGCGGCGGCGGCCATGTCAGCTTCGCGGCCGCGCCGGTGGCAGCCGAGGTCGTGGCTTACGATCTCTCCCCGGAAATGCTGGCGGCCGTCGCCGAGGAAGCCGCCAGGCGCGGCTTTGCCAACATCGCCACCCAGCAGGGCTCGGTCGAGCGGCTGCCCTTCGCCGACGCCAGCTTCGACATGGTGCTGAGCCGTTATTCGGCCCATCACTGGGGCGACGTGCCGGCCGCCTTGCGGGAGGCCTTCCGGGTGCTGAAACCGGGCGGTATGCTGGTGATGGCCGATGCCGTCGCGCCGGGGCGGGCCGTCTGCGACACCTTCCTGCAGGCGTTCGAGATGCTGCGCGATCCCTCGCATGTGCGTGACTATTCGATCCGGGAATGGCAGGCGATGCTCGCCGCTGCCGGTTTCACGGTGACGGCGACGACCCCCGGGCACCAGCCCTTGGAATTTTCCTCCTGGATCGCCCGCATGCGTACCCCGCCGGTCTTCGTCGAAGCCATCCGCGCCCTGCAGGCGGCGATGTCGGAGGAAGTGCGCGAGCACTTTGCCATCGAGGCGGACGGCTCCTTCGTCCTCGACAATGCGGTCTTCGTGGCGCAGCGCTAGGGCGCGTCATCCGCTATGGTTTAGGGTTTGACGGGAGCGATTTTGGCCGAAGAGAAGGAGTTCGAGGACGCAAGCCTTCCGGCTTGCTACGAAGAACGGCGCGCTCATCGGCCAAAAGCGCCCCGCCGCCAGAGGCGGTGAGGTGAAAAATGGCCAGCTGCAACGTCGCTTCGCTTGCCAAGACGAAAGTCTTGGCAGCGCTCACTCCTCCCATCCGACCATTTTTGACCTCATCAAACGCCAAACCATAGCGGATGACGCGCCCTAGCTTTCCGCCCTGTCAGCCGGCGCTCGCCCGCCCCTGCGGTATCGGCCCCCTCACTGAGGGGAGCCGATACCGCAGGTCTTCTTCAGGCCCTCGTTTCCTGGAAGCCATCTCCCCTAGCGTCGCGCTTAGCTGTAAACTGCGCGGGAAGGCCGCTCGTGTCGTCGGCCCGGGGGGAACGCCATGGCCTTGCTGACCGGCGGCTGCGAATGCGGGGCGATCCGCTATGAGGCGCGGGAAGCGCCCTTCGATGCCGGCTGGTGCCATTGCCGCATCTGCCAGCGTATTTCCGGCGCGCCGGCCCAACCCTGGGCGCTGTTTGCCGCCGAGGCCTTCGCCTATGTCAGGGGCGAGCCGCGCGTCTATCATTCCTCCAGCTTCGGGGAACGGCATTTTTGCGGCGAATGCGGAGCCTCGCTCGGCTTCCGGCTCCGCGAAAATCCCACTGAGATCAGCATCAATGCCGGCACGCTCGACGATCCCTCGCTGGCGGCGCCGCGCAAGCATATCTGGACCCGCAGCCAGGTTTCCTGGTTTGCCACGGCCGATGATCTGCCGACCTTCCTGGAATACGAGCCGGAAGAGGATGGCGCTTAAGGCGATATCGGTGACCTTGTTGTCTTGATGAGACAACTTGCGGCATTTCCGTAAATTCCGTATATTTTCCCGGAAGGAGATAGCATGACCGCCACCGTTTCCGCTGCCGCGATCTCGAAGAATTTCGGCGCCTATCAGGACACCGCCATCCGCGAACCCGTCATCATCACCAAGAATGGCCGTCCGCGCACGGTATTGATGGCTTATGACGACTTTGTTCGCCTGACCAAGCGCCTTCGTATCGTGCAGCGCACCGAAGACCTTTCCGATTTGGACATTGCCGAAATCGAGCGATCCCAGATGGAGCCCGGCCACGAACACCTGGACGCCGAATTGACCAAGCATGCTGCCAAGTGAGCCGAGGGTCGGCTACATCTTTCGCTACGCCTATCTCTGGCATCGTCAATATCAGGAAGGACGCGAGGAAGCGGATAAGGACCGCCCCTGCCTGGTCCTGGCGATCGTCGCAGCCGACGATGCCGGTCAAAGGATCGTGCGTGTCCTGCCGATTACCCATTCACCGCCCGACGACCTGCGAGCGGCGATCGAAATTCCCTTGACGGTGAAAGAAAGGCTTCGTCTCGACACGGACCGGTCCTGGATCGTGTTGAACGAAAGCAATCGTTTCGTCTGGCCTGGCCCGGACCTGCGTCCTGTCGACACCGATACAGGTTATTATGGCCCGCTTCCCCCGTCCCTCTTCTCCCAGGTGAAAAACCGCTTCATCGAATTGATTGGGAAACATCGTCCCGTGGCCAGAACCGAATGAAGTTCCCGGAAGCTGGCTGTGCTCCGCCATTGCCGCGCCCCCCTCTCCTGTGATATTGCGGCGCAAAATCCGACAGACGATCCCTTTTGAGCGCGGCCAATGTCCCGGCTGACGCAGGAACCCGGTTTAACCTATGCAACTTCGCAATATCGCCATCATCGCCCACGTCGACCATGGCAAGACCACGCTGGTCGACCAGCTGCTGCGGCAGTCCGGCGCCTTCCGCGACAACCAGCGCGTGGCCGAGCGCGTGATGGACTCGAACGATCTCGAAAAGGAACGCGGCATCACCATCCTGGCCAAGGCCACTTCGGTGGTGTGGAAGGATACCCGCATCAACATCGTCGACACCCCCGGCCACGCCGATTTCGGCGGCGAGGTCGAGCGCATCCTCAACATGGTCGATGGCGCCATCGTGCTGGTCGATGCCGCCGAAGGTCCGATGCCCCAGACCAAGTTCGTGGTGGCCAAGGCCCTCAAGATCGGCCTCAAGCCGATCGTCGCCATCAACAAGGTCGACAAGCCCGACGCCCGCACCACAGAGGTGATCAACGAGGTGTTCGACCTGTTCGCCGCGCTCGACGCCACCGACGAGCAGCTCGACTTCCCGATCCTCTACGGTTCGGGCAAGCAGGGCTGGATGGGTACTTCGCCGGAAGCCGACCAGAGCGCCGGCATGGCCCCGCTGTTCGACCTGGTGCTCAAGCATGTCGCCCAGCCGACCGTCGAGCCCGGCCCCTTCCGCATGCTGGCCACCATCCTGGAGGCCAATCCCTATCTCGGCCGCGTCCTGACCGGCCGCATCTCCTCCGGCACGCTGAAGCCGAACATGGCGATCAAGGCGATGTCGCGCGACGGCAAGGTGATCGAGCAGGGCCGCGTGTCCAAGGTGCTCGCCTTCCGTGGCATCGAGCGCCAGCCGGTCGAGGAAGCCGAGGCGGGCGACATCGTCGCCATCGCCGGCCTGACCCAGGGCACCGTGGCCGATACCTTCGCCGCGCTCGAAGTCACCGAGCCGCTGCAGGCCCAGCCGATCGACCCGCCGACCGTGTCGATGACCTTCACCGTCAATGATTCCCCGCTCGCCGGCACCGAAGGCGACAAGGTCACCAGCCGCGTCATCCGCGACCGCCTGCTCAAGGAAGCCGAGGGCAATGTCGCGCTGAAGATCGAGGAATCGGCCGACAAGGACTCGTTCATCGTCTCCGGCCGCGGCGAACTCCAGCTCGCCATCCTCATCGAGGTGATGCGCCGCGAGGGCTTCGAGCTCGGCGTCTCCCGCCCGCGCGTCGTCTTCCAGAAGAACGAGGCCGGCGAGATCCTCGAGCCGATCGAGGAAGTGGTGATCGACGTCGACGAGGAATTCTCCGGCGCCGTGGTGCAGAAGATGTCGGAGCGCAAGGCCGAGATGATCGAGATGCGCCCCTCCGGCGGCAACCGCCAGCGCCTGGTCTTCCACGCCCCGACCCGCGGCCTGATCGGCTATCAGAACGAACTCTTGACCGACACCAAGGGCACTGCCGTTCTCAACCGCCTGTTCCACGCCTATGCGCCCTATAAGGGCGAGGTGGCCGGCCGCCGCAACGGCGTGCTGATTTCCACCGATGCCGGCGAGGCGGTGGCGTACGCGCTGTGGAACCTGGAAGATCGCGGCCCGATGATGATCGAGCCCGGCTGGAAGGTCTATCAGGGCATGATCGTGGGCGAACACACCCGCGAGAACGATCTGGAAGTCAACGTGCTCAAGGGCAAGAAGCTCTCCAACGTGCGCGCCGCCGGCAAGGACGAGGCCGTGCGCCTGACGCCGCCGATCCGCATGACGCTGGAGAAGTCGATCGCCTGGATCCAGGATGACGAACTCCTGGAAGTCACGCCGAAGTCGATCCGCTTGCGCAAGGCCATCCTCGATCCCAACGAGCGCAAGAAGGCCGAACGCGCCAAGGATGCGGCCGCGTAATCCGGGTGCGCGGGCATCTTGCCCGCTCTTGGAAACGTTGCGGCTGAAGGGGTAGATGCGGGCAAGATGCCCGCGCACCCGGAAGAAAAAACCGCCGACCCCTGGGGCCGGCGGGTGCAATGAGGTCTCTCGCGGATCAAGTTCGTGCCGCGTCAACGGCATGGAGCGGAAGCTCACAGCTCCTTTTGTCGAGATTGTGGCCTCTGGTACGACCTATCCCCGTTATTCACAACCCAAAGCGCGGGCCTGGCATTAGGCGACCGGCGTCCAGATCACTTGGTCGATGCGGCTGGCGCCCGTCGCCAGCATGGCGAGCCGCTCGAAGCCCAGCGCAATGCCGCTGGCCTGCGGCATGATGGCCAGGGCAGCCAGGAAATCCTCGTCGATCGGGTAGCGCTCGCCATAGACGCGCTCCTTCTCGTCCATCTCGGCTTGGAAGCGTCGGCGCTGCTCGTCGGGATCGGTCAGTTCGCCGAAGGCATTGGCCAGCTCGACGCCGCAGGCATAGAGCTCGAAGCGCTCCGATACACGCGGATCATCGGCGGTGCGGCGGGCCAGCGCCGCCTCCACGCTCGGATAGTCGTGGAGGATGGTGGCTCTGTTATGCCCGAGATGGGGTTCGATCTTCTGCACCAGCACGCCGGAATAGATGTCGGACCAGGTGTCGTCCTCGGCCACGCGCAGCCCGGCCCGGCGGGCCGCCGCCGCCAGGGCGCCGCGGTCGCTGCCGCCGTCCCGGTCGAGCGTCGCCAGCAGATCGATGCCCGCAAAACGTTCGAAGGCTTCGGCCACGCTGAGCCTTTCGGGCTCGGCGAAGGGATCGGTCTCCACGCCGCGATAGCGGAACCGCTTCAGGCCGCCGGTTTCGGCGGCGAGCACCAGCAGGCGGGCGCAATCCTCCATCAGCACCTGATAGGGCTCGCCGCTGCGGTACCATTCCAGCATGGTGAATTCGGGCGAATGGGTGGCCGTGCGCTCGCGGTTGCGGAAGACCTTGGCGAAGGTGAACAGGCGCTTTTCCCCCGCCGCCAGCAGCTTCTTGCAGGCGAATTCCGGCGAGGTGTGGAGATAGAGCCGGCGCACGCTGAGGTCGGCATCGATCAGGTCGGTGGCAAAGGCATGCAGATGCGCCTCATTGCCGGGCGAAACCTGCAGGATTGACGTGTCGACCTCGGTGAAATTCTCAGCCGCAAAGAAGCTGCGCAGCGCCTTCATCAGCCGGTTGCGCCCGATCAGGAAGGGCCGGCGATCCTGATGGGCCGATGGCTGCCACCAGGGGGTGGGATCGGAAGGCATGGCGGCTCCTTTGCGATGGATTGCCTCGCCCCTACGCCAGCCGCGGCAAAACCGCAATCCGGGTTATGATGTCGCCTCACACCTGATTCGAGCATGATATCGCTGTTTCGACGCAATCCGACGCCCCAACCCGAACAGATCACCGTCAGGATCGGGGCAACGACCTATCCGGTCGCCGTCAGGCGGCTGGTTTCGGCGCGCCGCTATACGCTGAGGGTCCGCACGGCCCAGCGCGACATCGTGCTCTCCATGCCGGCGCGCGGCAGCCTGACCACCGCCAAGGCCTTCGCTGACAAGCATGCCGGCTGGATCGCCCTGAAGCTCGCCAAGCTTGCCCAGGACGTCAGCTTCGCCGACGGCGCCATGGTGCCCTTCCGCGACGTGCCGCACCGCGTCGAGCATCGCGAGGGCCGCGGCACCGTGAAGGTCGAGGCAGGCACACCGCCCGTCCTCGTCGTCCATGGCGATATCCAGCATCTGCCGCGCCGCCTGACCGACTGGCTGAAGAAGCAGGCCCTGCGCGAATTGCAGGCGGCCGTCACCCGCCATACCGCGGCGCTCGGCGTCAAGCACGGCCCGATCAGCGTCAAGGACACCACCAGCCGCTGGGGATCCTGCTCCTCGGCCGGCGCGCTGGCCTTCTCCTGGCGTCTGATCCTGGCGCCGCCCTTCGTGCTCGACTATCTGGCCGCGCACGAAGTTTCGCACCTGAAGGAAATGAACCACTCGCCCCGTTTCTGGCGCCTGTGCCACCAGCTCTGCCCCCGTACCGAGGAAGCCCGGGCCTGGCTGAAGTTGCATGGCGCCGGGCTGCACCGCTACGGGTGAGCGTATATCACCCTCCCCTGGAGGGGGAGGGTCGGCCTGAAAGGCCGGGGTGGGGTGAAAATACGCCGGTCATAAGAATGAAGACGGTTATTGCTGCTGTGAGGCCACCCCACCCCGAGGCTTCGCCTCGACCCTCCCCCTCCAGGGGAGGGTAAGTCGCGTCTACCCATCACGCCAGATAGAACACCCGCTTCAGCGGCACCTGCACCGGGGAACTGTCCGGATTGGTCTCCATGATATCGCCCATGAAGGCCCACCAGCGCTTCATCACCGCCTCGTCGGGCAGGCGGTCCAGGCCGTGGTCGTCGCTGCGGGTGAGGATGGCGAAGAGATGGTGGTCTTCCGGGTCGAGCCAGATCGTGTAGTCGGAGATGCCGACCTCCTTCAGCAGCGCTACCAGCTCGGGAAAGATCTCGTCATGGCGCTTTTCATATTCGGCCGCCTGGCCGGGATGGAGATTCATGCGAAAGGCGATGCGGTCCGGCATGGTACGTTCCCTTGAGACGTGGCCTTGGGGGCGTTTCGTTGCGGGTTCGAAAGCGTGATCAGCGCTTGGCCGCCGCCTCGCTGCCGATCACGTCCTGCGCCTGGCTGGAGGTGTCGCGCACATGTTCGAGATGCCGGCGATAGGCCGCCATCGCAGCCTCGGCGTCACGGGCCACCACGGCCTGGGCGATCTCGACATGCTGGGCGACGCTGATCTCGATCACGCCCGGCAGGGCGCTGGCGACGCGGCGCACGTCGAGCCCGACATCGTAGAGCCCCTCCGCCATCGCGGCGAGCAGGCGGCTGCCGCCGCCGCCATAGAGGGCCCGATGGAACTCGATGTCGAGCAGGCGGAAGGCGACCGGATCCTCGTGGAAAGCACGGCCGTCGACGGCGAGTTCGAGGATACGCGCCCGCGTCTCCTCATCCGCCCGTTCGGCGCAGAGCCGCACCAGTTCGAGCTCGACCACCACCCGCGCCTCGAAATGCTCGCGCACGTCGTAGTCGGCGAAGGACAGCATGGTCGAGAACGGTGCTACCAGGCGGCTGGGCGACAGGTCGGTGACGCTGTAGCGCCCGCCCTGGCGGCTTTCGAGCACGCCCATCAGGGTCAGCGCCTTGAGCGCCTCGCGCAGAGGCGGACGCGAGATGCCGAAGGCGATGCCCATCTGCTGCTCGGTCGGCAGGCGGTCGCCGGAGCGCAGATTGCCCGACTTGATCATGCCCATGATGCGGGTGGCGACCTGCTCGGCGATGGGGCGCCGCTCCAGCGCGCCGCCGCCGAACGGCTCGCCGAAGGCATCGCCGGCGTCCAGGGCCGCCAGGTCGCTGAAATCGGGGTCTTTGATCAGCTTGCTCACAGGACTGCCTTACTGCGTCACAGATGGAGGCGGTAGAAGGAATTGGCGTTATCCCGGTAGAACTTGCGCAGATCGCTTTCCGAAAAGCCCGCCAGGGCCCGATCGAGCGTCTCGACCCAGCGCGTCATGCTGGTGGCCTGCAGGCAGATCGGCCAGTCCATGGCGAAGATGGTACGGTCGACGCCGAAGCTCTCGAAGGTGGCATCGATGAAGGGGCGGAGATCCGCATCGGTCCAGGCCGCGTGGTCGGCCTCCACCGGCAGGTCGGAGAGCTTGATGAAGAGGTTGGGGCAGCGCGCCAGTTCCTCCACGTCATCGCGATATTGGGCGATGGCGCCTTCCTTGATGCCGGGTTTGCCGCAATGATCGAGGATCATCGGCACATGCGGGATGCGGCTCACGAAGTCCCGCACGATGTCCATCTGGTGGTGATGGACGTTGATCTCGAAATGGTAGCCGAACTTTTCGAGAAGATTGACGCCTTCGACGAAACTGTCCGACAGGGTCAAAGCACGCGGATCGATATCGAACTCGACGATGCGGCGGATGCCCCGCACCGTGGGGTGCTTCTCCTTCATCTTCGCCAGGATCGGCTCCGCCCGGCTTCCCCATTCCAGCGGCGCCATCGGCACGATCGCCTTGATGCCGGGGTCGCGCCGGGCTTCCTCCTCGACAAAGCGGATCTCGTCGAGATATTGCCCACCGTCGTCCCAGAAATCGGCATAGCATTCGAGGAAAACCATCGCCTCGACTTCGACCGCGCCAAGGTCGCGCCTGTAATCCTCGACATGGTAGTCCCTGGAAAACAGGGGGCTGCCCTCGAAGGCCGAATATTTCAGCTTCGAATGGTCCCAGACGTGAAGATGCGTGTCGATGATGGGAAAATCGGGCATGGCATCCTCGAGTTGTGAGCCTTAACGCGGCATCCGACGTTTCTGCACCGGTGCCTGCCTTGGCCAAACGCGACTTTACTTGAGGGATAAATCTCCCGATTTGTCATAGCCGGGCTTGACCCGGCTATGACAAAAGTCGCGAAAATTCCAAGGCGCCCAAGTAAACAGCATCGGATCTCGCCCCCATTCTCCGCCAGCCAGTAAAAACTTGTCAAACTAATTTTTGTCTGACAACTTAGCCGCAAAGGCGACCGGGCCGCCCCGGTAACGCAGATTCAGAAATGCCCGGGAGTGCCGCAATGCCCAAGGAATTCGAGCGCCGCCGCGTCGGCCAGACAGCGATGACCGTGCCGACCTTCGGCTATGGCGCGGCGCATCTCGGCGAGCTCTACAGCCTGGTGACGGAGGCCGATGCCAGCGCCACCATCGACGCCGCCTGGGATGCGGGCGTGCGCCTGTTCGACACCGCGCCCTGGTACGGCCTGGGCCTCTCCGAGCACCGTCTCGGCTATGGTCTGCGGCATCGGCCGCGCAACGAATACCAGCTGATCACCAAGGTCGGGCGCATCCTCGAACGCCCCTTCGACCCCGCCACCTTCAAATCGGAAATGTGGCTCGGCGGCCTGCCCTTCCAGCACCGCTACGACTACAGCTATGACGGCATCATGCGCTCTTATGAGCAGTCGATGATGCGGCTCGGCCTCAACACCATCGATGCCCTGGTCATCCACGACCTCGATGCCGCCTATCAGGGCCCGGATTTCGGCTACCGCAAGAAGGACCTGGTCTATTCCGGCATCAAGGCCCTGGAGGAATTGAAGCGGCGCGGCGAGATCAAAGCCATCGGCATGGGTATCAACACCGCCGAGGCGCTGGAGACCGTGGCCCCGCTGGTCGATCTCGACTTCGTGCTGGTCGCCATGCCCTACACCCTGATCGACCAAGGGTGCCTTCATACTGGCATGGCCGAATGCGTGAAGCGCAAGGTCAGCGTGATCATCGGCTCGCCCTTTGCCTCGGGCATCCTGGTCACCGGCTCCGGCGGCAGCGCCAACTACAATTACAGCAAGGCGCCGGAGGCCGTGCAGGCCAAGGTGCGCGGTATCGAGGCGGTCTGCAAGGCCCATGGCGTGGCCTTGCCGGCGGCGGCCTTGCAATTCGTGTTGGCCCATCCCGCCGTGGTCTCGGAAATTCCCGGCGCCGTGAAGCCGAGCGAGGTGACGGAGAACGTCGCCTCGCATCACGCCCCCATCCCAGCCGGCTTCTGGTCTGACCTCAAGGCGGAAGGCCTGATCGACAAGGACGCGCCGACGCCATGACCGGCAGAGCGTGGAGCATGGACGGCGTGCCCGCATCGGCGCGGCCGGTCCTCATCTCTGCCCGCGGCATCTCCAAGCAGTTTGCCGGCGTGGAAGTATTGCGCGACGTCGATCTCGATCTGCATGCCGGCGAGATCCACGCTCTGCTCGGCGAGAACGGGGCCGGCAAGTCGACCTTCGCCAAGATCATTGCCGGCGTGCACCGGCCCAGCCGTGGCTCGCTCGCCCTCAACGGCACAACTGTCGAGGTGGCGACGCCGCTGATCGCCCAGAAGCTCGGCATCACCCTGATCCACCAGGAACCGATCTCCTTTCCCGATCTCTCCGTCGCCGAAAACCTCGTGCTCGGCCGCCATGAAGGCCCGGCGCTCGGGCGGGTGCGCTGGGGCGAACTCCGCCGCGAGGCTGACAGCCTGATGGCCCGCCTCGGCATCGCCATCGATGTCGGCAAGCCCATGCGCGGCCTCTCCATCGCCGACCAGCAGATGGTGGAGATCGCCCGGGCGCTGGCCAGCGACAGCCGCCTGATCATCATGGACGAGCCGACGGCCCCGCTGACGCCGAGGGAAGTCGAAACCCTGTTCGGCATCGCCCGCCAGCTCCGCCAGGAGGGCCGCACCATCATCTTCATCAGCCACCGGCTCGAGGAGGTGCGGGCGCTGTGCGACCGCGTCACCATCTTCCGGGACGGCAGCAGGATCGCCACCGAGGAAACCGCCACCCTCTCCGATAACGACATCATCCGCCTGATGATCGGACGGGAGGTGAAGAACTATATTCCCCAGCACAAGTCGCAGATCGGCCCGGTCGCGTTGGCGGTGCGGGGTCTGAGCCTGCCCGGCAAGTTCGAGGACATCAGCTTCGAGGTGCGCAGGGGCGAGATCGTCGGCCTCGGCGGACTGGTCGGCGCCGGCCGCACCGATGTCGCCCGCGCTCTGTTCGGCGTGGTTCCCGCCGCCAGCGGCAGCATCGAGATAGGCGGGCGGGCCGTCACCATCCGCGAACCCGCGGATGCGGTGGCCCAAGGCCTCGCCTTCGTGCCGGAGGACCGCGCCGTCGCCGGCATCTTCCGCAGCCTGCCCGTCGAGCAGAACATCACGGCGGCCGTGCCTGGGAAGGTCGCTCCCGGCGGCGTGATCCGCCGCGCGCTCGAGCGCTCGATCGCCCGAGAACAGGTGCGCAAATTGCGCATCCGCCTCGCCAGCCTGCGCCAGCCCATCGGCGAGCTCTCCGGCGGCAACCAGCAGAAGGCGATCCTGGCCCGCTGGCTGCTCACCGATCCCCAGATCCTCATCCTCGACGAGCCGACGCGCGGCATCGACATCGGGGTCAAGGCCGAGTTCTATGAGATGATCGGCGAGCTGGCCGCCTCGGGCCGCGCCGTGCTGCTGATTTCCTCCGAGCTGCCGGAGCTCCTGGCGCTCAGCGACCGCGTGCTGGTGATGTCGGAAGGGCGGCTCACCGCCAATCTCCCCCGCGGCCAGGCCAGCGAGGAGAGCGTGATGCACGCCGCCGTGCCGCGCCGCAAGTCGACCCCGGATGGACAGGCCGCCGCATGAGCATCGCCAGCCTCTTCCGCCGCCGCGAGGCGGGCATCGTGGTGATGATCGCGCTCTTCGCCGTCATCGTCGGCCTGATTCAGCCGCGCTTCCTCTCGACGGAGACGCTGCGCATCGTGCTGCTCGCGGTGCCCCTGATCATGGTGGCGGCGATGGGCGAGATGATGGTGCTGGTCGCCCGCCATGTCGATCTCTCGATCGGCTCGATCCTCGGCTTCTCCGCCATCGTGGCCGGCATGCTCTGGCGCGACCATCCGGAACTGCCCGTCATCGTCGGCGTCGGCGCCGCGATCTCGGTCGGCGCGGCATTGGGCCTGGTCAACGGGCTGGTGGTCACCGTCTTCAGGCTGCCCTCCATCATCGTGACGCTCGGCACGCTCAGCCTCTATCGCGGCCTGGTCTTCTTCATCTCCGATGCCCGGCAGGTCGATCCGCAATATATCCCGCGCGGCCTGATCGAGCTCAGCCAGACCTCGCCCGTCTTCGGCATTCCCTGGATCATCCTGATCGCCTTCGCCGTGGCGCTCGCCACCTACCTCTTCCTCGGCCATTCCAGGCTCGGCCGCCAGATCTACGCCATCGGCTCCAATCCGGTGGCGGCGCCGCTGCGCGGCATCCGCGCCGCACCGATCACCGTGCTGGTCTTCGTGCTCTCCGGGGCTCTCGCCGGGCTCGCGGGCGTGATGTATGCCTCGCGCTTCGGCTATGTGAATCCCGGCATCACCGGGGTCGGCTTCGAGTTCACGGTGATCGCCCCCGTGGTGATCGGCGGGGTCTCGATCAATGGCGGCTCCGGCTCGGTCGCCGGCACCGTGCTCGGCGTGCTGCTGCTCGGCGCCGTCAGCGTGGCACTGCCGATCCTCGGCGTCTCCGGCTTCTGGCAGCAGGCGATCTACGGAGCGGTGATCCTCGCCGCTTTGGTGATCGACCGCAGCGTCCGGCAAGGCGGTCTCAAGGGTCTGCTGGCGAGGGATGCGGCATGAACGATATAGACGTCACTTTTACCCTCATAGGCGCGAACTTAAGGCTGGAGCCGCGGGTTCTTTACCCTCCCCTCGATGGGGAGGGTCGGCCCGAAGGGCCGGGGTGGGGTGGAAACACGCCGACCTCAGCAATGAAAACAGCGGATTTTTTCGAAAAAGTCACCCCTCCCCGACGCTGCGCGTCGACCCTCCCCATCAAGGGGAGGGTAAAGTGGCCGCACCACGGCCGGCAAGGGCGGCGCCCATGAGCCATACTCCCGCCACCGCCGTCTCGCCGCAGGACGCCGCCAAGCCCCTGCCGCTCTGGCGCGTCGTGCTGGTGCGGCCGGAGACCATGACCCTGGTGCTGCTGGCCGCCGCCTTCGTGAGCGCCTGCCTGCTCTCGCCCTTCTTCGCCTCGCTGACCTTCATCCTCGAAAGCGCCACCTACTACGCCGAATTCTCGATCATCGCTTTGGTGCTGACCCTGGTGATCATTGCCGGCGAGATCGACCTGTCTCCTGCCTCCACCATGGCGCTGACGGCCTGCCTGTTCGGCACCGTGTTCCAGGCCGGCCTGCCGATCGGCTGGGCGATCGCGGCGAGCCTCACCGCCGGCCTCGTCATGGGTGCCTTCAACGGCGTCATGGTGCTCTGGCTGCGCCTGCCGTCGCTGATGGTGACCATCGGCACGCTGATCATGTATCGCGGCCTCGCCCAGGTACTGGCCGGCGACAAATCCATCGGCAAGTTCCCGGCCTGGTTCGTCGGTATCGACTATCGCACCCTGCTCGGTGTGCCCGTGCCGGTGCTGGTCTTCGTCATCGCCTCGCTGGCCCTGGCCTTCGTGCTGGGCGCCACCATCCTCGGGCGGCAGATCTACCAGATCGGCACCAGCGAGATTGCCGCGCGCCATGCCGGCATCAAGGTCCGGCGCATCAAGTTCGCCCTGTTCCTGGCGATGGGCCTCACCAGCGCGCTCTGCGGCCTGCTGGCGGCCTCGCGGCTGGCCTCGGTGCGCTATGATCTGGCCACCGGCGGCGAACTGCAGATGGTGCTGATCGTCATGCTCGGCGGCACCTACATCTTCGGCGGCCGCGGCACCATTGCCGGCACCTTCATCGCCTCCTGGCTCCTGGTGATCATCGCCACCGGCATGACCGTCGCCAACATCCCGGTGACCTACCAGCTCACGGTGATGGGCCTTCTGCTCATCGTCTCCATCATCGCGACCAACGCGATCTACGCCCGCAACCAGAGATAGCCGGCAAACAACGGCCTTAGACCATCATCAGGAGGGAACCATGCTGAGGAAAACGCTTCTGCTCGGGCTGTCGCTCGGGCTCGCCTTGACCGCCGCCGTCGGCGCGCAGGCGGCCGACAAGGTCTCGATCGTCTATATTCCCAAGAATACCGGCAACCCCTATTTCGATTCGCTGGTGAAAGGCTTCCAGGACGGCTGCGCCAAGGTCGGCTGCGACTTCGACATGCAGGCCCCGGCGACCGCCGAGGCCACCTCGCAGATCCCCTTCATCACCGCGCAGACCCAGCGCGGCGTCGGCGTGATCGCCATCTCCCCCAACAGCCCCGACGCCCTCAACCAGGTGCTCGACCGCGCCCGCTCCCGCGGCATCCTGGTGCTGGCGGTCAATGGCGACCTCGTCGGCAATCTCGATCATCGCGATGCCGGCATCCTGCCGGTCGACTTCACCAAGACCGGGCCGAGCCAGGTGGAGCTCCTGGGCTCGCAGATCAATTACGAGGGCGAGATCGCCATCCTCTCCGCCACGACCGACGCGCCCGACCAGAACACCTGGATCGCGGCGATGAAGGACAGCCTCGCCAGCAACCCCAAATACGCCAAGATGAAGCTGGTGGCCGTGGCCTATGGCGACGACGACCCACAGAAATCAACCACCGAGATGGAAGCGCTGATCCAGAAATACCCCAACCTAAAGGGCGTGATCTCGCCGACCACCGTGGGTGTCGCCGCCGCGGCGCAGGTGCTGCAGACCCAGGGCAAGGCCAAGCAGATCACCCTTACCGGGCTCGGCACGCCCAACCAGATGCGCCCCTTCATCAAGGACGGCACGCTCAAGGCCTTCCAGCTCTGGAGCCCCTACAATGAAGGCCTGCTCACCTCCTATTTCGCCGTGGGGGTGAAGAACGGCACCATCAAGAACGAGCCCGGCACCAAGTTCGAGGTTCCGGGCCTCGGCGAGATCACCATCGGGGCCGATCATATCATCAACACCCAGGCCGAGCTGACCACCTTCGACGCCGGCAATATCGACCAGTTCAACTTCTGATTCCGATTCGGCGCGGGACATCCCGCGCCGGCCTTCCCTCATCCCAGTTTCCCCGGACGTTCCCATGAACAGCTACGATTTCGCAGGACAGGCCGCCATCGTCACCGGAGGTGGCCAGGGCATCGGGCTGACGGTCGCCGAACGCATCCTGGCCGGCGGCGGCACTGTCTCGATCTGGGACCGGGACGCCTCCCTCCTGCAGGCCCTGGAGGCCAGATATGGCCGGGACGGCAAGGTCCAGGCCCTCAATGTCGATATCGGCGACCTCGCCTCGGTGGAGGCCGGCGTCAAGCAGACCCTGGCGCGCTTCGGCCAGATCGATGTCCTCATCAACAATGCCGCGATCGTCGGCCCCAATGCCAATACCTGGGAATACCCGCCCGCGGCCTTCGCCGAGGTGGTGCATGTCGGGCTGGTCGGCACCTTCCATGTCTGCCACGCGGTTGTGCCGCACATGATCGCCCGCAATTACGGGCGCATCGTCAATCTGAGCTCGGTCGCCGGCAAGGAAGGCAATCCCGGCGCACCGGCCTATTCGGCCACCAAGGCCGGCGTGCTGGCGCTGACCAAGTCGCTCGGCAAGGAACTCGCCAAATACGACATATCCGTCAATGCGGTGACACCGGCCGTGGCCAAGACCACGATGGCGATGAGTCAGGATCCGGAATTCCTGAAGATGATCCTCTCCAAGATCCCGCGCGGGCGCATGCTCGAACTCGCCGAGGCGGCCGCGATGATCTGCTGGCTGGCCACCAAGGAGAATTCCTTCACCACAGGCGCCGTGTTCGATCTTTCCGGCGGCCGGGCGACCTATTGATATCAAACGCCCAGATGCTGGGGTAATTGCTCACGGTCGCGCTGCCCCTCACCGTACCTCTCCCCGTAAGAACGGGGCGAGGAGGCACAGGCGTTGCGACTTCCCCACAGTCCTTTCATCTCGCCCGACGGTTGGGCGAGATGATGCGTTCTCGGCATGAAACGCGACGTCAAAGTCCCTCGCCCCGTTCTTACGGGGAGAGGGACGGTGAGGGGCAGCGCCACCTATAGGGAGAAAGACGGCCGGATCACACCGTGAGCACCACGGGCGATCACCACTCGAAGGCGTCGGTGGTCTCGCGCTTGCCCACCACCATGGCGTCGGCGACCAGATGGAAGGGCGCGGCATCCACCGCGCTCTCGCCGCGATCGAGCAGGCCGGCGAAGCGGGCATAAATGCCTTCATATTCGGCCATGGGCTCGGCCACGGTCAGGTCGCCGTTGACGGCGAGCTTGGAGCCCCCGTCGATCAGGGTGAGCCGGGTGCCGTCCTCCAGGGCGATCTCGATCGTCCAGGTCTGGTCGCCGGTCTGGCGCCAGTCGAACTCCGCCGTCAGCACCGCGCCGGGCAGGCCGGCATCGGAGGCGAAGGTGAGTTTGGCCGCGATCGGCGTATCGCGGTTGGCGGGATAGGTCAGCGTCGCGGCCGTGACGAAGAAGGGCTCGGGCGCGATCTCGGTCAGGATCGACAGCGCATTGATGCCGGGATCGAACACACCGAAGCCGCCGGGCTGCCAGATCCATTCCTGGCCCGGATGCCAGCGCCGCACATCTTCCTTCCAGGTGATGGCGAGGGAGGCGATCTTGCGGCCGGCAAGGCGCTTCTTCGCTTCTTCGACCCCAGCATTGTATTGCGAGTGCCAAGTGGCGAACAGCACGCAGCGCCGGGCCGCGGCCTGGCGCACGAGGTCGGCCAACTCGCTGACGGTGGGGGCGGGCGGCTTTTCCAGCAGCACGTTCATGCCGGCATTGAGCGCCTCCAACGCCACCTGGTGGCGCACGGAAGGCGGGGTGCAGATCGCAACGGCGTCGAGGTCCGGCATCGCCGCATAGAGCTCGGCCGGGGTACGGAAGGTCGGCACGCCCGCCTGCTCGACGCCGCGCTGGCTCACCAGGGCGGCCAGCCGGAAGGCCGGGTTCTTGGCGATGACCGGCAGATGCTGGTCGACCGCGATCTTGCCGACGCCGATGATGGCGATGGAATGCTGGCTCATGAAGGCCGCCTCTATTTGTCAGTCAATTAGAAGCGTGCGTAGCAGCAAACAGGAAACGCGGGAAGGGCATTCGTCATCCCGGCCGCGATCCCGCATCTGTGGAGCAGTATTGCATGCTGCACTGCGCGCGGGATGACCCAAGTTTACATCTTCTCCGGCACTTCGATGCCGAGCAGCCACAGTTCCTTCTCCAGAACGGCGCGCGCAAGGCCGCACAGAGCCAGACGCGAAGCACGCTCGGCCTCCGTATTGTCCTTGAGAACGGGACAGGCAACGTAGAAGCGGCTGAAGGCCTGTGCGACCGTGAATACATGGTCGGCTATCTCGTTGGGCGCGTTGTTGCGGCTGGCGGAAGCAACCACTTCGGGCAACCGGGCACATTCGAGCACAAGAGTGCGCTCGGCCTGCGCTTCGACCGCGATCGTACCGGCTTCGAAGCCCTTGAGGCGGGCGTCCGCCTGGATCGAGCCGGTCCGCACGCAGGCATATTGCACATAAGGACCGGTCTTGCCTTCGAGGTCGGTCATCCGCTCGATGTCGAAGATGTAGCCCGAGAGACGATAAGACGAGAGGTCAGCATATTTGACCGCACCGATGCCAACCTGACGAGCCAACGTGTCAAGATCCAGCGCAGGATCGACCGTGCGCTTTGCGATGACCTCATCAAGACGCTGGCGGGCCTTTTCGATCGCATCGGCAAGCAGATCCTTAAGCTGAGCGACGCCGCCGTCGCGGGTCTTGTAGGGCTTGCCGTCGGCGCCGTTCACCGTGCCGAAGCCGGCATGGATCAGTTCGACGCCCGGCGCTATCCCGGCCAGTTCGGCGGCGCGGAAGACCTGGCGGAAATGCAGTTCCTGGCGCTGGTCGACGACATAGATGATACGCTTCGGGTCCTGGTCGCGTACCCGTGCCACGATGGTGGCGAGATCGGTGGTGGCATAGAGGGCCGCGCCGTCCTTTTTCTGCAGCAAGAGCGGGGGCATCGGCTTATTGTCGCCAGGAATGGCGACGTCGACGATCAGGGCGCCGTCATTCTCGACAGCCACGCCCTTGGCCCGCATGTCGGCGATCATGTCCGGGATAAGCGGCTGCACGTCGCTTTCGCCCAGGAACAGGTCGAAATGGGTGTCGAGAAGGTCGATATCGACACGCTGGGCCGTCAGCGAGATGTCGCGCAGCTTCTGCCAGATCGCCGTGGCGTCGGGATCGCCGGCCTGCAAGGCGGCGGTGGCGGCACGGGCGAGTTCCATGCGGGCGGGATCGGCCTTGCAGGCCGCCGCCGCCTCGGGATAGAGGCGCTGCAGGTCGTCCATGGTCAGGTCAGGCGTCTCGCCCGGGCCGAGCTCGGGCCAGCGCAGCCGGATTTCGGAGATCAGCTGGCCCATCTGCAGGCCCCAATCGCCGAGATGGATGTCTGAAACCGTGTTGAGGCCCTGCGCGACATTGATGCGTCTCAGGCTCTCGCCTATCGCCAGCGCCCTGATATGGCCGACATGCAGCGCCTTGGCGACATTCGGGCCGCCATAGTCGAGCACCACCGTGTCCGCCGGCAGCTGCACGATACCGAGATCGGGCGAAGCGGCCTGCGCCGCGGCGCATTCGGACAGGAATTCATCGGACAGGCGAAGATTGAGGAAGCCGGGGCCGGCCACCGAAACCTCCTTGAAGGCAGGCTGTTCCTTCAGCTTTTCGGCGACCTCGGCGGCGAGCTCGCGCGGATTGCGCTTGAGGCTCTTGGCGAGCGGCATGGCGCCATTGCACTGCAGATCCGCGAGCTCGGGCAGCGTGGAGCGGGTGGCGCGGGCAGTCTCGGTCGGCAATCCACAGGCTGAAAAGGCATTCGCCAACATTTCGTCGACGAGACGGTTCAAAGAGGCAGACATGCGGACGCTTCCTATCAGTTCGGTCAGCGTTCGCAGTAAGCACCTTGACGCGCGGAGGCAAGCCTCAGGCACGCCTCGGGGCCGGAATTCGCGATTTCAGCCCTTGGAAGGGCAAATTTTGGGGATTGGCGGAAAAGTCCGCCGTCATCGCCACAGAACAGTCTGTCACGGCTCGGGGCCGGAGCGCCCTCGCGCTCCAGCCGTTGAATAAAGATTCCCTGCTCTTAGCGACTGGATTCAGCCGCGCCCGCCGGCGACCCTCCTGAGCGGTACTTCGGCTTCCACCACATCTTCTCCGATATGGGTGAGGTCCGGGATCTCGCGCAGATTATCCGGCGCGGCCAGCGGGTCAATCAGATCTTCGATGCAGGGCGGGGTCGGCACCAATGTGAATTCGGCGGTATTCTCCTGCAGCACCAGCTGGCGGGCCAAGTCCCAATGGAACAATTCGCGGCCTTCCGGCTGCCCGTCCAAAACCCACAATTCATGGGCCTTGTCGCGGATCTTCTGTTCTATCTCGTTGCTCATCGATGTCTCCCGGTCTGGGTTATGGCAAGTAACGCCCATGGCCTAGAGTCTGTATGGCCTTGTCAGGCTCAAACATGGAACTACTGCGACCGGCGGCTTCCGGTCCCCACGGACGAACTCGAACACCCCTCGTCCGGGTGCCCGGAACGAGCCGGGCGCGGCAAACGTCGCGCTATGGCATATAGCCTCAACCCGCCACGATCCCGGCGGTTCCCCGCTGCGATCAATTTCCTTCCCGCTCGGCGGAGCACCTCTGGGAGGCGGATGCGCGACCCGGTTAAGATAGGGTGAGAGAGACAGATTTCAACCAAAATCGACATCTCAAAGCGCTTTGAATGCGACCATCTTTGAATGACCGACAGGAGCCCGGCCCTTTAGGCATGTTATTTTGGGCATCTCGGATGCGTTCACGGAAGGCCGGCAAAGTGCGGAAACAGGCGATGGCACCGAGGCTGGAACCTTCCGCCCCAGGGACACGTTTTTCAGGGCCGACGCGTTCATGACCGAACGCTTGTTTGCCCTTGTTTCTTGTTTCCAAGGCCAATCCAACGATTGGCTGGAGCGTTTTGCGATCCTTGATGCTTCCGTCTGATCACAAAACGCCTTAGAATTCATGTTCGGATGCGGATGGGAACACAGCCCGATGGCAGGGCGGTGATCGTGGTGGGTACAATGGAGTTTCGACGCCATCTCGTCCTCAACCTCGACGACCACGCCGACGAAAGGCGTGCCAAGACCGAGGCCCTTGGCCGGGCGATAGAAATCGAAGTGATCGAGGCAGGCACGGGCTTCGATGGCCTCGTTCTGATCCGCGAGCGACGTCCGACGCTGGTGCTTCTCGAAGAGAGGCTGCCCGACATGAGCGGCCATGATCTATGCCGCATCATCAAGCAGGATTATCCCGAGACCCTGGTCCTGCAGACCTCGGCGTCCTTCGTTTCGGGCGACAATCGCATGCGGGCTCTGGAAGCCGGCGCCGATTCCTGCCTCGCCCAGCCCTGGGAACCGGTCGAACTCCTCGCCTCCGTCCGCGCTTTGCTGCGCATCCGCGCGGCCGAGACGGCCCTGCGCGAAAGCGAAGCCAATTTCCGCACCCTCGCGGACAATATCCCGATCCTGTGCTGGATGGCCGCCGCGCATGGCGGCATCTATTGGTACAATCAGCGCTGGTATGATTATACAGGCTCCTCATTCGAGCAAATGCAGGGGTGGGGCTGGCGCTCGGTGCATGACCGCGCGAAACTGCCCCAGGTCATCGCCCGCTGGAGGGAGTCGCTCGAACAGGGCAGCGCCTTCGAGATGGTCTTCCCGCTCCGCGGCAGGGACGGCATCTTTCGCCCCTTCCTTACCCGCGTCGCTCCGGTCAGGGACGACACCGGCCGGATCCTGCGCTGGTTCGGCACCAACACCGACATTTCCAAGCAGACAGAAGCGGAGGCAGAGCTTCGCGAACTCAACGAGACGCTGGAGCAGCGGGTCCAAGCCGCCATCGCCGCCCGGGCCGCGGCCGAGAACAGCCTGCATCAGTTGCAGAAGGTCGAGGCCCTCGGGCAGCTCACCGGCGGCATTGCCCATGATTTCAACAATATGCTGGCCGTGGTCATCGGCGGGCTCACTTTGCTCAAGCGCAAGCTCGACCGCGGCCAGACCAATGTCGGGCGCTATATCGACGGCGCTCTCGATGGCGCCGAGCGCGCCGCTGCGCTGACCAAGCGCCTGCTCGCCTTCTCCCGCCAACAGCCGCTGACGGTGGAAGCCGTGTCGCCGAATGTGATGATCGCCGACATGACCGATCTCTTGTCGCGCACGCTCGGTGAGCATATCCACATCACCACCATCCTGGCGCCGGATGCCTGGGCGGTGGAGACCGACAGGAGCCAGCTGGAAAACGCCCTGCTCAACATGTCGGTGAATGCCCGCGACGCCATGCCCGATGGCGGCGAACTCACCATCGAGACCTGCAACGTCATGCTTGGCCGCACCCAGGCCGAGGAATTCGGCATCGCGGCCGGCCCCTATCTCAGCGTGGCGGTGATGGATACGGGCATCGGCATGTCGGATGAGGTGGCCGCACGGGCCTTCGACCCCTTCTTCACCACCAAGGGCGTGGGCAAGGGCACCGGCATGGGGCTCAGTCAGGTCTTCGGCTTCGTGCGCCAGACCGGCGGCCATGTCACCATCGCATCGACACCGGGACAGGGCACCACCATCAGGCTGTATTTGCCGCGCTCCGAAGCGGCCGAAGCCCAGCGTCCGCTCTGGGATGGGCTTCCCGCCACCTTCCACGGCCATCCCGGCGAAACCGTGCTGGTGGTGGAGGACGAGGACAGGGTGCGCTCCATGGCGGTGGAGGCCTTGAGCGGGCTCGGCTATACCATTCTGGAAGCTGCTTCTCCGAGCGAGGCGCTCGGTTTCGTCGCGGCGGGCCGGCCGATCACCTTGCTGTTCACGGATATCGTCATGCCCGGGATGAATGGCGGCGAACTCGCGAGCCGCGCCCGGGCTCATTCCCCCGGCATCAAGGTGCTGTTCACCACCGGTTATGCCCCTGACGACAATGGCGCGGTGGACATTCCAGGCCTCGACACCAGGCCACTCTACAAACCCTATTCGATCGACCAGCTGTCACGCCGCGTCCGGGCGGCTATCGACGGATGAGGCTGGCACCGCCTGCGCTTCAGCAGTGCGGTACCAGAAAACGGAATGGGGGAGGAACCCAGGTTCCTCCCCCATTCCGTCCTACTTGCTATGAAACGGGCTCAATCCCGGGGCAGGGGCCGCCTGTTGCGCCGTGCGACGACCTTGACACGGGCCGGCTGGCGCATCGACGCAACCGCGAGAGTGCAGAGCCCCGTGGCCAGTAAGGTCGAAAGAACCGCAAGCAGAGTGTTCATCATGTTCTATACCCCTGATACTCGGCCGAACGTCCGATCATGCTGAATTGTTAACGCGCCAGGGGGCGCAAAGTTCAGTTACAATTTCCTAACAATCCCGCAGCGACCGACCATAGGGCGGCACCTAGCCTGAGCAGCATCGGCGGGAGAACATCGCCTGAGCGATATCACCTGCCGGTACCCTCATGGAAAACATAGGCACTATATGACCGTTGGCAAGGGTTATTCCGCTGCGGCAGCGTCGATGGACGAGGGAGCGGGACTGCGCCGTGTCAGCCTCCGGCGGACACCCCGACATTCGGATCACCGCCCCGGTCCTGCACCTGTTTCTCCCCCTCGCCGGCGACGACGAGCTCCCAGGCACCCAGGTTGCCCGCGGCGAGGTCCTTCGTCTCGGCCGCGTCAAGCTGCTGCACCAGGCCCAGCAGGATGCGCGAGGGCCGCGGCGCTTCGACCGGCCTATCGGCGGAAAAGCCGAAACCGAACCGCCCGCCATCGAGATCCGCGATCTCGAGCGTGAGGGCGAGCGCCAAACCGGCGTGCAGGATGGCAGAGGCATGGTCGACCACGAGCAGGCCGAGGGGGATGGCGCGATCCACGGGCAGCGCCATGTCGGTCCGGCCGCGTAAAATCATGGCCTGCCCCGGGCGGCAGAGCAGCCTGCCGATCACCAGCGTGACGTCGCGCAGGAAAGGCTCGACCGCCACCGGATGCATCTCGCCCTCCGACAGGGCGCCGCGATAGGCCGCCGACAGCACGTGAACCCGGCACTCGGCCTCGCTCAAGGCCATGCGTGCGTCGCCGGCATAGGCGTTCTTGGAGAGGCCGATATAGCTCTGCACCACCTGGAGATTGTTCTTCACGCGGTGATGAAGTTCGCGGGTAAGGGCATGATTGGCTGCGAGCGCCGTCTGCAGGCGGTGCTCGCGTGCTTCCTGCTCCTCGACCATATCGTTGAAAGCCACCACGACATTGCGGATGTCCGACGGCATCTGGGCGCTGAGCGGCACCCGTCCCCAGCCGGAGTGACGACGGGCGCGGGACGCAGCCTCGATGCCCTTGAGCCATTGCACCAGATGCCGCTTCATCACCCGGGCAAAGACGACCAGCAGCAACAGCAGCGCGGCGAGGGGCGCCAGCAGCAGGAAAAGGAATTGCGAGCGTGCTGCCCGCAGATGGATGTCGCGGAAGCTTGCGATGATATAAAGATCGGGGGCCGCCGGCATGGCGTAGTAGATCCGCGTCTGGCCGGCGCCACTGACGGCCACCCAGCGCTGCCGGGTGCCGGGAATGGTTCCCTTGCCCGGCAGCCAGCTATTGTCGACGGCCGGCCGACCCCGCGCGAATACGATGTCCTCATGCAGGGTGATCAGGGCGGCAACGAAATCGCGATCGCCCTCGCCGAGATTGAAGACGCGATCGAGAGCCTGCGGGGCGACCACCAGCAGCGCCCGCCAGCCCGGCGCATCCGGCTTGCCCTCGCGCCGGGCATAGACCACGAGCCGGCGCTCGCCAGCGAGCACCACCGAATCGTAGCGGCTGGTTACCGGTGACAACACGGCCCGGGGCTGAATGACCGACTTGCCGGCCTGCGCCTCCAGTTCTGCAGCGAGTGCGGCCTGGTCGAGACCGGACACGCCGGAAAACAGGCAGGCCGGGCCGCCATCCCCCTGGATCAACAATGCCTGATAGCCGTCGAGCTGCCCGACATTGGCCTTGCCGACCGCGTCGCAGGAGGCCCCCGCCGTGACCTCGGCAGCCGAGATCATCAGGCCGCGCAGCACGCCGACATACCAGATGTTCATGCGGACGACGAAATTGCCGACCGTCTGCGCCTGGGAGGTCTCGATCGTCTTGACATCGTCGCGATAGGTCACCACCGCGATAATGCTGGTGATGGCGCCGACCGGTATGGCAACCATCAGAAAGAAGGTCAGCAGCTTGGCCTGGACGGTATCGAAGGCCAAGATCTTATTGAAGACATGGCGAAAGCGCGCCGTCACAAGGGTGGCTCGCGTCCGCCGACCCGCAGCGCCGCCAGCATCTTGGCATCCGGCCCGGTTTCATCCACGTCGCTGGTCGAGAGCATCTCGGCCAGCCGCGATCTCGCCCGGTTGACGCGGCTCTTGATGGTGCCGAGCGCCACGCCGCAGATCTCGGCGGCCTCCTCATAGGAAATGCCCGAGGCACCCACCATGATCAGGGCCTCGCGCTGCTCCTCGGGAAGCTTGGCGAGCGCCGCCGCGAAATCGGCCACCGCCAGATGCCCTTCCTGGTCGGCATGGACGGCCAGACGCTCGGCATAGACCCCGTCGCTGTCCTGCACCTCACGCGAACGTTTGCGGTAGAGAGAGTAGTAGATGTTGCGCAGGATGGTGAACAGCCAAGCCCGCATATTGGTGCCTGGCTCGAATTTGTCGGCATTGGCCCAGGCCTTCAACAGCGTATCCTGCACCAGATCGTCCGCCAGGGTAATCGACCCCGACAGGGAGGCGGCGAAGGCACGCAGACTGGGGATATGTGCGACGAGCCCGTCCTTGAAGCTATCGCCGCTCATCGTCCTTGCCCTCCCCGGCCTTCTTCTCCTGCTCTTCGAGCTCGGCCAGGAGCGTCAAAAACCTGTCGGGCACGGGTGCCCGGATGATTGATTCATAATGAGCCTGCAGGGAGCGAGCGACATAGTCTCGAATCTGCGGATCGAGCTTGCCGCCGCCGGGAGAGCTCTGATCGGGCAGATCCTCGTCTGGCTTCTTGTTCCTCGACATTACTACTCCCGTAAAACGGCCTGGCACTGCCATCGCTTCCAAGCAGTTTCCCCGCGCGTCGCAATGGGCACGTTCGCGAGGGACCTGCAAGATACCGACCATTTGCAGAGTTCCTGGATAAGGTCCACCATGGGCCTTTCCGCGAATGCTGCTTGGGCTGGCTGGAAACCCAACGTCGGTAAAGATCATGCAATGCCAACCGGCGAAACGCATCCCATGCCGAATACGTTCCATCCTGTCGACGAAATAAATTCATTGTCAGGAACTATTCGTCTGTGGTGCTCTTCCGAGTCGCATGAGCGACCGATTGGGAGCATGTTCAATGTCGATCGCAGCCGAGATAGCGCCGCAACTGCCTTATCTGAGGCGTTTTTCCCGGGCCCTGAGCGGCAGCCAGGCCAGCGGGGACGCCTATGTGGTGGAGACGCTGGAGGCCCTGGTTGCCGATCCCGGCTCCTTTCCGCGCGACCTGCCGCCGCGCATCGCGCTCTATCAGGTGTTCCTGAGATTGTGGTCTTCCCTCGCCCTGAACATGGAACCGGCCAAGCAGGTCGAGGGCATTTCGCCGGAACAGCGCCTGGAACGCCTGGCTCCGCGCTCGCGCCAGGCCTTTCTGCTGACCACGATGGAGGGCTTTTCCTCGGAAGAAGCCGCCACCGTCATGCGTGTCGACGAAAAGGAAGTCATCATCCTGGTGACCGAGGCAACCGAGGAGGTAGCCCGCCAGATCGCAACCGAGATCCTGATCATCGAGGATGAGCCGATCATCGCGCTCGATCTGCAATCGATCGTGGAAGAGCTGGGACACAGGGTCGTCGGCATCGCCCGCACCCATGCCCAGGCACTCGCCCAGGTGGCGGAGCACTCGCCTGGCCTGATTCTCGCCGATATCCAGCTCGCCGACGGCAGCTCCGGCCTGAAAGCGGTGAACGAGATCCTGGCGAGCGTGGAGTTGCCGGTGATCTTCATCACCGCCTATCCCGAAAGGCTGTTGACCGGGCAGCAGCCGGAACCGACTTTCCTGATCACCAAGCCCTTCCGGCCCGAAATCGTGAAGGCCACAATCAGCCAAGCCCTGTTTTTCGACAAGCGCGCCAGCCTGCGTTCCACCTGAAAACCGCGGCCATTGCCGGAAAGCGCAACGGCTGTAGCAGGCCGGTCAGCTCGCGCGCTCGGCCAAGCCACGCACCTGGCTGACGAATTCGTCGGGATTGAAAGGCTTGCTGACCAGCAGGCAATCGAAATAAAGCCGGCGCCGCTCCGGCAAGCCAAAGCCCGAAACGAACATGATTTCCAGGCTCGGCCAGCGCTCCCTGGCCTTCAAGGCAAGATCATAGCCGCTCATCGGGCCGGGCATGCGGACATCGGTGATCAATACCCGGGCATCGCCGTTCGAGGCCAGGATGTCGAGGGCCGCTTCGGCACGCCCCGCCTGCAGGACCCTGAAGCCGGCATCCTCGAGCAGGTCGGCCGTGATCAGCCTGACGTCATTGTCGTCGTCGACCAGCACCACGGTCACCGGAGGGGAACTATCGATGTCATCGTGTCCTGATGCAGTCTCACGACTGTCATGGGCCGGCTTGCGCGAGCCGGTATGGTGTTCCGGCGCATTGTATATGGCCGGTTCGGCGAAGGCTTGCTGTTTCACGATTCTTGTCCCCTCAGGCTCCGTCAGGCTGCCCAGCGGTGGAGGTGCATCGCAAAGGCGTTTCGAAACAACGGGTTGGAGCAGACGGGCGTTCAACCCGAACACGCTTTGCTCTGGGGAACGAACGCCCAACGCCGGTCTTTGTTCCGGCTCAGCTTGCAGGTAGCATCGAGCGGACCTTGGCCTCGAATTCGCCGGTCTCGAAGGGCTTGACGATGACGTCCTGACCTTGGTCCATTTCGAGTTCCTGGCGCTCGGCGGCTTCATAGCCGGTGAGGAAGAGCACCTTCAGCGCAGGCCTCGCCTTGCGTGCCCGCCGGGCAAGGTCCCAGCCGTTCATACCCGGCAGCCCGATATCCGTAATCAACAGATCGATGCTTTGTGGGCCCTCCAGCAGGGGAATGGCCGAATCGGCATCCTTGGCCTCCAGCGTGGCGAAGCCGAGATCGTTCAGGATATCGACGACGAGCAACTGGATGACTGCTTCGTCTTCGACGACGAGAATGGTCCTCTTGTCGGGATCGGCCATGCTTCGGATCTCGGGCTCAAATCGAAATTGCTGCCGGAAACCGCTTCCGGAACTGAGAATCACTAGCTGCTGAAATGGGCGCCTCGGGCGCCCGAGCCACTATAGAGATCCGCCGGGAAAACAGGAGCGCGCTCAATCGACGCGCTCGAACAGCACCAGCGAGCGGCCGGCAAGCGCATAGGCTTCACCGACGGCGATGTCGGCTTCGGGCAGATCCGGATCGTCGGTGGCGATCAGGCGCTTCCATGCCGAGCCGTCATAGCAGGGAGGCATGGTGAAGCTCATCGTCTCGTGATGGGCGTTGAGCAGGACGAGCAGCGTGGCGTCCGATCCGCGCTTGCGGATGCCGCTGGCCTGGGCCCGGCCGTCCAGCAGCAGACCGAAGCAGGAAGGTTCGCCGGTATCGTCCCAGCGCGACCGCGTCATCTCCTCGCCGCTGCGATGGATCCAGGTCGCCTCGCGCACGTCGATCGCCTCGTTGATGCGCTCGCCGATCAGAAAGCGCGACCGCCGCAGGATGGGATATTTACGCCTGAGCGCGGTCAGCCTGCGAACGAAATCGGTAAGCGCCTTGCCCTCTTCGGCCGCCTGCCAATCGAGCCAGCTGATCTCGTTGTCCTGGCAATAGGCATTGTTGTTGCCCTGCTGGCTGCGGCCGAACTCGTCGCCGGCCAGGATCATCGGCGTCCCCTGCGACAGCAGCAGCAGGGCCAGGAAATTGCGCATCTGGCGATCGCGCAGGTCGTTGACGGCCGCGTCCTCGCTCGGCCCCTCGGCGCCGCAATTCCAGGAACGGTTATTGGAACTGCCGTCGCGATTGTCCTCGCCATTGGCTTCGTTATGACGGTCATTGTAGGAGACCAGGTCGCGCAGGGTGAAGCCGTCATGGGCGGTGACGAAGTTGACGGAAGCCCAGGGCTTGCGGCCGCGATGGCCGAACTTGTCGGGCGAGCCGCACAGGCGCGGGGCCAGGGCCGCCGGCCGGGCCTCGCCTCGCCAGAAATCGCGTACGGTGTCGCGATAGACATCGTTCCACTCGGCCCAGCCCGGCGCGAAGCCGCCGACCTGGTAGCCGCCGGGGCCGACATCCCATGGTTCGGCAATCAGCTTGACGTTCTCCAGCACGGGGTCCTGGCTGACGGCCTTGAGGAAGCCGCTCTCGGGATTGAAGCCGTCGACTTCGCGGGCCAGCACGGTGCCGAGGTCGAAACGGAAACCGTCGACATGCATCTCGTTGACCCAGTAGCGCAGGCTGTCCGTCACCATCTGGATCACGCGCGGATGGCTGACATTGAGCGTATTTCCGGTGCCGGTGTCGTTGATGTAGTAGCGCGGCTGATCGGGCATCAGCCGGTAGTAAGAGGCGTTGTCGATGCCTTTGAACGACAGGGTCGGGCCGAGTTCATTGCCTTCGGCCGTGTGGTTGTAGACGACGTCGAGGATGACCTCGAGGCCGGCATCGTGGAAACGCGCCACCATCTGCTTGAACTCGGCCAGCACGCCCGAGGGATCGGCGGCATAGCGCGGATCGGGCGCGAAGAAGCCGATGGAATTATAGCCCCAATAGTTCCTCAGCCCGCGCTGGAGCAGGTGATCATCGTCGACGAAGGTATGCACCGGCAGGAGCTCGACCGTGGTGACGCCGAGCGAACGGATGTGCTCGAGCGCCTGGATCGAGGCTAGACCGGCATAGGTGCCCTGCAGCGCCGGCGCGATCTCGGGATGGCGCTTGGTGAAGCCCTTCACATGGGTTTCGTAGATGATGGTCTGGTCCCAGGGCACCAGCGAGCGATTGCCCGGCCAGTCGAAACGCGCATCCACCACCATGCAGCGGGGCATGAAGGGGGCGCTGTCGCGCGTATCGAAGCTGAGATCGCCCTCGCCGAGCGTATAGCCGAACAGGGCAGGGTCCCAGCTCAGCTTGCCGACATGGGCGCGGGCATAGGGATCGAGCAGGAGCTTGTTGGGATTGAAGCGATGGCCGGCCTCGGGCTCATAGGGACCGTGCACGCGATAGCCATAGAGCATGCCGGGGCTGACATCGGGCAGATAGCCATGCCAGATCTCGTCGGTGAATTCCGGCAATTCGATGCGCTCGAGCTCCTGCTCGCCGCTCGAATCGAACAGACAGACCTCGACCTTGGTGGCATGCGCCGAAAACAGTGCGAAATTGGTGCCTGCTCCATCCCAGATCGCGCCGCGCGGATGGGGATGTCCCTCGCGGATCCTGGTGCCGAAGAGCTGGGTCATGCCGTCGTCTCCCGTTCGGCTGTCCTGCGAACCACCGGTGCATCGAGCGGCGGGATGGGCAGCGCATCACCGCGACATATTGCACTGCAACATGGGCAGATGCAAGCATTTGAACCCCGCCCCGGAACGAAAGGCAACCGCACCACCTGGATTCCTGTCATTCTCGATCGTTTTCTCTAAATATAATTTCTTTTATACGGATCCTAAATTGCTCAAATACATAAGAATCTAGAAGAATTGATTCGAAATCCATTTCGAAATATTTAAAATTTAGATGCCCAGTGACGGAGTTCATTTATAGCAGCGATCCACGAAATTGCCCAACATCACACGGCGACATGCAGCTCCGGTTTCACATGAAACGGGCAGGATCCGGGAAAGCGCCGCAGCCCGGCACCGCTTGGAGACCCGCCCAACCGGCACCGCCGAAGCCGCATGATGGTGGAACCACGCACATCATCCTTTCATCGACGAGCACCGCGGCATTCAACACGCCATATCGGCGATGGTTCCCCTGAACCCGCCCCGTTCGCATGTCGTTTCATGCCGGCAGGAACTCTCAGGCTTCCCATCGTGTTGGGCGAAAGATGGCGCGCCGGCTTGGCTTTCCCTATAGGAAGGCAACGAATTCGCCCACCACAGCAGGGGCATGCATGCAAGACCAGAACAACACGCTTTCCACCAACAAGCCCGCCTCGCAACCCGATGCCTCACCCGAGCTCGAAGAGGCCGTCAGCCGCGTCTCGCCCCAGACAGCGATCCAGGCTTGCCTGCTCGTTCTCGCGAGCCTGACGATCGCCTATGTCGCCGCCGACATCATCCTGCCGCTGGTGCTCGCTTTCGTGCTGAAATTGCTGTTCCAGCCCGCCATGCGCCAGCTCGAACGCTTGCGCGTGCCGCGCAGCATCGCCGCCCTCCTGATGATCTTCGTGTTCTTCGGCCTGTTCGTGGGGCTGGGAGCGGCCGTCGCGGGTCCCGCCGCCGAATGGGCCAGCCGCCTGCCGGACGCCCTGCCGCGGCTGCAGGAGCGCCTGTCCTTCCTCAACAGGCCGATCCAGACCTTTCAGAACTTCATGCAGCAGATCGGCGCCGCCGCCGGCGCCAATGTCGATATTCTCGGCGCGGCTTTCCGCGGCACGCAGCATTTCGCCAGCGGCTTCTTCGAAACGATCCTGATCCTGTATTTTCTGCTGGTGTCCGGCGACACGTTCCTGCGCAGGATGGTCGAAATCCTGCCGCGCTTCAGCGACAAGCGGCAGGTCGTCACGCTGTCGCAGCAGATCGAGGAGAACATCTCGATCTATCTGGCGACGATCACCGTGATGAATGCGCTGGTGGGGCTGGCCACCGGCCTGACCATCTGGGCCACCGGGTTGGGCGATCCGGTTCTATGGGGGGTGGTTGCCTTCGCCCTCAATTTCGTGCCGATCATGGGTCCCTTCTTCGGGGTGGCCCTGTTCGCCTTTGCCGGTCTGCTGCAGTTCGACACGCTCCTGGCGGCCTTCCTGCCGGCCGGCCTTTATCTGGTGATTCATCTGATCGAGGGCGAACTCGTCACGCCCATGCTGCTGGCCCGACGCTTCACCCTCAACCCGGTGCTGATCATTCTTGCCTTGATCTTCTGGTTCTGGCTGTGGGGCGCACCGGGAGCCATCCTGGCGGTCCCGATGCTCGCCATCCTCAAGATCATCTGCGACGGGGTCGGCCCTCTCAACAATATCGGCCGTTTCCTGGAGGCTTGAGAATTGGAGGGAAAGTGCGCTTCAGGGAAATCGCACTTCGCTCCAGGGGTCGACTTCGGCAAGCGAGGCGCGGGAGCGGTGTGCCGATCTCCAGATCGGCATCTTCTCTGCCGGCGATCGCATCGTTTCAAGCATGCCGATCTGGAGATCGGCACACCTGCCCCCCTCAGCCCGGCAGCATGTCCTTCAGGCGCAGGCGGGCGATCTCGCCGATCTGCTTGACGGCCTCGGCGAATTCCTGGGTCCGGTCATGCTGCAGGCGTCGCTCGAAGGCAGCGATGATCTCGGCCTTGCTTCGCCCCTTGATCGCCATGATGAACAGGAAGCCGAACCGGGCCTTATAGGCGTCGTTGAGCTCGGTGAATTGCTGGAGTTCGGCGGGGGTGAGGCGATCGAGGCCGGCGGAGGCCTGCTCCGAGGTCGATTCGGCGGTCAGCATCTTGGCCTGTGCCAGTTTTCCGGCAAGGTCGGGGTGCGCCATGATCAAGGCGAGCTTGGCCTCGTCGGATGCGGACAGCAGCACCTTCATCATGGCCGCGTGCAAGCCTTCGGCCGTGTCCTCGGCCGGCGTCAGCCCCTTGTCATAGGCGCCTTCCGCCACCCAGGGGGAATGCTCGAACACGCCGCCGAAACGCTCGACGAACAAGGCGCGATTGAGACGCGTCGGCACATAGCCTCCTTCCGGCGGATGCTGGCGGATCCAGTTGCGGGCGACGTCGAGGCGGGTGGCGAACCAGACATCGGCATGGCCGCGGGCGTAGTCGAGGAAGCGGGCGAGCGCGGCGGCGCGGCCGGGCCGCCCGACCAGGCGGCAATGCAGACCGATCGACATCATCGCCGGCTGCTCGCCGCCCTCGGCATAGAGCGTGTCGAAACTGTCCTTGAGATAGGCGAAGAACTGGTCACCGCTGTTGAAGCCCTGCGGCGTGGCAAAGCGCATGTCGTTGGCATCCAGCGTATAGGGCACGATCAATTGCGGGCCGCGCGGCCCTTCGACCCAATAGGGCAGCTCGTCGGCATAGGAATCGGCCGAATAGAGAAAACCGCCCTCCTCCATGGTCAATTGCAGCGTCTGCGCCGAGGTGCGGCCCTGATAGAAGCCGAGCGGCCTGGAACCGGTGACCTCGGTGTGGATGCGGATGGCTTCCTCGATATGCTCGCGTTCGCCCTCCTTGGTGTAGTCGCGATAATCGATCCATTTCAGGCCGTGGCTGGCGATTTCCCAGCCGGCCTCGATCATGGCGGCGACGGCGCCGGGATTGCGCTGCATGGCGGTGGCGATGCCGAAGACGGTGACCGGGATCTGGCGCTCGGTGAACATCCGGTGCAGGCGCCAGAAGCCGACGCGCGAGCCATATTCGTAGATGGATTCCATGTTCATGTGGCGCTGGCCCGGCCAGGGCTGGGCGCCGACGATCTCGGACAGGAAGGCTTCCGAGGCCGCATCGCCATGCAGGATGCAGTTCTCGCCGCCTTCCTCGTAATTCACCACGAATTGCAGGCAGACCCGCGCCTTGCCGGGCCAGGCCGCCTGGGGCGGCTTGCCGCCATAGCCGATGAGGTCGCGATCATAGCGTCCGTGCGTCGTCCCGGCCATCGCTTACGAGCCCCGATAGGTCGAATAGCTGAAGGGCGAGCAGACCAGCGGCACGTGATAGTGACCGTCCTTGTCGGCCAGCGTCACCCGCAGCGGCACGACATCGAGGAATTCGCCGGCCCCGATGGCGCCGAGACCACGGAAATAGGCGCCGACATGAAAGACGAGCTCGTAGACGCCGGGCACGAAGCTATCGCCCACCATCAGGGGCTGGTCGGTGCGTCCGTCCTGGTTCGTCGTCGTGGTCGTCACGGTGAGGCGCCCGCCCGACGCATCCAGGCGCTGGAGTTCGATGGTCACGCCCTGCGCGGGCTTGCCCCTGGAGACGTCGAGCACATGCGTGGAGAGCCTTCCCATATCGTCCTCACCCGATCCCTGTTCTTAGCTGCGCTTTGGCGAACCGCACTGACCATAGCGAATTTGCCGGCCGCCATTTCCAAATATTTTGTGAAGATGTTTCGATAAAGAATGCTCTTCTGCTGCATGCCGTCCTGAGGCTTATGGAAGCTGTCAGGCTTCATTCTCCTGCAAGGGCGATTGGCCGGACGGCAGGGGACCCAGCCGGGCGAGTTCGGTCGCAAGATAGCGTCGGCCGCGTTCGACCAACAGGTCGGCAAAGGCCTTCACCTTGAGCGGTACGAGATTTCGCGTCGGATAGAGCACGGCCAGCGTGGCGGGCGGCGGCGGATTGGCGGTCAGAACGGGAACAAGACGACCTTGGGCAAGCGCATCGGCAATTTCGTAGACCGGCTTGAGCACGATGCCGCGCCCATCGAGGGCCCAGGCGGTGAGCACGTCGCCGTCGTCGGCATCGAGCGAGCCCTTGATCGGAACGCTGATCTCCTCGCCATCCTGGCTGAGGGACCAGCGGAACTCGCGCGATCCGGGAAAGCGCAGGAGCAGGCACTGGTGGCGTGCCAGGTCGGCCGGCGTCATCGGCATGCCGGCACGCTCGACATAGGCGGGGGAGGCACACAGGACACGCTCGGCATCGGCGATCTTGCGCATGATCATCGAACTGTCGGCATAGGTAACGAATTGCAGTGCGAGGTCGCAGGATTCGGCGATGATGTCGAGGCGGCGCTCGGACAGACGCAGTTGCACGTCGATCTGGGGATGGGCGTCGCGATAGGCCGCCGCGGTCGGGCCCACGAGGCGCCGTCCCAGGCCCAGCGGCGCGGCGACCCGGATCGAACCGAGCGGCATGGCCCCGAGCTCGCCGATATTGGCCTCGGCCATCTCGATGGTGTGCAGGGCGTCGATGACATGGTCATAGAAGATCCGCCCCTGTTCGGTCAGGCCCATATTGCGGGTCGTGCGGTTGAACAGCCGGCAGCCGAGGTGGTTTTCCAGCGCCTGGATGCGCTGGCTGATCACATTGGCGGAGACGCGCATGCGGCGGCCGGCTTCGGAAAAGCTGCCGGCTTCGACGGCGCGGGCGAAGGAACGGAAGTTTTCAAGCATGGCAGGCGGTTCCGTAAAGCAGAGCGTCGGCTGTGGTTTCGGCCAGCCCCGATGGGGCGAGACGAAGGTAACAAGGAGCAATTGTCGTCGCCTGACCGATGCATCCGGAGCGCCGGTCAGAACCTCGCTTCTGCTTGATCATGCTTCACCTCGTTCTGCTCGCAGCCAGGATCGACTATCCACCTTCGAACCCATTCGACGATCTGAATGAAGGTCGAAGGTCATCAAACTGGCGAGATTCTTGCCTGTCAGCTCCACAGGGCGGCATTTGTTGCCATGCCTGTAGGGAACAATCATGCAGCCCGTAAGCCGGTAGTAAAGGACGGCTTTGCGGACTAGGTCGGAAATGGGAGGAAATAACCAATGCTGATGACCCTGTACGAATGGGGCAGTCTGATGTTGCGTTGGGCACATGTCATCACCGGGATCGCCTGGATCGGCTCCTCGTTCTACTTCATGCACCTGGACGCGAGCATGCGCCCCACGCCGAAGATCCCCGCGGGGCAGGGCGGCGAAGCCTGGGAAGTCCATGGCGGCGGCTTCTACCAGGTGCAGAAATATCTGGTGGCGCCGGACTTCCTGCCCGAGCACCTGACCTGGCACAAATGGCAGTCCTATTCGACCTGGCTGACCGGCTTTTGCCTGTTGCTGTGGGTCTACTACGCCCAGTCGAGCCTGCTCCTGATCGATCCCGCCGTCCGCGTGCTGTCGCCGGCTATGGCCCTGGTGGTCGGCATTGGCGGCCTGGCCGCCGGCTGGCTGGTCTATGACTTCCTGTGCAAATCCCCGGTCGGCAAGAACGAGACGCTGCTCGCCGGCATCGGCCTGGTCTTCGTGGTGTTCATGGCCTGGTTCTTCCAGCAGATGTTCTCGGCCCGCGGCGCCTTCATCCACACCGGGGCGCTGATGGCGACGATGATGTCGGCCAATGTGTTCTTCGTGATCATCCCCAACCAGCACAAGGTGATTGCCTCCCTCAAGGCCGGACAGACGCCTGATCCCTCGCTCGGCAAGGCGGCCAAGCAGCGCTCCTCGCACAACAACTATCTGACGCTGCCCGTGCTGTTCCTGATGCTGTCCAACCACTATCCGCTGACCTATTCCAGCCCCTACGCCTTCCTGGTGGTCGGCCTGATCCTGGTCGCCGGCGCGCTGATCCGGGTGTTCTACAACGAACGCCATGCCGGACGCGGCGACAAGTGGTGGACCTGGGCGCTTGCGGCCATCCTGATCTTCGGCGCCATCTGGATCAGCGCCTTCCGCTCGCCGGCCTTCCGCGAGGCCTTCGACCTCGGCGCCATCGAGGCGCCGGCGGCAACCGAAACCGCCCTCGCCGCCACCGTTCCGGCGGCGGTGCACGACATCATCACCAGCCGCTGCTCCATGTGCCACGCCGAGACGCCGGTCTATCAGGGCATCAACATGCCGCCCAAGGGCGTGCTCCTGGATTCGCCCACCAACATCGCCCGCAACGAGCATGAAGTGTTCGTGCAATCGGTGATGACGCATGCCATGCCGCCCAACAACGTCACCGAGATGACCCAGGACGAACGCCGCGTGTTGCGCGACTGGGTACTCGAGCGCGGGAAGGCGGCGGCGCAGGCCAACCCGGCGGTTCAGCTCGCCGGCCGCTGAAGCAGCCTCGGCACCGGTTCTCTCCCCGTTTCCTCCGACACATGCAATGGCCCCGCTTGCGGGGCCTTTTTGCGTTTGGCGCCAATGTCCCTCCACCTTGCCGCCAAACATGCGCCTCCCGCCCATGGGCAAAGCACGGCGCCGTGAAAACATAGGCGGAAAGATCTCGATCACCATGCCCGGGGCCGGGTGGGCATTACTTACGGGCGAGGGGTCGAGATAGCGCGAGCCGGGCGGCGTGAGAGGCTTCGCCATCCCCCATACCCGGGTGCCATGCCCGCTCTCCTCGGCGATGGCTTGGCCGAAGCAGAGCGGACAAGGGCGGGAACAGGCTGTCTCATCGGAGACTGCCGCATGCGCCAGCGCCGGCGCTTCGCAGGAAAGCGCAGACACGCTCCATCCCCTATCGGCGAGACATCGTCCCGCGCTGGCGCCGTTGCGCCGCAGCGCCGTCACTGCCGAGAACGGCGCACCGGGACGGAGAACACCATAAATCCAAAGAGCCTCCCCCTTGCGGGGAAGGCTCTTCGGCAAATTGGACCGGACGGGTGACGGCAGGTGTGCTGGCACGATGCCCCCTCCCCGGTTGTGCTGGACTCAGGCCAGGAGATCGGCCAGCGCAGCGGCCACGACTTCGGTCGCCTTATAGAGGTCGGGCAGGTAGAGACGCTCGTCGGCCCGGTGGGCGTTCGCCTCCTCGATGCTGCGCGGGCCGGCGCCGTAGAGCACGATCGGAATGCCCTTGGCGGCGTAATGGCGGGCATCGGTGTAGAGCGGCACGCCATTGGTGGCGACATCGACGCCCATCACGCGGCTCGCCTCGCGGGTCAGCGCTTCGGAGAGCTTTTCGGAGCCCGGCAGCGGCGTCAGCGGCTCCGCCAGCAGGATGCGGCGGACCTCGACGCGGGCGGCGGGCGTCGCCTGGGCAGCGCCTTCGATCACCCTGCGCAGTTCAGCCTCGACAGCCTCGCCCTTCTCTTCCGGCACCATGCGCCGGTCGAGGCGGAAGGTCACCCGGTCGGGCACCACATTGGTGTTGATGCCGCCATGGATCAGACCGATGGTGAGCTGCGGCGCGCCGATGCCGGGCACCTCCGAGACACGCTGGGCCAACGAGGTGCGCCAGGTATAGAGGGCGCCCAAAATGTTGGTGGCGGCTTCGAGCGCATCCACGCCCGTCCAGGGCTTGGCGGCATGGGCCGAACGCCCGTTCACCTCGACTTCGAGATGCAGGCAGCCATTATGGGCATTGACGACGGCATAGGAGAAGCCGGCCGCCAGCGCCAGGTCCGGCTTGGTCAGGCCTTCCGACAGCAGCCAGCCCGGGCCGATCTCGCCGCCCGCCTCTTCGTCATAGGTGAGATGGAGTTCGATGGTGCCCTTGAGCTCGCCACCGAGCTTTTCCAGCGCCTTGAGGGCGAAGGCATAGGTGGCGAAATCGGACTTCGACACGGCGACGCCGCGGCCCACCATCCAGCCGTCGACGATTTCGGCGCCATAGGGATCACGAGTCCAGCCCTCGCCGGGGGGCACCACGTCGCCATGGGCGTTGAGGGCGATGACCGGGCCGTCGCCGAAGCGCTTGCGCACGATCAGATTGGTGGCCGAGATCATGCCATGCTGGCGCACCAGCGCCTCCGGCACGACGTGGCGCTCGACGGTGAAGCCGAGGCCCTCGAGCAGGCGCGCGGCCTTCTCGGCATGGGCGGCGCAATCGCCGGCCGGATTGTCGGACGGCGTGCGCACGAGTTCGGCGAGGAATTCGGTCTGCCGCTCGCGCTCGCTCTCCAGATAGGTGCGGATGGTGTCCTTGATGCTCATAATGGTCTCGTTCAGGCTGGAAGAGGGGGAAGAGAGGCAGGCAGGCGCTTGAGGAAGCCGAGCAGCACCTCCAGGGCGGCGCCGACATCCTCGGTGAGGACGGCTTCGGCCGGGTTGTGGCTGACACCGCCCTTGCAGCGCAGGAACAGCATGGCGATCGGGCACAGGCTGATCATGGCGAGGCCGTCATGGCCGGCCCCGCTCGAGAGTTTGAGGGGCTTGAGGCCGGCCGCGGCCACGGCCGCTTCAAAGGTCTCGATCAGGCGCGGATCGCAGCGGGCGGCCGGCTCGTCATAGGTCTTGTGAATGGCGAAGGTGACGCCGCGGCGGGCCGCTATGGTCTCGAACCTGGCAATCAGCTCGGCGACGGCGGCGTTGCGGATCGCGTCGTCGGGGCTGCGGATGTCGATCGAGAAATGCGCGCTGCCGGGGATGACATTGACGGCGCCGGGGCGGAATTCGCAGGCGCCGACCGTGGCGACCAGATCGCCGGAGGTGGTGGTGATCAGTTCGGTCGCCAGAATCATCTCGGCCGCAGCGGCGCCGGCGTCGAGGCGCAGGCCCATCGGCACCGTGCCGGCATGGCCGGCCTTGCCGGTGAGATCGACCTTGAAGCGGCTGGCGCCATTGATGGCCGTGACGATGCCGACAGGCAGGTCTTCCGCCTCCAATACCGGTCCCTGTTCGATGTGGACCTCGACATAGCCCAGCGTCCGGGCAGGATCGCGGCCGAGGCGGGAGACGGCGTCGGGGTCGCAGCCGAATTGCACGAGCGCCTCGCGCAGGCTGATGCCGGCCTTGTCGGTGGCGTCCAGATTGCCGGGCTGGAAAGTGCCGGCGAGCGAGCGCGACCCCGTCAGCGTCACCGGGAAGCGCACGCCCTCCTCGTCACCGAAGGCGGTGACCTCGATGGCGAAGGGCAGTCTCTCGCCGGCCTGGTGCAATGCCGCCACCGCCTCGATGGCGACGATCACGCCCAGATTGCCGTCATAGCGTCCGGCATTGCGCACGGTATCGATGTGGGAGCCCAGAATGAGCACGGGCGCATCCGGCGTGGCGCCGGGATAGCGTCCGACCAGCGTCGCCGCCGCATCGAGCTCCGTCGACATGCCGGCCTCTTCCATCCAGCCCTTGACCAGGGCGATGGCAGCGGCATGTTCGGGCGTCAGATAGAGCCGTGTCAGCGCTCCTTCTTCGGCCGAGCATGCCGCCAGTTCGTCCAGCCGGGCCATGGCGCGGGCACCGCCGGATGTGGCCGATGTCGCGAGGGCTAATCTCATCACAGCTTCATTCCTTCGGGCAGCACGAGGACGGCCCTGAAATCATTGACATTGGTCAGGGTCGGGCCGGTGACGATCTGGTCGCCAATGGCCTGAAACAGGGTGTGGGCATCGTTGTTATCGAGGCTGGCGATCGGATCAAGCCCGGCGGCGCGCGCGCGTGCGAGACAGGTGGGGTCGATCACCGCACCGGCCACTTCCTCGGCGCCGTCCACGCCATCGGTATCGCCCGCCAGGGCATGGATGCCGCGCTGCCCGCCGAGCTTGACGGCGAGCGAGAGCAGATATTCGACATTGCGCCCGCCCCGGCCCGTGCCGCGGACGGTGACCGTCGTCTCTCCCCCCGAGATCAGCACGCAGGGCGCCGTTGCCGGCTGGCCATGCTGGGCGACCTGGCGGGCAATGCCGGCCATGACGATGCCGACGTCGCGGGCCTCCCCCTCCAGGGAATCGCCCAGGATGACCGGGGTGATGCCGGCCTTGCGGGCGACCGCCGCCGCCGCGAGCAGCGACTGCTGGGGCGAGGCGATCATATGGGTTTCACAGCGTGCCAGGCGGGGATCGCCGGGCTTGGGCGTCTCCGCCTGGGCGGCCTTGAGATGGGCGATCACCGGCGCGGGCCCCTCGATGCCGTAGCGGGCAAGGATGGCCCGGGCGTCGGCAAAGGTGGTGGGATCGGCCACGGTGGGGCCGGAGGCGATGGCGGCGAGATCGTCTCCCGGAACGTCCGAAATCACCAGGCTGACGACGCGGGCCGGAAAGGCGGCGGCGGCCAGGCGCCCGCCCTTGATGGCGGACAGATGCTTGCGCACGCAGTTCATCTCGTCGATCGGCGCGCCGGATTTGAGCAGCGCCTTGTTGATCGCCTGCTTGTCGGAGAGCAGCAGCCCGTTCGCCGGCAGGCTGAGCAGGGCCGAGCCGCCGCCCGAGATCAGGGCGATGACGAGATCGTCCTCCCCAGCTCCTTCGACCAAGGCGAGCATGCGCGCAGCCGCCTTGACGCCGTTGAGATCCGGCACGGGATGGGCGGCCTCGATCACCGCGATGCGCTGGCAGGGCACGGCATGGCCGTAGCGCGTCACCACCACGCCCTGCAGCGGCCCATCCCAATTGTCTTCCAGGGCCCTGGCCATGGCGGCGGCGGCCTTGCCGGCGCCGACGACGATGGTGCGCCCCTTCGGCGGACGCGGCAGGAAGGCCGGCATGCAGGCGGAAGGCGTCGCCGCAGCAACCGCTGCCTCGAACATCGATGTCAACAATGCCCGCTCCGACATGGCGAACCTTTCAGGAAGAGAAGCTACATGGTCGCGCCGCCAGCCGTTTGCCGGCGTCAGCCCTTGACCGGCGCGCCGATCTCGTAATTGGCCATGATCTCCAGCGCCCGGACCAGGCCGGAGTGATCCCAGGCCGCCCCACCATGCGACACGCAGGCATTGAACAGTTCCTGGGCCGTGGCGGTGTTGGGCAGGGAAAGGCCGAGCTGGCGGGCCGTGGTGAGGGCGAGGTTGAGGTCCTTCTGGTGCAGGGCGATGCGGAAGCCTGGATCGAAGGTGCGCTTGACCATGCGATCGCCATGCACTTCCAGGATGCGGGAGGCGGCGAAGCCGCCCATCAGGGCCTGGCGCACCTTGGCCGGGTCGGCCCCCGCCTTGGAGGCGAACAGCAGGGCCTCGCCGACCGCCTCGATATTGAGGGCGACGATGATCTGGTTGGCGACCTTGGTGGTCTGGCCGTCGCCATTGCCGCCGACGAGCGTGATGTTCTTGCCCATTGTCTCGAACAGCGGCCTGGCGCGCTCGAAGGCGGCTTCCGGGCCACCGACCATGATGGTGAGGGAGGCCGCCTTGGCGCCGACCTCGCCGCCCGAGACCGGCGCGTCGAGATAATCGCAGCCGAGCTCATTGATGCGCCTGGCGAATTTCTTGGTCTCCACGGGGGAGATCGAGCTCATGTCGACGACGAGCTTGCCGGCGGAGAGGCCCTCGGCGACACCGTCCTTGCCGAACAGCACCGTCTCCACATCCGGCGTATCGGGCACCATGGTGATGATGATGTCGGCCTTGCGGGCGACCTCGGCGGCGGTCGCCTCGGCCTTGCCGCCGGCGGCGGTGAGTTCGGCGGGAACCGGGCCGAGGGTGTTGAGGAAGAGAGTATGGCCGGCCGCGATCAGGTGCCCCGCCATCGGGGAACCCATGATGCCCAGTCCGACAAAGCCGATATTCATGGTGAAGATCCTTTGGTTGAATTGCTCCCTTCTCCCCTTGCGGGAGAAGGTCCCGGCAGGGGGATGAGGGGTCTTGCGAACTCTCTCAGAGAGGCGTCTCCACCCCTCATCCGCCCCTTCGGGGCACCTTCTCCCGCAAGGGGAGAAGGGCAACGTCCTGATAGGTTCAGCGAGCGGCACCCGCCGCCTTCAGCCAGCCCAGGCCCGCTTCGGTTTCGCCCTTGGGCTTGTATTCGCAGCCGATCCAGCCGCCATAGCCGAGCTGGTCGAGCCAGCGGTAGAGGAAGGGATAGGCGATCTCGCCGGTGCCCGGCTCGTTGCGGCCGGGATTGTCGGCCAGCTGTACGTGCCAGATCTGCGGCAGGTATTTCTCGATGGTGCGGGCCAGATCCCCTTCCATGATCTGCATGTGGTAGATGTCGTATTGCAGCCCGACATTGTCCGAGCCCGTCTCGGCGATGATCTCGGCCGCCTGGCGGGTGTTGGTCAGGAAGAAGCCGGGAATGTCGCGGGTATTGATCGCCTCGATCACCAGGCGGATGCCGGCCTTCTTCAGTTCGCCGGCGGCATAGCCGATGTTCTCGACGAAGGTGGCCCTTGCCTGCCCCGCATCGACGGCGGCGGGCGCGATGCCGGCCAGGCAGTTGACCAGCTTGCAGTCGAGCGCCTGGGCATAGGCGATGGCCTCAGCGACACCCTCGCGGAACTCGGCCTTGCGGTCGGGCAGCACGGCGATGCCGCGCTCCCCGCCCGCCCAGTCGCCGGCCGGCAGGTTGTGCAGGACCTGGGTGAGCCTGTGCTCCTTCAGGGCCGCGGCCAGCTCGGCCGCCGGGAAGGGGTAGGGGAACAGATATTCCACGCCCGCAAAGCCGTTGCGGGCGGCTGCCGCGAAGCGCTCCATGAACGGCACTTCGTTGAACAGCATGGTCAGATTGGCCGCAAATCTGGGCATGGCTGGGTTCCCGGTTCAGGCGAATTGAGGGCGAGACCATCCGGTCGAGGAACCGTTCCTCGACAGGGATCTACGGGGTGGATGAAGCGATGGCCGGCTATTCGGCCGCGACGGCTTCCGACCGGATGGGCAGGTCGAGAATGTCCTCGAACTCCGTGACCGCGTCGATCTCAGGGCCCATGGCGATGTTGGTGACACGCTCGAGGATGAACTCGACGACGACGGGCACCTGATAGTCACGCATCCATTCGCGGGCCTTCGCGAAGGCCTGCCCGAACTCGTTGGGACTGCGGACCCGGATCGCCTTGCAGCCGAGCCCTTCGGCGACGGCGACGTGGTCGACGCCATAGCTTTCGAGATCGGGCGCGTTGATGTTCTCGAAGGAAAGCTGGACCTGGAAATCCATGTCGAAGCCGCGCTGGGCCTGACGGATCAGGCCGAGATAGGCGTTGTTCACCACGACATGGATATAGGGGAGCTTGAACTGGGCGCCGACCGCCAGTTCCTCGATCAGGAACTGGAAGTCGTAGTCGCCGGACAGCGCCACGATCTCCCTGTCAGGATCGGCGGCGCGTACGCCCAGGGCCGCGGGAATGGTCCAACCGAGCGGGCCGGCCTGGCCGCAATTGATCCAGTGGCGGGGATGGTGCACACGCAGGAACTGCGCACCGGCGATCTGCGAGAGGCCGATCGTCGAGACATAGCAGACATCCCGGCCGAAGGCGGTGTTCATCTCCTCATAGACGCGCTGGGGCTTGAGCGGCACATTGTCGAAATGGCTGCGCCGATGCAGGCTGCCCTTGCGCCCGCGGCATTCGTCGGCCCATGCGGATCGGTCCTTGAGGCGGCCCTGTGCCTGCAACTCGCGGGCGACATCCAGGAAAAGGTCGAGGGCAGCACCGGCATCGGAGACGATGCCGAGATCGGGGTTGAAGACCCGGCCGATCTGGGTCGGCTCGATGTCGACATGCACGAATTTGCGGCCCTTGGTGTAGACCTCCACCGAGCCGGTGTGGCGGTTGGCCCAGCGATTGCCGATACCGAAGACGAAATCGGAGGCGAGCAGCGTGGCATTGCCGTAGCGATGGCTGGTCTGCAGGCCGACCATGCCGGCCATCAGAGGATGGTCGTCGGGAATCGCACCCCAGCCCATCAGGGTCGGAATCACCGGCACGCCGGTCAGTTCGGCGAAGGCGACGAGCTTGTCGGACGCATCGGCATTGATGATGCCGCCGCCCGCTACGATCAGCGGGCGCTCGGCTTCCTGCAGGAGCGCGATGGCCCTTTCGGCCTGGAGCCGCGTCGCAGCCGGCTTGTAGACGGGCAGGGGAGCGTAGATCTCGTCGTCGAACTCGATCTCGGCTGTCTGTACGTCGACGGGCAGGTCGATCAGCACCGGGCCGGGACGGCCCGAGCGCATCAGATGGAAGGCCTGCTGGAAAACGCGCGGCACCAGGGCCGGTTCGCGCACGGTGACGGCCCATTTTGTCACGGGCTTGGCGATGGCCTCGATGTCGACGGCCTGGAAATCCTCCTTGTAGAGCCGTGCGCGCGGCGCCTGGCCGGTGATGCACAGGATCGGAATGGAATCGGCAGCGGCCGAATAGAGGCCGGTGATCATGTCGGTGCCGGCCGGGCCGGAGGTACCGATGCACACGCCGATATTGCCGGCCTTGGCGCGGGTATAGCCCTCGGCCATATGGGAGGCGCCCTCGACGTGGCGGGCGAGGTAATGGTTGATCGAACCGCGCGCCTTCATGGCCGAATAGAGAGGATTGATCGCAGCGCCCGGCACGCCGAAGGCGCAGGTCACTCCCTCGCGTTCCAACACCCTGACGGCGGCGTCGATTGCCCGCATTCTTGCCATGGAGGTTCCGCCCTGTTTCTGATTTTTCTGGTATACAAGATGCCAGCATTTGAAGGCGTGTCAACCGCTTTATACAACCTGGCCCTTGCGCCAGCCGCGGCCGATTGGCGCAAACGGCCCTCGAATCCGGCGGACACACGAGACGAAAAGACCCTTTCTGTTGATGGCTGATGGGGGCGCCATACTAGTCCGATGCCCGCAGCTGAAAATTGTGAGAGGTTGTCCCTCCTTCGTGATCGCCATGCCGATCGAGGAGAATGACCATGCGGCTGCCTGGCTTGATACGAATCGCTGTGATGGGACTGGCGGTCGTCTTCGCGGCAGGGCCGGCCTTTGCGGCCGGGGACTGTACCAATGCCGAAAATGAGGCTGCGCTCAATCAATGCGCCGGCAAATCATTGAAGGCGTCCGATGGCGAGCTGAACACGCTCTACAAGCAGATTCAGAAACGCCTGAACGACGATGCGGACAAGACGAAATTGCTGGTGGCGGCGCAAAGAGCCTGGGTCGCCTTTCGCGACGCCGAATGCAATTTCTCAAGTGCCGGCGTCACCGGTGGCACCCTCTATCCGTTGGCAGTGCCGCGACGGCCTGACGAAGGATCGCATCAAGACCTTCAAGACCTATCTCAACTGCACGGAAGGCGATTTGAGCTGTTCGGTGCCGGCGGCGAATTAAGTGCGCGCCGCATCCCTTCGCCTGCATTTCTGACAAGATCCTCGCCGATAGGCTTCCTGCTGCCGCTCTGCCGGAGCAGACTCGCATCGTCTCGTCCTCTCCCGGGGATGTATGCGGCCTGCGTTGATCGCCGAGGGCTGAAACTTTATAAAGTTCCGGGATTCGATCGAAGAATCACACAAACGTCATGATGAAAGGACAGGAGTGTTCATATCAATGACGTAGCACTGCCGCTGTGACACTGAAGCTGTCGTTCGTTCAACTGATACCGAACGCTTCACAGAGCGCAGGCAACTTATCGCAACGTATACGGATCATGACATGTCCCGACCGACCCTAGCCGTCATCCTCGCCGCAGGTGAAGGCACCCGCATGAAATCGTCACTGCCGAAGGTGCTGCATGCCATCGCCGGCCGTTCCATGCTGGCCCATGTCCTGGCGAGCGTGAAGCAGGCCGGTATCACCGATGCGGCCGTCGTCGTCGGCCCTGGCCGGGAGGATGTCGCCAAGGTCGCCCAGAAGGAACTGCCCGGCTGCGCCGTGTTTACCCAGGTCGAGCGCAAGGGCACCGGTCATGCCGTGCTGGCGGCGAAAGAGGCGCTGGCCGGCGGCAAGGACATCATCGTGCTCTATGCCGACACGCCGCTGGTGCGTCCCCAGTCGATCGAGACTCTGAAGGCGGCCCTGGCGGATGGCGCCAGCGTCGCCGTGCTGGGTTTTCATGCGGCCGACCCCACCGGCTATGGCCGCCTGATCGTCGAAGGCGATGCGCTCACGTCGATTGTCGAAGAAAAGGACGCCACGCCCGAGCAGAAGGCCGTCGGCTTCTGCAATGGCGGCCTGATGGCGCTCAGCGGCGAGCACGGCCTCGCCTTGCTCGAAGCGATCGGCAACGACAACGCCAAGGGCGAATATTATCTCACCGACGCGGCTGAGATCGCGCATCGGCAGGGGCTCCGGGCCGTCGCCCGGCCGATTGCCGAGGAGGAGGTGCAGGGCGTGAACGATCGCCTGCAACTGGCCGCGGCGGAAGCCGTCATGCAATCGCGGCTGCGCGCGACCGCCATGCGCGAAGGCGTGACCATGACCGCGCCCGAGACCGTCTTCCTGTCCCACGATACGCGCATCGGCAACGACGTGGTGATCGAGCCCAACTGCTGGTTCGGCCCGGGCGTGACCATTGAGAGCGGTGCCGTGATCCATGCCTTCTCCCATCTGGAAGGCGCGCATGTCGGCAGCGGCGCCTCGGTCGGTCCCTTCGCCCGGCTGCGCCCGGGCGCTGATCTTGCCGAGGCGGTCAAGGTCGGCAATTTCGTCGAGGTCAAGGCGGCGAGCGTCGAGAAAGGCGCGAAGATCAGTCATCTCAGCTATATCGGCGATGCCCGGGTCGGGGCGGAGGCCAATATCGGCGCCGGCACCATCACCTGCAATTATGACGGCTATCTCAAGCATCGCACCGATATCGGCGCGGGCGTGTTCGTCGGTTCCAATTCCGCCCTGGTGGCACCGGTGACGATCGGCGACAACGCCAATATCGGCGCCGGGTCGGTGATCACCAGGGATGTGCCCGCCGATGCCCTGGCGGTGGCCCGCGGCCGGCAGGTCGGGATCGATGGCTGGGCCAAGGCCTATCGCGCCAAGAAGAAGGCGGAAAAGGAAGCCAAGGCCAAGGGTTGAAGAGCCCCGGCAGCGAGGGTGCGCACGCCCTCGCTGCGGGAAGGCAACAATCCGTGTGCGTCTTTTCTGCGCAACACCAAAAAAATAGCCGGCTGTGAGCCGGCTATTTTCATGGTGGGCTTCGGAAATCGCCCGGCGGCGCCGGCGTATCGCCTGTCAGCCCTCCGCCCGGAGCAGAACCACGCCGGATCGCGGCTTGAGCTCGATCGGGCCGTTGATCGCCTGGCCGGACAGGTCGCGCCAGCTGCCCGCGGGCGGCTGGATCGTGGCCGAATCCCGGTCCGAAAAATTCACGGCGGCATAGCCGCGCTGATAGTTGCGCCAGGCGGTCGTTCCCTGAAGTTCGGAAGGGCCCGTGGGGGGGCCGACGGGCGGATCGAGATTGGGATATTCGACCCAGCGTCCGGTGTCCTTCTGCGGCAGCACGGCGAGGTAGCTGCGATTGTTGCGGTTCACCAGGAAGCTGGCGACGATCCAGGACATTTCGGCGTTGTCGGGCGGGGCCGAGCCGTTCGTGCAAGTGTAGTTGATCGAGACATAGGCCCGGTTGTTGCGCTGCTGGATGAGTTCGCGCTTGAGACGCCAGGCATCGCCGGTGATGCGGCGCCGGCAACTGTCGCTGAAGCCGCCTTCGTCGACCCAGATATCGGCAAGGTTGATCAGGGCCTTGGTCTCGTCGGGCTGCTTGGGATCGATCTTGGCGTTCAGTGCGATCAGGCCGCCGCGCTGATGGATTTCCTTGGCGAGCCAGCCGATATAGTCGAGCTTCTGGGCTGTATGCGCCGGATCGCGTGACTGCCCGCTGAAAAGCTGCACCCATTTGCCGTCGCGCCAGACGCCGCAGCGTTTGTCGGTATTGGGCAGGGCGACATTGTCGAAGGCGATGGAATGATAGCCCTTGGCCAGGGCCGGCTCGATATAGGTCTTCAGGATATACTGGCGCACCTCGGGATTGCTGGTGTCCAGCGGCGCATAGGCGCCCCAGGAATAGGTGTAGCCGAAGGAGGGCGTCTGCTGGTCGCACTGATAGGTGATCCAGCTGGGATGATTGGCCTTGTACCATTCCGCCGTATGGGCACGGTTGAGATCGCGTTGATTGGGATAATAGTAGCTGTCGATCACCTTGTTCGAACGCAGGGGTGTCTTGGAGCCCCAGACGAAGCCGACATTCGGCAGGTTGGCGGGCGACTGCATGCGGCCGTTGAAGATCTGGGCGCGCGGGATGCGGTCCACCGTCTCCGGATGCGGCACGCTTTGCTGTGCCAGCGCTGCGGTGGCACCCGCGAGGGAAGCGATGACGGCAAGGCCGAAACTCGAATGTCTTTGCATCATGGCTCTTCCATTGGTTTCGATGCTTTCTGCTCCATCCGCGCTGCCCCTCACCGCTATCCTCTCCCTGCAGGAGCGCGGCCAAGGGGGTATCCGCGTGACGCCTGAAGCAGAGAACGGCTCGTCTCGCCCGACCGCCGGGCGAGATGAAAACGGGTGAGGGCGGCCCCAGCTTCGCAAACGGGCCGACATTCTTTGCCGGCCTCGTTCCGCTTACTCCCGGCCCGGCAGGAGATGGCCCAGGAGCACCAGCGCCGTCGGATCCTCGTGGCGCAGCGCGAGGGCGTCGAAGCAGGCGCCGATGGCGCTCTCGATGTCCTGGCTGGCCCGGCAGGCGCGTGCAAGCTGCACATAGTCGTCGGCCGTGGCCGCGCCCTGGGCGGAGACGGCCTGCAGCAGCGTCTTGGCCTGCGCATAGTGCCGGTTGGCGATCAGGGCACGCGCATGCAGGCTGCGGGCGGCGCCGTCCTCCGGGTAGTCGGCCAGCAGGGCGGCGGTATGCTCCTGGCTGTCGGGCTCCTTGGCGACCAGCACCTTGCGGGCTTCGGCGAGCCGGCGTGCCTTGATGCGTTCGGCAAGATCGCCTGCCGCCTGTTCGAGACCCAGCCGGCCGCCGGCCTGCAGCCAGTCATGGGCTTCCTGCCAGCGCTGGTCGCGGAAGGCCTGCCTGGCGCGATTGCCGACATCGCGGGCGAGGGTGGCCGAGGCATCGGCGAGGGCGGTTGCATCCGTGACCAGTTTGGCGTTGTGGGCAAAGGCGCTGGCTTCGCCCGCCGATGCCAGCAGCCTCAGGAAGTCAATGCGAAGGGCGGCGTTGTCGGGGGCGAGGGCGAGCGCCATTTCGAAAGCGGCCAACCGTTCCTGCGCCGGGTTCTGCTTTCGCAGTGCCTGCTGGCGGAGCAGGGTGACGATGCGCGCCAGCACTTCGGAATCGCTGGCTTCGATCCTGTCCGGTGCCACGGCCGCGACTCGCGCCGCCGCCTGGACCTCGCCATGGCGCAGCAGGGCGCGAATGCCGGCGACGGCCTCGTTGACCGAGGAAGGCAGGAGATTGGTGAGGGCGGCGACGGTGCCCTCGATGTCGCCCAGGCTCAGCGTGCTGCGCGCCAGGGTGCGCAGGGCAATATTGTCATCGGGCGTGATCGCCAGGGCGGTCCGTGCTTCCTCGGCAGCTTCGGCGAAGCGTTCAAGCTTGAAGAGTGCCACGCTTGCGCGCGTATGCGACTCCGCTGGAGAGGCTAGGGTCATCTTGGCAACTCGGCGTTTGCCCCTGTCGGGGGAGGTGGATCTGGCATCCGGCCCGTCGCGAAATCGCGGCGAGCCGGGCCGGTGGTGTACGATCGAGGACTGAACGGTTCAGACCCGGTAATAGGAGCGGTACCATTCGACGAAAGCCCTGACACCGACGTCGATCGTCGTCGTGGGCTTGTAGTCGATGAGCTGCTCCAGGAGATCGGCCGCCGCAAAGGTCGCGGGAACATCGCCCTTCTGCATATCGAGGAAGTTCCGCTTCACGGGCATGCCGAGGCATTTCTCGACCGCGTCGACATAGTCGAGCAGGCCGACCGGCTGGCCACCGCCGATATTGACGACGCGATAGGGGCCGGCCGGCGACAGGGAATCGATGTCGCTGACCGGCTGGCCTTCCACGGGCGGCACCTTGGTGAGGCGCGCGATGGATTCGACCAGGTCGTCGACATAGGTGAAATCGCGCTGCATCTTGCCATGGCCGTAGACGTCGATCGGCTCGCCGGCCAGCGTCGCCTTGACGAATTTGAACAGGGCCATGTCGGGCCGGCCCCAGGGGCCGTAGACCGTGAAGAAGCGGAAGGCGGTGGTCGGGATCTTCCACAGATGCGCATAGGAATGCGCCATGTCTTCAGTGGCCTTCTTGGTCGCCGCATAGAGCGTGAGCGGATGGTCGGTGCGCTCGCGCTCGTTGAAGGGCATGTCCTTGTTGGCGCCGTAGACCGAGCTCGTCGAGGCGAACAGGAAATGGCCGACGGAATGGGCCCGGGCCAGTTCCATCACGTTGAAGGTGCCGACCAGATTGGCGTCGACATAGGCGCGCGGATTTTCAAGGCTGTAGCGCACGCCCGCCTGGGCCGCCAGATGGATGATGACATCGGGCTTCTCGTCGGCGACGACCTGCTCGAGCGCGCCGAAGTCCTCCAGCATCAGGATGTGTTCACGGAACGCATTGGTCTTGCCGAGCATGGCGTGCCGGGCCTGTTTCAGTGTGACGTCGTAATACGGCGTCATGCCGTCCACGCCTGCCACGAAGTGGCCGTCGGCCAACAGGCGGCGGGCAAGGTGGAAGCCGATGAAGCCAGCCGTGCCGGTAATCAGAAAGCGCATAAAGGGTCAGTCCTTTCATAGCGTTTTGCGATTTGGCGATATCGCCGAGAACCGCAAAGACGCGTCACAACAAAGAGCGGGAGCAGAGCGGCGGTTGCACCAAGACGCGCCTTGCTCCGAGGTGGATAAAACCCGACGCGGCGGGCCGTCAGGCCGTCAGGCCGCCAGGTCCGGAATGGTGGAAACATTCGGCTTGATCACGCGGTTGAGCAGATACCAGCCATACATTTGTTCGAAGCCGGGGTCGTAATGGTCGAGATCGGCGCCCTGGCGTTCCAGGGCACGCGTGCGGCCGACGGCCTCGATCACGCTGCGCGGTTCGAAGACGGGAATGCCGAGTTCGCCGCCGATCTTCTTCACCCGGGCGATGAAGGCTTCGCGGCTTTGCAGCACACGCCCGTCCTGAAGCGGGAGGCCGACATGGGATACGGCGGCCATCGGCTTGCCCCACAGCTGCCTGAGCTCGATCAGGCCCTGGCGCAAGGCATTCTCGTCGGCGAGTTCGCAGCGGGCGTTGCGCAGGATCCGCGCATCGGCGTCACCGAAACCCGCTTCGGCGAACTGCTCGGAGGCGATGACCTTCTGGGCGGTGTCGGCCGAAATGCTGCGTTTCTGCAGCATCTCCTTCCACCACAATTTGCCTCCTTCGCCCAAGGGGCTGAGCAAATGGCGGTGGAGATAGTTGAGCTGGAGATAGATGCCGTCACAGATCAGTTCCTTTTCGGAAGCGATCTCGACGAGCAGGAAATCGGCCTTGGCCTGTTCCTTCTGCGCGTTGGCGGAAAGCCTGGGCACACGCTCCGTCGAGAAGACGTAAGGCGCCATGCCGTCGGGGATCGTCAATTCGCCCCGCATCCAGCGCAGACGCTGCACGGCCTCGCCGACCGAGTGCAGATAGGCGCGCGAGCCGCCGTCATAATGGCTGCAGCGCCCGGTGGCGGCGATCTCCTCCATCGGCCTGTGCAGACGGCAGGACCCCAGAACGAATACCTTCATCGCGCGTCACTCCTTGCATGAATGGGATAGCGGGAGGGTTGGAAAATCGAACAGCCCAAGCAAATGTCATCGCCAAGCTTCATCGCCAACCCTCAACGGCCCGAGATCGCGTTTCGGATCAGGCCACCGGCCACCGAGGTGAGAAAAACCAGTGCCAGGCCCACCAGCAGGGCGGAGCCGAGAGCCGTGAGCTTCTGGGGATAGGTGGGCGTGTAATCGGCCTTGGGCTGGGCGATCGGCGAGACGTAGCGCTGCTGGCGCAGGATCGCCACGCGCGCCTGGTCCAGGGACTGGCGGGCCGAGGCCAGATTGGTGTCGGCGAAATCCTGCGCGATCTTGAGGCTCTCATAGCTCGAAAGCTGCTTGGCCACCGTTTCGCTGCCGCCACCCAGCCTCTGGCGGGTATCGTCGATCTCCTTGCGGAGAGTGGCGATGCGTGTCTCCACGCTCTTGCGCCGCGGGTTGTCGCCCTGCGTCGCCTTGAGCTGGCCGAGGTCGGTCTGGGCCGTGGCAAGCTGGGCCTCGAGCTGGCCGATCAAATTGGTCAGCACGGTGAGATCGCCCGTCGGATCGACATTGGCATTCCGGTTGCGCCAGTTCGCCACTTCGAGGCGGGCAGCGGCCGCGCGCTGTTCGCTGCGCGATACTTCCTCCTGAGCCACCTTGAGGGCATCGTTGAGGGCGCGCTGGTTCATATTGTTGGCGAAGGTGTCGGAAAGATCGATCAGGGCGTTGGAGATCTTGACGGAATCCTCGGGGGTGAACGCCTCGACCTGCATGACGACGATCTGCTCGATCATGTTGTAGCGCACGGTGATCAGCGACTTGTAGGCCCGGTAGAGGTCGTCCGGCGTTGGATTGTCGGGCAGGCGCACCAGCAGGTCGGCCGGATGCTCGGTGAGCATCTTGGCCAGATCGATCTTCTTGGCGAGACCATCCATTGCTTCGCGCGACTGCAGGAAGTCGCGTACCGCGTAGCCATCGACGAAGCCAGTGACACCCATGCCGGACGAGCCGGGGGTGAGCAGGCCGCCGACGCCCGCGGGCGGCTGGACATCGCCGCCCCGGATCGCAAATCGCGATTCCGCGGTATAGAGAGGCGTGGCGACAACGAAGACATAGAACGCCGTCAGCGCCAGCGGCAGCAAAGCGAGCATCAGTCCGATCAAGGAAAAACGCCGCCGCCGCCGCCGCACCTTGTGCTGGTAGCGCAGAAAGGCCGCACTCTGTTCCGGAGCAATCTCGCCTCTAAGCGAATTGATCGTCGACAAGGGGCTCGGGTTGACCTCGTCCAGTGTCGTTGATGTCGGGACGGAGAGGGAATTTGCGGAGGACTTCGTCAAGTTGGCTCTCTATTTCGATCAGACCCTGATTGAGGATGAGGGCGGTGTCACAGAACTCATCGACTTCGGATTTGCGGACGGTCGACAGGAGAAGCATCCGACCGTCAATGCGCTGCTCGAAAAGGGCTCGCCACAACAAAGTGAAGCGATCTTTCCGATAGGGGAACGTGCCGTCGACGACGTAGATGTCAAATGTCGGCAGGAGTGGCAAAATATACCCGAATTCCTGCCGCGCTGTGGCCGGCCAATGCTCTACGAACTCGTCGAGGTATTCCGGCAGAGTCAACATCGACTCGACGAGGTATATACAGAATCTATAGTCAAGATGATACAAACGGGAGATTAAGGCTACAATTTGTCTCCCGCTCAATTTACCACGGACAAAGCCCGCGCGCCCGATCGGCCAGGAACAACTGCCGCCTGGTATGACATGGCCGCTGGTTGGAGGGCGCAGGCCGGCAAGCAGGTCGATGGCAGGCTTGCGCGCGATCGGATCCGGTGAAACCACGGCATAGCGCCCGATCGGCAGCGTCATGGTGATGTCGAGCGCCACCGGATAGGGAGCTCCCCCCAGCATCGGCGTATCCACGACATGTTCGAGCGCGATCATGATCCTCACACGGGTTGGATGCGAGGCCGTGCGTGCTTTTCGGCCAGGAGGCCGATGCCGAGCACGGCGATCAGACACAAATAGAAATAGGTCGGGTTCGCGTCCGAGGAGGCGTAGCCCGGGAAATAGGCCGCGCGCAGAAGCTGCATGCCGTGGGCGGTCGGGGACCACAGCACATAGCCGCGATATTCCTCGGGCAACTGCTCGGTCACGAAGAACACTGAAGAGAACAGCTGCAAGGCGCGTTCGAGCACCGAAGCCAGGCGCAGGAAGAACGGCCAATGTACGGCGATGCTGCCGAAGATGAGACCGATCGCAAAACCAAATGACCACATCGCGACGACATAGCTGATCACCGTCGGCACATTGGCGGGAAGGGTGATCATGTTGACCAGCCTTCCGCAGGTCAGCAGGATCACGAAGACGACGGCGTAAATGATCAGATATTGGATCGCATAGGCGAGCGCCTGATGGATCGGCCGCACGGGCGGCAGATTTATGAAGATGCGGTTGTGCGCGATCGCCGTGCTCACCCGGAAGATCACCTGGCGGCACATGATCCATGTCGTGCTTCCGACCAGGGCAAAGGTCGGCACGTCCATGTTCATGATGAACTGCGTCTGTAGAATGAAGTAGACCAGCGAGATCAGCGTCAGCAACACGGCCGGCTGAATCAGCATCCAGAGGATGCCGAAGCGGCTCTCGGAGGCGATGAGCTGGAACTGGACGATGAGGATGGCGCGGATCACACCGATCGCACCGGCGACACGCGTGCCGCGGCCGTTCTTACCGCGGGCCGGGTCGGCAAGGAACAGCCCGTTGCTGAGGTGGGCGATCAGCTCCAGGTCCTGCCGGCTGGCACGGCTGAGATAGTCTTCCTGGACTCCGCCCTCGACCAGCCGGGCCTCCCTGGCGGCGGCATTGCGCTTGCGGGAGCGCCTGAGGTCGCGTGCTTCGGCCAGCTTGTTGGCGGCTTCGCGCAGATCCGGCGGCGCATAGCTGTCGGCGAAGACGTCGACATCGGCGCGGATGTCGTTTTCGAGGATGCGGATCGTCGTCCTCAGCAGGCGATGATGATAGTCGAGATCCTCGGCATCGGTCTCGCCTTCATCGTCGTCAAAAAGCTGCTTCTGGGTCTTTTCGGCATGATTGTAGACCGCCCGCCGCGTCTTGACATTGTTTTCGGGCAGATCGCGCAGCGCGCGGCGCAGCAGGGTCAGATACCCGTCCCAATCTTGTTCGAGCACTTCAGCGGATGCCATCGGCCATGATCCTTCTGTTCGCCAAGGGCCGGTGACAGCTGGGGGATAACGGGTCTGTCTGCTGTCCGCCAGTGCAATGGGCACGGGGCCTCATCCCCGCGCCGGGACGACGCAGGGAGAAGCCAAAGCCCGTGCCTGCCCCATGGAAGCGGGGCAGGCGTGGCGCCGGAGCGCCTATGGTTCGTTGGGCGTTCAAGGGCGCGAGGTCACAGCCGCCAGACCGTGACACCCTCCGGCGCTGTGGCGCGATCGAGTACGCCCTTGACGTCCATGACCACGCCCGTGCCGTTGCGCAGCCGCGACTTGATCAGCGGCCAGCCCTGGGTGGCATATTCCTTGTGGGGAACGGCCAGGATGATGGCATCCGCCGGCTCGACCTCGTCCAGCTCGGAAAGCTCGACGCCATACTCGTGCAGCGCCTCCTCGTTGGAGGCCCAGGGATCGTGCACCGCGGTCTGGATGCCGAAACGGTTGAGCTCCTTGAGGATGCCGGCCGCCTTGGAGTTGCGCAGATCCGGAACGTCTTCCTTGAAGGTCAGGCCGAGCTGCAGCACGTTCTGGACCCTCCGGCCCTCCTGCAGGAGCAGACGCACGCATTCGCGGGCGATGCGCTCGCCGACGGAGTCGTTGATGCGCCGTCCCGACAGGATGACCTGGGGATGGTAGCCCGCCTTCTCCGAACGATAGGTCAGGTAGTAGGGGTCGACGCCGATGCAATGGCCGCCGACCAGACCCGGCTTGAAGGGCAGGAAGTTCCATTTGGTCGAGGCCGCTTCGAGTACGTCGCCGGTATCGACGTCGAGGAGCTGGAAGATATGCGACAGCTCGTTCATGAAGGCGATGTTGATGTCGCGCTGGGCGTTCTCGATCACCTTGGCGGCTTCCGCCACCTTGATGGTGGGAGCGACATGCACGCCGGCGGTGATGACCGAACCATAGACCTCGGCGACGATGGCGCGGGTTTCCTCGTCCTGGCCGGACACCACCTTCTTGATCTTGGTGAAGGTGTGCTCCTTGTCGCCCGGATTGATGCGTTCGGGAGAATAGCCGACGGTGAAGTCCACGCCGCAGGTAAGGCCGGAGGCGGCTTCCAGCACGGGCACGCATTCTTCCTCGGTCGCGCCGGGATAGACGGTGGACTCGTAGACGACGATGTCGCCGCGCTTGAGGGCGCCGCCGACGGTGCGGGAGGCCGCGCGCAGGGCGCCGAGGTCGGGCTGGTTGGCGCTATCGACAGGCGTGGGCACGGTGACGATGAAGAAATCGGCCTTGTTGAGGTCGGCCGGATTCCAGGAGAAGATCGGCGGTGTCGCCTTCAGCTCTTCGCTGGAGATTTCGCGCGTCCGATCTTCGCCGGTCTGCAATTCCTTGACGCGGGTCTGATCGATGTCGAAGCCGATGGTGTCATAGCCATGCTTGGCAAAGGCTACCGCGACCGGCAGGCCGACATAACCCAGCCCGATGACTGCGATCTTGCGTTTCTGACTCAAGACATAACTCCTTGCGGTTTGTCATTGCGACGCCCTGAGGGCGGTTGCGTGGGTCGATCGCCGAAGCCGACGGATCGTCCATAGGTCGCCGTCCTCCTGTGGTCGGCGGACGGGTTTCGAAATAGGGGAAGGGAACCCTTCGCGGATGGAGGTTTCGTCATCCTCTTCTCCTCGCGCTCACAGGAAAGCCTGTGAGGCTCGGCTGGGGATGATCGGTTGGATGCGGCAAGCGGAGCCATCAGCGAATACCTCGCCAGATGCCGCCGCTGAGCCGGAGGTTTTCGGGGCCGCGCAGGATCTGCCGTTCGACTTCGTGGAAGAACGCGTCCTGATAGGCCTGGGCGAAGGCCGGGAATTCCTGGCCCTCCTGCTTGGCCGGCATGGCCTCGACGTGGAACTTCACGCGGCGGTCCTGCCAATAGGGAATGGTGATGAAGCTCGGAACGCCAAGGCGGTAGCACAGCCCGCCAGCGAACTGGGAATAGGTCACCTGCCGTCCTTCCCAGCCGACGCGCGGGGCAGCGGGGCTCATGGCGCCGTCGATGGCGATGACCACGGCATTGCCCTGGCGCAGGGAGGTCATCACCTCGCGCGTGACTTCCAGCTCCGAGTGTTCGCTGGTGGAGATCAGCGAACCGACATGCGGGAAGGAGGCGATCTTGGGGGCGGAAGCGAGCCATTTCATCGGAATGCCCGCCATGTGCAGCGCCAGCGGCCCGGCATACATCGGCCCCATATGCGGGCTGATCAGCAGGGCTCCCTTGCCCTTGTCCAAGCCCTTGCGGATGCCTGCCACGGCGGCATCGATGCCATCGAGCATGGCGGCCACTTCGCCCGCCCGCTCGGGAGCGCATTCGAGCCAATCGAGCAGCAAGAGGTCAGCCAGACAGCCCCAGCGCGCCCGGTCGTCCCAGGCCTTGCGGTCCATGGGCTCGCGGCCGGCAAGCCGGCTTGCGAGCGACCAGGCGAAGTCGAGCCTGCCCTTGGGGATGGGCGCATTGGCCAGGTTCTCGTCGAGACGAGCCAGTGCATCGGCGAAGGAACCCTGGAGATAGGCGCGTTTCCGGCCGACCAGATCGGCATAATGCCCCTGGGCTTCATCCTTCAGGCCCGCCTGCAGCAGCGTCGAGATGGTGTAGCGCTGCAAGGCCGGCGAATGGGGGTCTTCCTGCGCCAGCTTGCGCAGCAGTGTGGCTGCTTCGTCATAGTGGCGGGCCAGCCGCAGGGCGCGCGCCAGCAGCATCTTGAGGTTGCGCAGGTCCGGTGCGAGCTCGCTGGCCTGGCGGAGGACGTCGACCGCCTCCTCGTTCTGCCGCAGCCTGAGCAGGGTCTCGCCGAGGGTACGCAGCAGCAGCACGTCCTTTGCGGCCTTGTCACGGGCCTGGCGCAGATGCTCGAGGATCTCGGCGTCATCCCCGCCCAGCGACAGCATCGCATTGGCGACGACCAGATGAAGCCGGGGCGACTCCCCGCCCTGGTCCAGGGCCTTGCGGCCGATGGCCAGCGCCTGCTCGTGGCGCCCCGCCAGCTGCAGGACCTGGGCGACTTCGAGGGCGAGGTCGGCCGTCAGGTCGGCCCGATCCTGCAACTGCTCGACGATGACGAGGCTGGTATCGAGATCGCCTGCTCGCGCGAGGGCGATCAGGCACAGCTGGGCGAGCCGCGCATGGTCGGGGCTGCGGTCGGCATAGCGGCGTGCGAAGTCGCGGGCGGCGTCGAAATCGGTTCCCTGGACCAGAGCCTGCAGTCTTACCGCCGCGATGGCGAGATTGTCGGGGTCGAGTTCTCCGGCCCTGTCGATATGCGCCTGGCCTGCTTCGCGCCGGCCGGAGCGCATCATCACGCTGCCGAGGGTAAGAAGGTCGTCGCTGGAAGAGGGGTTGGCCTCGATCAGGCGTTCCAGGAAGATCCGGGCCGTGTCGAGTTCGCCGGCACGCATGGCCGGCGCGACGACGAGGCGGCGAACCTGGTTGCGATTGCGCGGGACGGCGGCCACCGGCAGCGTCAGCAGGGCGAGGGCGTCCTGCGTCCGTCCGTCACCGGCCAGAGCGAGGACCTGGTCGATCGCCTGCCCGGAATCCGCGGCCTTGGTGTCCTGTTCGATCATTCGCTTCATGCGCTGTCGCCTCGCGGATTAGCGGTCGAGATAGGCATCGACGGTCAGCTCCAGCATGCGGCGCATGGAGAAGCGTTCGCGGGACCATTGGGCCACATTGGCGGCGAGTTCGGCGCGCTCCTGATGGTCGCGGCGCCAGGCCAGCACTTCGCTGGCGATGGCGTCCGGCTCCAGATTGTCGATCGAGGGCAGTACGGTGCCGCTCACTTTAGGCATCAGCGTCTCGGCGGCGCCGCCGGCTGGCGTGGTGACGACGGGGACCCCGCTGAACTGGGCTTCGATCAGCACGTTGGGCAGGCCCTCGTGGCGGGACAGCAGCAGGAAGACGTCCATATGCGACAGCCAGTGACCGACACGGGGCGAGCGGCCGGTGAACAGCACGCGATCGGCGATACCCAATTCCTCGGCATAGGCAGTCGCCTTGCCGAGCAGCGGGCCGTCGCCCACCAGGATGAAGCGGGCATCCGGCACGCGTGCAGCCAGGCTCGCCGCAGTTTCCAGCCAAAGCAGCGGGCGCTTATTGTCGTCGAAGCGCATGACCGAACCGATGGTGAAACCGGCCTTGACGTCGAAGCTCTCGAGCTTGCGGGTCAGGGCCAGGGTCTTCTCGTCGGTTGCGGTGCTCAGGGGATCGAGCCCGTTGGGAATGATGCGCACCGAGCCGCGCGGCAGTTTGAGCCAGGCCTCGTAGCGCTCGCCGGCGGCCTGTGAGTTCGCCACGATGGCGACGCCCCGGGCCGAGAGCAGCGAGCGATAGACCGCTTCATATTCGGGCTTGTTGCGTTCGAAACGGTCTTCCGGCGGCAATGTGCGCACGCCGAGCAGGATGCGCGGCACGCCCGCCAGCAGGGCGGCCAGCCCCGTGGCGAGGACCGAGCCGTCCTGCCAGATATGCACGATGTCGGGGCTGATATATTTCAGCGCGTCGGTGAGCCTGACCACGCCCGTCCGCATCTGCGTCGGCAGGTGATCGAGGAAGCCGATCAGGTCCTTGACGCGGGAATAGCGCGGGCGTCCGCCATATTCGGCAAACAGCGAATATTCATGGATCGGCAGGCCAGCTTCCACGAATTGCGGCACGAAGAAATCGGCGCCGGCACGCGAATGCAGCGAGCTGCAGACCACATGGATGGGCCCCATGATGTCGGCGCCCGCAATGGGATTGGCCGAATGGATGGCCCGGTTCAGGCCGAGCGCCGTGTTGGTGAACTGGCGTTCGGCACCACCCGATCCCAGGCTGCCATTGATCAGCACGACCGGCCCGACGAAGCGGCGCGGTTCGAAATCCGTGGTCGCCTCACGCTGGGCGATGGCCATCTCGAACACGCGTTCGATCACCAGATTGGGCAGATGGTCGTCACTGTCGGCGTGATCGGGTACGAGCTCGCTGAGGCTGCGCAGGTCCTGCTCGATCCGCGCCTGGGTCTGGGCGATGTGCTTGGTCTCGCCGAACTTGTCGCGTGCGAATTCGATGATTTCGCGCGCCCGCATCGGCTGTCCCAAGGAGACATAGAGGCGTCCGAGCGCGACCAGCACGGATTCGGGCGTGTTGTCCATCTCGACGAGCTGCCCGAAGGCGGCTTCGGCGCCGTCGAAATCCTTCAATTCGATCAGGCCGCGGCCATAGATCAGCAATTGCGAGGGATCTTCCGGCTCTTCGGGGAAGCGCTCGGCGTGAAGTGTCCTGCCCGCATCGACGCCGTCGATGCGGATGGTCCAGCGCAGCACTCGGAAGAAGGCTTCGCGCGAGGTGGGAAAGCGCTCGTCGATACCCCGCCAGACCAGGAGGGCGCGCGGATCCTGCACGCGCTCGAGCGCCCGGGCGACCAAAGCCTGGAAGCGCTCCTCGCGCGGATGCTTGACCACGTAGGGAAGCAACTTGTCGAGGGCCTCGGGCAGCTCGGGCAGCCGGCGCATCGCACCGGAAATGTCGCGGGCCTGATTGACCTCGGCCGTGGTCACGCGCTGCGCGCCATTGCCTGCCCGCAGACCTTCGGCCACAGCAGCCGAGACGATGTCTCGCGCCGAGATCTCGTGAGGCGTCAGCGCGGCGTCGCTCGCGCCGGCGTCATCCACCGGCTGCACGGCAGACTGAGTGCGGAAAGCCATCATGACGAGGAAACCGCCCGGGCCTTGCGGAGCCGTTCGACCAGCGCGCCTGCTGAGGACAGCCCGCGCCATTCCTCGGCCCGGCCCGCGCTCCTTTCCTGCAGCGCATTGCGCTGCGAGGTGTCGCCGGCGAGCCGGCCGAGCGTTTGGGCAAGGCCATTCTCGCCTTCATCGATCCAGACGGCTGCCTCGCCCAGAATGGCGCGCGCCACCGGGCCGTCGGATGCCACGATGATCTTGCCATGCATGAGGGCATCGACCAGTTCGAACCGGGTCCGTTCGGTCCGGGACGAACCCGCGAGGGTCGGAGTGACGAAAATGTCGATCGCCTTGTAGGCTTCGGCGATGGCGCCGACCTTGGGACGGCCGGGAAAGAGCACGCGCTCGCCATGGCCCATATGGCTCAGGCGCTCATGCAGTTTGAGGAAGCGCGAACCCACGCCGAAAATCGCCAGCGCGACGTCGAGCCCGTCGGCGACGAGCCTGTCGAAGGCGTCTCCGATGCCCTCCAGGTCGAGGTCCTCATAAGGATCGCCGATATAACCGAGAACCAGCCGGTCCTTGAGAGCCGGGTCGCTGCGCCAAGCCGGGGTCTTCTCGTCTTGCTTGAAGGTCGGCGCATTCTCGCCCAGCATCAAGAGCTTTGCGGCAGGTATCCCCCGGGCCGCGAGGGTTTCGGTGGCGCCGGGCCAGCGGGCGAGCATCAGGCTCGCCTCCGTCATCAGGACGTCATCCGCCTGGCGAAAAAGCGCTTCGCGGTCGTTGACGGGCGTGGCATCTGTCGTCGATGCCACTCGCTGGCAGTCGAGGACGAGATCGGCGCCGGTCATACGGGTCGCGATCGCGGCCGGATAGGCGGCCTCCAGATCGCCGGACACCATGATGACGTCGGCTTCCAGCGTCCGGGCGATCCGTCCGAGCGCCACGCCGGCTTCCCGGGCGTAGTGATCGATGATGGCCGGTGCCGCTTCGACGGGCGCCAGGCGGTGATAGGCGATGCCGTCCACCACGTCCGGTCCGGATTTGCGGGAAGCGCCGGCGTTACGCACGGGATAGCCGGGCTGTGTGACCACCCGCACCAAACAGCCGAGGCCGGTGAGCTCCTGGGCCAGGGCATGCGTGCGCATGCTGATGGCGGACCAGTGATAGGGCAGGGACTGCGGCACGTAGAGCAGGATGTTGAGGCGCGTGCTTCGTGCCTTGCGCGATACGGGCTTGGGCAGGCGGACGCCCTGGCCCTTGAACCGCTCCAGCGCCATCAGTTCCTCATAGCGACGCGTTTCGGTCGGATTGAGAGCTGCGCCGGCGCGCAGGGCTTCCTGGAGAATGGCGCTGGCCTCGTCGATCGAGCCGGCGTCCATCAGCGTGAAGGCCAGGAGCTTGACCCGTCCCTCGTTGGGATCGGCCTCGGCCGCGGCCTTGGCAAGGGCGACGGCGGCGGCCGGATCGGTGGCCCGGGCCTGCTTGGCAAGATCGAGCAGCACGCGCGACAGCACGCTGCCGCGCGGACGCTGGTCCTGGATCCAGCGCTCGGCTGCCGCCAGGCCGTCCTTCTGCGCCTTGGCGAGGGCGATTTCGGACAGTTGCAGATATTCGGGGGCTGCGCCGGCCGGCACGAGATCGCCCGGCAGCGAAAGCGAATGACGATAGTCGCGATACCATTCGGCGATGCGGGCCGGCAGGCGCAAGCCGTCGCGCCAGCTCGAAAATCCGTTCATCATCACCTGGCCGAGCCGGTAGGTATGGCTCTCGCGCAGCTTGGCGATGCGCTGTTCCGCATGCTTCCAGACGCTGCGCGTGTCGAGCACGGCCAGTTCGGCGCTGCGCTTGGCTTCGCGGTAGACGTCGAGGTCCCGTTCGAGCTGCTGCAGCCGGGTGGTGAGCGTGACGGTGTCCTCGGCCAGGGAACGCTCGGCCAGTTCGGCTTCCAGTTCCCGGATGCGCCGCGTCGCGGCCGCCTCACGGTCGAGCGCGGCCTGGAGCTCGCCGTCGGAGGAAGAATCCTGCGGTGTGGTAACCGCTGCAAGCTTGGCCTTGCGGCGGACGGGGGAACCGGAACCGTGCAGGGCGCCGCCCATGGCAATCGCCGCCCCTTCGAGCTGGCCGTCATCGAAGGAGGCCGCCCTGGGACTTGCATGTTCTGCCGGCGCATCGCCGTTACGATGCAGCTCCGGCGCTTCGGTCACTCTGCTCACCTTGATCTCCGGCTCCTCGGAACAAGGCGCGTTCCGGTAGAACGCGCCTTGGTTTCAACTTTTCGTTCGGATGCGTGTTGCGAAGCCGGCGTGGGCGCCGGCTCGCAGGACGCTTAGGCTCAGCTCGCCAGCTTGAGGTTCAGCAGACCTTCCAGGTTCTTGCTGGCGCTGTTGTCCGGGGCGAGTTCGCGGCTGCGGGCGACCGCAGCCGAGGCCGTGGCGAGATCGCCGGCCCGATGGCTGGCGCGCGCCAGATGCAGCCAATGGGTGGCGGAGTCCGGCTTGAGCTCGAGAACGCGCTGATAGTAGTTGGCGGAGTCGGTGAAGGCGTGCGTCTGATAGAGGTGATGTGCCACCGCCGTCAGCGCCGGCACGTTCTCCGGATCGATCTGCAGCAGGAGATAGGCGATGTCCGCGGCTTCGGCCGGACGCTTTTCGCGGCGATGGCCGCTCAGCTCCTTGGAGAGGATCGCCGAGACCTTGCGGCGCAGCAGCTGAAGCTCGTCGTCGTCCTGGCCGACCTTGGCCAGCAGCGCGAGGTGAAGCGCCGCCTGGCGGGCTTCGCCACCGCGCAGGGCGAGTTTGGCGGCACGGCGGACGCGCTGGATCAGGCGGTTGACATAGTCGATCTCGGGCGCAGCCAGGCCGGCCTGATACAGCGTCACCAGGCCGGTATATTCGAGTTCCGCCTGTCCGGCGGCCCGAGCGAGGCGCTTGGCGGCAACCTGATCTGTGGGATCGATATCCAGCAGGCGCGACCACAATTCGAGCGCCCGTTCCGGCGTGCCGGTCCGCTCGGCGGCGGTCGCCAGACGCTTGGTCGCCGTGGGATGGCGCGGGTCGACCTTCAGGACCTGTTCCCAGGCGGCTGTAAAGGCGGCGGGATCCTGTTCGAGATCGGTCTGCTTGGCCTGGTCCACCACGTCGTTGCGCAGGGCGATGATACGCTTGCGCAGGACCGGATCGGCAGGGGCCACCGTGTTGCCGAGGCGAAGCACGCGGCGATAGCCGTCCTGGTCACCCGCCCGCTCCAGCTCGACGGCGGCCTTGGCGAGATTGCTGCCGACCCGCGCGGCGATATCGTCGAAACCCTCGATATTGCCGGCATCGGCATGGCGGATGGCAATCAGGACCTTGGCGGCGTCTTCGACCTGGTGGCTGCTTAGGAGTTTCTTGGCTGCCAGAAACGCGGTCGAGGGGTGCGCTTCGGCGGCGGCGACGGCCGATTGGGCAACCTTGTCCAGCAGGCCGGCATTGATGGCCGCTCTCAGGCGCATCTTCAGCGCATTGGCATGGCTGGGCGAAATCGCCAGCAACTTGTCGGCTTCGGCGATCACCGCGTCCCAGTTGGAGGCCTGCCAGGCATCGCGCATGGTTTCGAGATGGCTGCGCAATTCCGGCGCCGAGGGCGACATGCGCCGCTTCGGCTGAGTCCAGCTTGCAGGGCCGGGAATGACGCTATGGCCGAAGGAGGCGTTCGAAAAGGCGTCGTTCGCAATGTCCATCTTCTATCTCACTCGTCATATTTGCCTGGGCAGGCACGCGGCGATCACACATGTGATCAATTGATCTGATCACGCTGAGATGATCAGAAGTGTTGGTACAAATCAGTGTGTCTTTTTGGGCCAGATGGCCAATACAGCATCTGAGTTTGGCAGCATAATGGCGATATTAAATATTAGTAAACGACATTATATTGCAAATATCTGACACTATAGTTGCAGTAATTATAAAAAGCGCAATTTCATTGCGATTTTAAATATTTACTGCCCGTTTTATGGTGTGACTGATCCCTTGTCGCCAGCGGCAGCATGCCCCCGGCTGGAAGGGGTCAGCGGGCTCGGGCTCTCTTGTATTTCCGGGGATGCTCGGCGGGAGGATCCGCCGCTGGCGGGCTCGTCAACAAATCCACGGTTCGCTGCACCATCAGGCTGGTGGAGAAGCGTTCGGAAGCGATTTGCCGGATGCGGTCGGCAAGGCTCGGATCCGAGCGGCGCCAGTCGACGACATGGCCCACCTTGGCGCACAGGGCTTCCAGATCGACCGCCTCGACCGTGTCGGTGGCCAACCCCGTCACGCCCGGCGTGAAGGTTTCGCAGGCGCCGCCCGCCGGCGTGCTCACCACAGGAATGCCGGCAAGCTGGGCTTCGATCAGCACGTTCGGCAGGCCCTCGAAGCGCGACAGCAGCACGAAGGCATCCATCTTTGCCAACCAGTAGCCGACGCTGGCCGAACGGCCCACGAAGAGGATCCGGTCGGCGATGCCGAGTTCGGCGGCGCGCTGGCGCACCCGCGGCAGCAGCGGCCCGCTGCCGACCAGGACGAAGCGGGCATTCGGCCGGGTCTCGTGATAGGCGCGCACGAAGTCGATCCAGAGCTCGGGACGCTTATCGACATCGATGCGGAAGACACCGCCAATCGTCTCGGTGGCATCCGCCGTGCGGCGCTCGAATTTCTGCCAGCGCTCCTCGTCCGTCTCGTTCGGATCGGCCGGCAGATGCTCCACCCCGTTGTGGACGATGGTGAAACGCTCCTGCTGCAAGCCGAGCCAATCGCAATAGGCTTTGGCAGCAGCATGGCTGTTGCTCATGAACTCGACCCCGGGAATCTGGGCCAGGGCGCGATACATCGGCTCATATTCGCCGCGGAACAGGTGCGGCCGCAGGACCGGGGGCAGGCCGCGCACATTGAGGACGATGCGAGGAACGCCGGCGACGAGTGCCGCCAGCGCGGCGAACAGCACGGCGCCGTCCTGCCAGATATAAGCGATATCGGTTTCATGCCGGCGAAAATGCTCGACCAGGCGCTGCGTGCCGAACGCCGCATGGGCTGGCACCAGGGGTAGCAAATGCCGCAGATCACTATCTTCGGCGACGAGGTCGGCCGGGCGGGCCGGGGTCATGTTGTCGATCTGGTAGGCTTCGACCTGCTCGCAGGCGATCATCGGCAGGAAGAAGTCGTGATTGTTCTCGCGGCTAAGCGACTTGACCACCACCTGGATGGGGCCTCGGATCTTTCGGCCCGAGATGCTTCCGCTCTCGCGCCGAGTACGTTCCAGCCGCGCTGCCGTGCGGGCAAGCTGGCGCTCCGCCCCGCCAGTGCCGAGGCTGCCGGTGATCAGGGAGACGGAGCCGAGCTGCCCAGGCACCACCGGGCGCACGGAGCGGTCGCGGAAGATGTCGATGGCCGCTCTCAGCACCACGATGCGCGCCGGGATGCCGCATGTCCGCCAGTCCGGCACGCGCCGGTCAAGGACTTCCATGCCCTTGCGCAGTTCCTCGGCCATCGCCGAGGCGTTCTTGGGGGCTTGTCCGGTCGCCAGAAGCCGATCCAGGATCGCGAGGGCTTCGGTCAATTCCCCCCATTCGCGCAACCGCTTGGCATAGACGAGCGGAGCGGTCTTGGAGTCCGGGAAATCCGCGAGGGTCGAGACGAACAGCGCCTTGGCGCTGGCCATTTCCCGCAGCTCGACCAGAAGCTCAGCCTTGTTGAGGCGCCGGTCCACATCCGAGGGCATGCCCGGATAATGACGCTCCAGGATTTCGAGCCCCTCGGCCGTGCGCTGGTGCCGTGACAGCCAGCGCAGGCGGTATTGCAGGGCCCGGTAATTGTCAGGGAATTTCTCGTGGACGTCCGTCCAGAGTTCCAGCATGCCCTCACGGACACGGGTCATCTCGGCGACGAGCGCGTGGGAGAGATTGACGTCCAGCTCCCCCGGAAAGCGGGAAAGCAGATATTTCAGGCGCGGCAGCGCGACCTGGGCGGTTTCGACATTGTCGGCACGCTTGACCAAGTCGGCGCATTCGGCGCGCACAGCTTGCGAATAGACGTCGGCAGCGGAGAACCAAGCGCGGCCGCTTTCATGGACCGCGAGTAAAGGCACGTCGGCGGTCTCCGACGATGGAAATCTGTTAGGTTTCAATAGTGCCTATCCCGTGGTTGCCCATGTATAGATTCCCTACTGAATCATCAATTCCATAAAGACCTGAGAATCTTTACAAAAGAATGACGCAAGTAAGGCGACTATTTGGTTTTCAACTGATTGTTGTCTAGGCGTCTACAGCAAGAAATGTGGATTGTTTCTGTGAACAATTCCAATCTTTCCTGTTTTTCCCTCGGGCGGCCTCTGTCCGTTCTGGACGGTTGGTGATTCCAGTGCATGGCGGTGAACCAGCATGCGCAACCGAACCGAATGTTCGCCTCGTCCGGCCCTCGCGGATATTGCATCGCAGCAATGTCTGCGCAGCCGAAGATGCGTCGGGGTTCTGGCTGTTGGGTGGGCGGCATGAGCGAAGGTAACTGCTGCGCTCATAAACACCGATAGCGCACAGGGCACTTTCGCCATCCGTCCTCCGATTCAACCAATGCCCCATACGGCACGATTCATCAGTACCTATGGCATTGCCAACCTCAGCGAGTCGGCTTTTTAAACTCATCGAAAATGGATTGCAAGCTTATAATGTTTTCCCATTGGTGAAGCCAAATTTGAATGGTTGCAAATAGGGTGATAAAACCCCATTTTGTTCATCTATATGAACGGAATGGGTATAACGGAAGAAATATGCTGTATTTACACTGACCATATTCTGACCATATTGTGTATGTTGAGTTTATGGGGCTGGCTGTTTATGAATCATTTATGACCGGGATGTGATCAGTTGCGAGGCAGGGAAGTATGAAGCGGCTCGATTGCGGGTCGCCGTTCCATGTGTTTCGGCGCTGTGTCCGGACCGGCTGTCGCAGGGTGGGCAATCCCAACACCAGCCTGTCGCGGCAACGGATTCTGGCTGTCGGCCATCAACCTCATGACAACAAATCGGCTGGGGGTGGCGGGCACCTTGTGAGGTGCCGGAAGCTTGCTCGAATGTCTGGCAAAAACTCGTCCTGCGGCCTTGGGCCGGGCGGGTTGCGGACGCCTGTCGTTACAAAACGTAAGGCATTTTGAATATGCCTTCTATCCAGAGTTCCTTAATCGAAAACACCATTGTTTTGATTCGGACCAAGATAAGGTAGAGCACATGTGTGGTATTGTTTGTGTTCTTGGCAACGAATCAGTGGCCATGCCGCTGGTGGATGCGTTGCGAAGACTGGAATACCGGGGATACGATTCCGCCGGTATTGCGACCCTGGAGGGCGGAGCCATCGTCCGCCGGCGCGCCGAGGGCAAGCTGGTCAATCTCGAGGCCAAGCTCGGCCAGGCGCCACTCAAGGGCACCAGCGGCATCGGGCATACACGCTGGGCGACACATGGCAGGCCGACGGAGGACAACGCCCATCCGCATGCCACCGAGCGCGTAGCCGTCGTCCATAACGGCATCATCGAGAATTTCCGCGAATTACGGGACGAATTAAGCGCAGATGGCGCTGATTTCCAGTCTGAGACGGATTCCGAAGTCATCGCGCATTTCGTCACGCGCGAGCTGGAAAGGGGTCTGTCGCCGATCGAAGCCGTGCAGGCCTGCCTCAAGCGTATCCGCGGCGCCTTCTCGCTCGGCTTCCTGTTCGCGGGGGAGGACGATCTCATCATCGGCGCCCGGCTGGGGCCGCCGCTGGCAGTCGGCTACGGTAACGGGGCGATGTTCCTGGGCTCGGATGCGATCGCCCTCGGTCCACTGACGAATACTTTCGCTTATCTTGAAGATGGCGATAGTGTCGTGATTACCCGCTCCACCGCGACGATCTATGACTCTGAGTTCAATCAGGTCGAACGTCCGATCCAGAAGGCGGAGATTTCGGCGGCCATCGTCGAGAAGGGCAATTATCGCCACTTCATGGCCAAGGAGATTCACGAGCAGCCCGAGGTGATTTCCCACACCCTGGCTTCCCTGGTCGACATGACCAGCGAAACCGTTCGTTTGCCGAGCCTGCCTTTCGATTGGAAGAATCTCAGTCGCCTGACCATTTCGGCCTGCGGTACGGCGTCCTTCGCCGGGCAGGTGGCGAAATACTGGTTCGAGCGCTATGCGCGCCTGCCGGTCGAGGTCGATATCGCCTCCGAATTCCGCTACCGCGAAGCGCCGCTCGAAAAGGGCGGATTGTCGCTCTTCGTCTCCCAATCGGGCGAGACCGCCGATACCATGGCGGCCCTGCGCTACTGCCAGGAAAACGGCCAGCACACGCTCGCCGTCGTCAACGTGCCGACCTCCACGATGTCGCGTGAGGCGGATGCCATGGTGCGCACGCTCGCCGGACCGGAAATCGGCGTCGCTTCCACCAAGGCCTTCACCTGCCAGCTGGCCGTGCTGGCCTGTCTGGCGATCGGTGCCGGCAAGGCCCGCGGCACGCTGACACCCGAAGCGGAAAAGGAACTGGTGCGGGCCCTGATCGAGGCACCGCGCCTGATGGCGGAGGCCCTCCGCCTCGATCATGAGATCGAGGCCTGCGCGCGCGACCTTTCCAAGGCCAAGGACGTGCTCTATCTCGGCCGTGGCACGAGTTTCCCGCTCGCCTTGGAAGGTGCGCTGAAACTCAAGGAAATCAGCTACATCCACGCCGAGGGCTATGCAGCAGGTGAACTCAAGCATGGCCCGATCGCCCTCATCGACGAAAGCATGCCGGTGGTGGTGATCGCTCCCTTCGATGCGATCTTCGAAAAGACCGTCTCGAACATGCAGGAAGTCGCCGCGCGTGGCGGACGCATCATCCTGATCACGGACGAGGAAGGGGCCAAGGCCGCCGCGCTTCCCGGCGCCAAGACCATCGTGATGCCGGCAATGCCGTCGGTGGTCTCCCCGCTGGTCTATTCCGTGCCGATCCAGCTCCTGGCTTATCATACGGCCGTGCTGATCGGAGCGGATGTCGATCAGCCGCGCAACCTCGCCAAGAGCGTCACGGTCGAGTAGGCCCCTGATCGTCAAAGCGTCTTGCGATGGAAGGGGCTGCACTGCATCGCAAGGCTGCGCGGAAACACAGAGCCGGAGCAGAGCGATTCCCCGCGATGACGGCGCTTTGTTCATGACATCGCGGCATCGGGCCGGAATTGCCCTTCAAAAGGGCGGTTCGACTGGCCCGATGCTTCTGGATCAGTAACGCGGAAACAATAACTGAGGCTCTGCAGAAAGATGCTGCAGCCATGCCTCGAAATCTCAGGGTTATCACATGAGCCGCAAATATTTCGGCACGGATGGCATCCGTGGCCTGGCCAATAGTGTCATTACGCCGGAACTGGCGATGAAGGTCGGCATGGCGGCCGGTCTCGCTTTCCAGCGCGGCGAGCACCGCCATCGCGTGGTGATCGGCAAGGATACCCGCCTGTCGGGCTATATGATCGAGAATGCCCTGGTGGCGGGCTTCACCGCTGTCGGCGTCGACGTGATGCTGCTGGGCCCGATGCCCACCCCCGCCGTGGCGATGCTCACCAATTCGCTGCGCTGCGACATCGGCGTGATGATCTCGGCCTCGCACAATCCTTATGAAGACAACGGCATCAAGCTGTTCGGCCCCGACGGCTTCAAGCTCTCCGACGAGACCGAGCGTGCCATCGAGGCCCTGATCGACACCAACCTGTCGTCGCGGCTGGCCGGCTCGCGCGATCTCGGCCGGGCCCGCCGCATCGACGACGTGCATGCCCGCTACATCGAATTCGCCAAGCGCACCCTGCCGCGCGGATTGCGCCTCGATGGCCTCAGGGTGGTGGTCGACTGCGCCAATGGCGCCGCCTACAAGGTCGCCCCCGAAGCATTGTGGGAGCTCGGTGCCGACGTGATCACCATCGGTGTCGAGCCGGACGGTTTCAACATCAACCGCGATGTCGGCTCCACCGCGCCGAGGGCACTCGCCCAGAAGGTGCGGGACCTGCGTGGCGATATCGGCATCGCCCTCGACGGCGACGCCGACCGCGTCCTCATGGTCGACGAGAAGGGCAGGGTCATCGATGGCGACCAGCTGATGGCGGTGGTGGCCTCGGACTGGAAGGAAGAGGGCAAGCTCACCCAGCCCGGCATCGTCGCCACGGTGATGTCCAATCTCGGCCTGGAGCGCTATCTCGGCGGCCTCGGCCTGCAGCTCGAGCGCACGGCGGTGGGCGACCGCTACGTGCTCGAACGCATGCGGGCGCAGGGCTACAATGTCGGCGGCGAGCAGTCGGGCCACATCATCCTGTCCGACTTCGCCACCACCGGGGACGGCCTCGTCGCCGCCCTGCAGGTGCTGGCCGTGCTCAAGAAGGCCGATCGCCCGGTCAGCGAGGTCTGCCACCGCTTCGATCCGCTGCCGCAGATCCTCAAGAATGTGCGGATTCGGCGCCGCAAGGTCCTGGACGATCCCAAGGTCGCCGCTGTTATCGAGGGCGCGCGCAAGCAGCTCGGCGATGGTGGGCGCCTCGTCATCCGTCCCTCCGGGACCGAGCCGGTGATCCGCGTCATGGCCGAAGCCGACGACCCGATCAATGTCGAGACCGCCGTGGACGAGGTGATCGACGCCATCGCCAAGGCCGCCGCGTGAGATTGCGGCGCGCGGATTCGAGGGAATCCGCCCGCCGATCGCTACTCTCAAGCTGCATGATGTCGCGATCCGATCTTGCGTAAACGCAAAGCCGGTTTGCCTGGTTGCGGATGCAGCGGCGGCCTGGGTCGTCGTGCTGCGTGCGGGTTGCGCGTGAGCGAGAGCCATTTGTACTGGCGGTCTCGGTTTCCCGCAGGTCACTTGCCCTCCGAGCCAGACATTGCTGCGGCATTTTGCGCGGGGGCTGCGACCGGCCCGAAACTCGACGCGCGCGGACGGAGATGGCTATGGTCGGCTCGATTTTGAGCGAAAGGCCTTGCTGATGAAAACCATCTCCACCTCTCGATCGCATGGCGGGACCCAGGGCGTCTATTCCCATGCCTCGTCGAGCTGCGATTGCGAGATGACCTTCGCGGTCTTCGTTCCGCCCCAGGCCGCGGAGCGTGCGTGCCCCGTGCTGTGGTATCTGTCGGGTCTGACCTGCACGCATCAGAATGTGATGGACAAGGGCGAATATCGCCGCCTCGCCGCCGAGCTCGGCCTGATCGTGGTGTGCCCCGACACCAGCCCGCGTGGTGAAGGCGTGCCGGACGAGAAGGACAATTGGCAGTTCGGCTCCGGCGCCGGCTTCTATCTCGACGCCACGCAAGAGCCCTTTGCCCGCAACTACCGTATGTATTCCTATCTCACCCAGGAATTGCCGGCTCTGATCGGCGAACGTTTTCCGGCCGACATGGCGCGTCAGTCGATCTTCGGCCATTCCATGGGGGGCCATGGCGCGCTTACCATCGCCCTGAAGAATCAGCAGCGCTACAGGAGCTGCTCGGCTTTCGCGCCGATCGTGCAACCGAGCACCGCAGGCTGGTCCAGGCCGGCATTGGAAAAATATCTCGGCGCCGACGAATCGGCTTGGCGCCCCTATGACGCCACGGCCCTGATCGCCGACGGCCACCGTTTCGACGCCTTCCTGGTCGACCAGGGCACGGCGGACAGTTTCCTGCAGGAGGGGCTGCGTCCCTGGCTGCTGGAGGAAGCCTGCCGCAAGGCCGGCATTGAGCTGACCCTCCGCATGCAGGAGGGCTACGACCACTCCTACAATTTCATTTCCACCTTCATGGACGATCACCTTGCCTGGCACGCCGAGCGGCTCGGCACGTGAGGGGCGAGGTGTAGGCCACGCCGGCGAAGAGACGCTTGCGCCCTCCCATCCGGCGGCCGAGCGGCGTCAGCCGCCCGTCGACCTCAACGGATGGCCGGTGGCAATGGCGGGTTTTTCATCCGCTCCCATGGTGGCAGCGTAGCCTGCCGGATCGAAACGCGTGGCGATGAGCGCGGCGGCCGCCACCCAGGCCAGATGCATTACCCAGCCCTCGGCGAAGCTGCCGCTCCAGCCCTGCAGAAGGGCCACCGCCAGGGGAGCGAGGCCGGCGAGGAGGAAGCCGCCGCCCTGCATCAGGGCCGCGAGGGCGCCAGCGTCCTCGGGGCGCGGCAGATGGTCGAGCGCCGTTATCAGGGAAAGCGAAAAACAACCGCCGAGGCCCGCGCCGCCCAGCATGATCCACATCCAAGGCTGGGTGCCGGGCAAAAAGGCAAGGCCGCCGAAACCGGCTGCCTGCATGGCGAGGGTGAGATAGAGCCACGGGCGGCGATCACCGCTGCGCGCGGCCAGGATCGGCAGGATCAGGGCGGCCACCGCCTGCGCCGCGGCCATGATGGCTACCAGGCTGCCGCTTTGGGCCACGCCCCAGCCGCGCCCCTGCATATAGGGGGCAAGCCAGGCGACCATGGAGGAATAGCCGCCGTTCACCAGGCCGAAACAGGCCATCAAGTGCCAGCTGCGCGGACGACGGAGCAGGCGCGATACCAAAGCCCTGTCGGGACGGGTGGTCCTGCCATCGGCGAGCACGCGCCAAGCCAGCAGCAAGGCTATTGCCGCGGGCAGGGCAAGCCAGGCGAGGGCCGTCCGCCAGTCCTGGCCGCCATGGGCGAGGATCGGTGTCAGCTGGGCACCCGCGGCACCGCCGCCCATGATCATGGCCGAGTAGAGGCCGGTCACGGCGGCGACCTTGTGCGGGAAACCCTGCTTGATGAGGCCTGGAAAGGCGGCCTGGATGAAGGCGACACCCGCACCGCACAGGGCCGCCGTCAGAATCAGGGAGAGCCCGTCCGGAGACCAGAGCCGGAGCAGCGATCCCAGAAGCAGAAGGATGAGCGCCCACAGCATGCCCCGTCTGGTGCCGATCCTGGCCTGCAGCCCGGGCACCAGGAAGGCGCCGAGCCCCATCAGGAGCATGGGCAGCAGCGTCAGCATCGCGATGCCGCCATAGCCGAGGCCCGTATCGGCCTGGATGCCGGGAATCAGGGGGCCGGGACCGGTCAGGAAGGGACGCAGGTTGAGCCCGATCAGCACCACCAGGGACAACAGAACCAGGGATGAGGATGATGCAGGCAGGCGGGCCGGCGATTGCGGCGGCATCTGGGACATGATCGGCCGGTCTCGGCCCCGGTCAATGGGCGCCAGCGGCTTCGAGCAGGCCGGCGATCTCGCGATAGTGGCGCTGCCGGGCATGCTGAAGCGGCGTCACGCCATCCTTGTCGGCGAGATCGACCTTGGCGCCTGCCTTGATCAGGAGCCGGACGATCGCGACATGGCGCGGCCCGCCATCGCCGAGGATGATGGCTTCCAGCAAGGCGGTCCAGCCGAGCCGGTTGACGTGATCGACGTTCACGCCGGCTTCGATCAGGGTGTGCACCGTCTCGACATGCCCCCGTTCGCTGGCGGGAATGAGGGCGGTGCCGCCATAGCGATTGGTGCTCTTGAGATCGGCGCCATGCGAAAGCGTCGATTGCAGGATTTCGAAATAGCCGCGCGCTCCGGCCAGCAGATAGGGGCTGTCCTCGATGGCATCCTTGGCGTTGACGTCGGCGCCGGCCTCGATGAGATGGCGCGCGACCGCGACATGATTGCCCTGGACGGCTGCCAGCAACGCGGTGCGGCGACTGCCGTCCCGCTCCTCCAGCGAGGCGCCGGCAGCCAGGGCAGCCTTCACGGCAGGCAGGTCGCCGCGTGCGGCGGAATCAATGAGCGGGGACGGCATGGCTTTCGCCGGGAGGCCCTGCGATACGATGGACATGAGAATGGTTCCCGCCATGACGATCAGGACATTGCGTTTGGACAAGGGTCTGCGCATAGCCGGCCTCCTCGGGGCCATGCGTACCCGCCCAACTGGCTATTTGGAAATTAAATGTCCCCATGGCGATCATTCAAAACTCGAATGATGCAACGCTGCCATTGGGGCGTCGCGAAATCCCGACACAACGGCCACCGCGCGTCGGCCCATAATGTCTATTTCTCCGACAGCAGGTGACGGATAAACTGGTTGAACAGCTCCGTCTGGCTGGAGATGCCGAGCTTGGCATAAATGTTCTTGCGATGGATCTTGACCGTGCCCTCGGCGATGTCGAGCAGGCTGCCGATCGAGAGGCTGGAATGGCCGCGCAGCACCAGGCTGACGATGGTCTGCTCGCGCGGCGTCAGCAGGGTCGGCGCGAAGGAGAGAAAGGCCTGTTCGATGGCATGTTCGCGCGGGGCAGGCGGGACTTGGCTTTCCCTGCCTTCGGCAAGGGCCTGCCATTGGCGGCCGAGCAGGGCCATGACCATCGGTGCAGCCCCGGTGAAATCGGCCATCTCCTCGGCGTTGAAGGAGGGCGAGCCGTTCTGGCGCAGCAGGGAATAGGCAAGATAGAGGTCGGGGCGCAGGGGATGCAGGAAGACGATTTCCTCCGCGAGCGAGCCGCTTTCCATCGAGATGCAGGGATGGACGTCGGGCGAATTGTAGTATTCGCCCTCGAAAAAGGCGTCCGGGGCAAGATCGTGCAGGCGATAGAGGCCCGCCGGCGTGGCATGCATGCAGGCCGTGTACACTGCATCGAGCAGATAGGTGCCGGCAAGATAATTGGCCATGATCTGGGACGACGACACCGCATTCAGGCCGTCATACAGCAGCGTCGGCCTGTCTTCGAGCGGATAGGCGAAGATGCAGCTCAGGTCGAAGGGAGCAATCTGGCGTAGCGCTGTGTCGAGGGCGGGCGCAAATTGCGGCGAGCCCAGCAAGAGGACAAGGTCCGGCGTCGCATGATGCCAGCTGTCTGCGGCCGATTGTTCACGGTTGTTCATGGCCGGTCCCTCATGCCCGATATGCTGCGTCGCCAGTGTGCCTGCTCCCGTCAATGGCAGCCTCTATCTCTTTAGGGATATTTATCGCCACGCTGCTTCGCGGATCATCGGGATGTCGCAAAGAGGAGAATTTTACAAGCTCCTCGGCAAGAGGGGACTTCCATGACGATCGAAACGACCGGCCGCCCGACCGGCGGCGTAACCTATCAGAGTGTCGACGAGGCCTATTTCGAGCAGCGCCAGCTCAAGCGCCACGCCGGGCTGTTCACGCTGTGGATGATGGGGGTCGGCGCCGTCGTCGCCGGCGAATATTCGGGCTGGAATATCGGCCTGTCGCAAGGCGGTTTCGGCGGCATGCTGTTCGGCGTCTTGATCATCGGCTTCATGTATGTCTGCCTGTGCTCCTCGATCAGCGAGATGAGCGCGGCGCTGCCGCATACGGGCGGTGCCTATTCCTTTGCGCGCACTGCGCTCGGACCCTGGGGTGGCTTCACCACCGGCCTCGCCGAGAACATCGAATTCGTGCTGGCGCCCGGCGCCAACATGTTCTTCATGGCCTCCTATCTCGCCGCCATCTTCGGCACGTCGGACAGCTGGTTGCCGCTGTGGTGGGTGGCGGGCTACATGGTGATGCTCGGCCTGTCAGTCCGCGGCCTGGAACTGTCGATGCGCGTAGTGGTCTGGATCACCGTCGCGGCCGTGCTGGTCCTGCTGTTCTTCTTCGCCGTAGCCCTGCCGCATGTCGACTTCGTCAGGCATGCGCTCAACATCGGCACGGAGGGCAAGCTCGTCGCCGACGGCGCGGGACCCTGGCTGCCCTTTGGCCTCACCGGCATCATGCTGTCGCTGCCCTTCGGCGTCTACATGTTCCTGGCCGTCGAGCAATTGCCGCTCACCGCCGAGGAAGCCAAGAATCCCACGCGCGACATGCCGCGCGCCCTGATCCTGTCGATCCTGACGTTGATTGCGCTTGCCCTCGGCGTGCTGTTCTTCAGCGCCTCCATTCCGCCGGGCGCCCATGCCATGGGTTCGTCGGGCGAGCCGCTGCTCGACGGCTTCCGCACCATCTTCGGCGATGGCTGGGCCAAGCTCCTGGCGGGCGTGGCGGTGCTGGGGCTTGCCGCGAGCTTCTTTGCCGGCAGCTTCGCCTCCGGCCGCAACATCTATTCGCTGTCGCGGGCTGGCTATCTGCCGACCGTCCTGTCGGTGACCAATCCGCGCACCAAGACGCCGAACATCGCGCTGGCCACCGGCGCGGGCTTTGCCCTCATTGTGCTGCTGGCAATCTGGTTCCTGGGCGGCAAGGACAATGTCGCCTTCATGGCAGGCTTCCTGGTTAGCATGATAGTGTTCGCCGGCATGGTGTCCTACATCCTGCAGAGCATCGCCTATCTGCGGCTGCGCAAACTCTATCCCGATATCGCAAGGCCGTTCCGCAGCCCCTTCGGCGCCTTCGGGGCCTATGCCACCATCGCCATCTGCATCCTCACGCTCGGCTACCAGTTCTTCGATCCGCTCTATCGCTGGGCGGCGATCGCGGCGGCGGCCTGGTACCTCATCGGCCTCGGCTATTTCGGCTTCTATCGCCGCCATCGCCTGGTTCTGTCGCCGGAAGAGGAATTCGCGGTGTCCGGCGGCATGCGTGGCCGCCCGCTTGGCGAGCATTGAAGCTCCCCTCAAGGCACAAGGCGCCGGCCGGAACATCCGGCCGGTTGTGGATCGAATAGTCCAGATACAAGCGAGGACATCATGGCCGGAAGGCTAGCAGGCAAGACCGCCATCATTTCGGGCGGCGCGACGGGCATGGGCGGGGCGGCGTCGAAGCTGTTCGCGGCCGAGGGCGCCAGGGTCGCCATCATCGATCGCAATGCCGCCGCGGCGGAGGAGACGGCGGCGGCCATTCGTGCGGCCGGCGGCGAGGCCGCCGCCTTTGTCGCCGATGTCTCCGAGGAGGCCGAGGTCGAGGCTGCGGTCAAGGCGGTCGGTGAACGCTATGGCCCCGTCACCACCTTGTTCAACCATGCCGGCACCATCCTGATCAAACCCTTCCTTGAGATCTCCCTCGCCGAATGGGACTGGCTGCACGCGGTCAATGTCCGCTCGATGTTCCTGATGACGCGGGCGGTGCTGCCGCAGATGATCGCCAATGGCGGCGGCTCGATCGTCTGCACCTCCTCGATCTCGGCGGTGGCGGCGACGCCGATGGAAGTGCTCTACGATACCACCAAGGGCGCCTGCCATATGTTCGCCCGTGCCATCGCGGTGGAGTTCCGGGACCGCAACATCCGCTGCAACGCCGTCTGCCCGGGCTTCATCCGCACGCCGCACGGCCTGCGCGAGGTTGCCGAACTGCAGGCGCATGGTGTCGACGTCTCCGATGCCGCCATTGCAGCCCAGCAGGGGCGCATCGGCGAGCCGGAAGATGTCGCGCGCGCCGCGCTCTATCTCGCCAGCGACGAGTCGAGCTTCGTCAACGGGGCCCATCTGTTCGTGGACAACGGCTTCACCGCGATCTGAGCCTTTGGCTTCACCGTTCCTCCGGCCGGCGAAGCGCGATATCGTGGTCCCGGCCGGATCATGATGGGGGGCGAGGTGAGCGCCAGCGACGACACGCAAGTGGACGGCCTGTCCGCACTGGATCTGGCTTTCTTGCGGCAGTCGATCGCGCTGTCGGAGGAGTCCAGGCGGCGGGGCCGCCACCCCTTCGCCGCGCTGGTGGTCGACCGGGACGGCAATGTCGTTTCCTCCGCCGGCAACAATTCGATGCCGCCGGAGGGCGATCCGACCCAGCATGCTGAGCTGGTGGCCGTCGCTGCGGCGGCCAAGGCCAGAACGCCCGAGGAACTCGCCGCCTCGACACTCTACACCAGCGCCGAACCCTGCTGCATGTGCGCAGGCGCCGTCTATTGGACGGGTATCGGGCGGGTGGTCTATGCTCTCTCCGAGCATCGCTTGCTCGAACTCACCGGCGCACATCCCGAAAATCCCACCTTCTCGCTGCCTTGCCGCGAGGTGTTCGCGCGGGGACAACGGCGGATCGAAGTGATCGGCCCCGCGCTGGAGGAGGAGGCGGCCGTGCCACACCGGGGCTTCTGGACGTGAAGGGCAAGGTGTCCTTGACACCTATGTTCGGCGTTGCCTGCTCGGACGATCATTGCGGCGTTGTCGGGTACTCGCGCCCGCCTTGGCCAAACGCCGATAGGCAGGGGGCCCAGCAGTCTTGCCTTGCTGCGCCATACGCGATCTTGCAAGCTTTGGAAGTCCAGCCGGCTGTGCAAGGTCTTGATTCGAAACGTGTCCGAAACCTCGGGGCGGTGGGGCCGAGTGCCGGGCCGCGGACCGCACGGCAGGATTTCTATCAAGAGTTTTAGCGAAGAGTAGTGAGATGGTTCCAGACGACAGCGACAATATTTTCGATCTGGCGCCAATGTCGCTCTGGCTGGAGGATTACACGGCCCTGCGTGAGCAGTTCGAGGCATGGCGCGCCGACGGGGTGACGGATCTGCGAGCCTTTCTTTTGGCCGACCCCGCCAGGCTCGCGCATTGTTCGAGCCTCATTCGTGTGCTCAAGGTCAACCGCAAGACCCTCTCTCTTTATGAAGCCGACAGTGTCGACCATCTCGTCGCCAATCTCGGCAAAGTGCTACGTGACGACATGCTCGAGGCGCATATCGATGAGTTGAAGCAGCTCTGGGACGGCGCGAAGGAATTCCGCAGCAACACGGTCAATTACACCTTGGGCGGCAAGCGTCTCGATATTCAGCTGCGCGGCATCATCCTGCCCGGACATGAGCAGCTCTGGGACCGTGTGCTCCTGGCCATCGAGGACGTGACTCCCCTCGAGGATGCGCGCCGTCAGACGGTGAAACAGCAGCAATATGCTTCAGCCCTCTTCGAGCACTCACCGGTTTCGCTCTGGGTCGAGGACTTCAGCCGCATCAAGCAATTGATGGACGATCTGCGGGGGCGCGGCATCGTCGATTTTCGGGTTTTCACGGATGTCCATCCCGAATTCGTGCGCCAATGCATGAGCGAGATCCGTGTTCTCGACGTCAACAAGGAGACGCTGGCTCTCTTCCTTGCCGCCGACAAGCCGACATTGCTGCAAAATCTCCCGCGAGTGTTCCAATCCGATATGGAAGGTCATTTCCGCGAACAATTGATCGATTTGTGGAACGGTGTTTTCTTTCAGCGCCGGGAGGTGCTCAATCACGCGCTCGATGGCACCGAACGCTATCTTCTGCTGCAATTGTCCATCCTGCCGGGGTATGAGGCGGACTGGTCCCAGGTGCAGGTCGCGCTGACCGACATCACCGCACGCAAGAAGGCGGAAGCCTATCTCGAATATCTCGGCAAGCATGATGTTTTGACGAAATTGTTCAACCGCGCCTTCTATGTCGATGAGCTGAACCGGCTGGAGCGCAACCGGCATTCTCCGGTGTCGATCATCGCCATCGATCTCGATCGGCTCAAGACCGTCAACGACCAGTGGGGCCATGCGACCGGTGACGCCTTGTTGCGGCGTGTTGGCGAGATCTTGAACGAGGCCGTCAAAAAGCCGGGTCATGCGGCCCGCATCGGCGGCGACGAGTTCGCCGTCGTCCTTCCCTATGTCGACGAGCGCGGCGCGACGGCCATGATGGAAAACATCGAGCGCCTCGTCGAGATCAACAATCAATATTATTCACAGATGGCCCTGAGCGTCTCGATGGGCGCTGCCACCAGTCAGGACGGAGAAAAGCTCGAATCCGTCGCCAGGCGAGCCGATCTCCTGATGTATGAGAACAAGCACAGGCATCATTCCGATCCGAGCTAGCGCCTCGCCAGCCGCGCCGTTCAGGCCACCGCGGCGTCCAGCAGGGAAGCGATCGCCGCGGCGTTGAAGCCGCCGATACCTTCGCGGATATCAGCGCCGATGGCCGCCGCCAGCCCCTCTTCGTTGCGCTGCCGCAGTGCCTGGATGATTTCCTGGTGGCGGTCGACCACATAGAGTTCGGCCACATGTTCCATGGCGACGCCCTGGACCGGGCCGAGCTGCAGCCAGACGCTCTCGATCATCGGCAGCACGATGCGATCGGGGCTGATGCTATAGATGCCACGATGGAACTGCTGGTTGGCGAGCAGGGCGCCGACCTTGTCCTGTTCGGCGATGGCCTGGTCGATGGCAAGGTCCATCTCGACCAGCTGATCGATCTGGTGCTCGGTGATATGCGCCACGGCGCGTTTCGCCGCATGCTGTTCCAGCACCACGCGCAGCGAGATCAGCTCCTCGAAGAGTTCGGGCGTGACGACGGGCACCTGGATCCGCCGGTTTTCGAGCAGCTTGAGGGCACCGATCGAGGTGAGCTGCCTGAGCGCCTCGCGCACCGGCGTCGAGCTGCTTTCGAGCGCGGCGGCAAGGCCGCGTATGGTCAGCGAGGTCCCCGGCCGGAAAGCCCCCACCATGATGGCCTGCCTGAGGCGCAGGAAGACATAATCATGCGTCGTCATGCCATCGGCCCGAGCCAATGGCGGCAGTGCCAGCTTCTTCAATAATCTCGCCTCCCTCGGAACCCCCACGCATCTGCTTATCGCGAAGCCGGGCTTGATTCCAGTCGGATATGATGTCACATACTCAATAATGTGATCACAAAACGGAGCGCGCATGATGACGGCCGACAGCATCGATCGGGACACCCTGGCAGCTTTGCTGAAGGAAGACAGCCCGATCGAGAGCATCCAGGCCGTGGTCTGCGACCTCAACGGCATCATGCGCGGCAAGCGGGTGCCGGTCAGCCAGGCCGAGAAGGTGCTGGGCGGCGGCATCCGCATGCCCCTATCGATCGTGGGCGTCGACGTCTGGGGCGAGGACATCATCGACAGCGAGCATGTGTTCGCCTCGGGCGACATGGACGGCATCTGCGGGGCGACCGGGCGCGGCATCCTGCCGGTGAACTGGACCTCGCGGCCGAGCGCCCTGGTGCCGCTCTGGCTTTTTCTAGAGAGCGGCGAGCCCTTCCTCGCCGATCCGCGCCAGGCGCTTGCCGCCGTGGTGCGTGAATACCAGAAGCTCGGCTTACGGCCTGTGGTGGCGACGGAGATGGAGTTCTATCTGATCGATCCGGAGCCGGACAGCGCGGTGCCGCCGATCTCGCCCTATACCGGCAAGCGGCTTGACTCGGACGCCATTCTCTCCATCGACGAACTCAACGATTTCGGTGAGTTCATCTCGGACGTCTATGCCGAATGCGAGCGCCAGAACGTGGCGGCCGATGCGGCGATCGCCGAGAACGGCATCGGCCAGTTCGAGATCAACCTCCTGCACAGCGACGATCCCCTCAAGGCTGCCGATGATGCGGTGTTCTTCAAGCGCATCGTCAAGGGTGTCGCGCGCAAGCATGGCCTCGCCGCTACCTTCATGGCCAAGCCTTACGGCACCCGTTCCGGCAATGGCATGCATGTGCATTTCAGCCTGCTCGACGCCGAGGGTCGCAACGTCTTCAACGACGGCAGCAAGGAAGGCTCGCCGATCCTGCGCCATGCCGTGGCCGGTCTGCTGCGCGGCATGGCCGAGACCACGCTTTTGTTCGCGCCGCACTTCAATTCCTATCGCCGCCTGCGGCCGGATACCCATGCCCCGACCACGATCGCCTGGGGCTATGAGAATCGTACCGCAGCCGTCCGCATTCCCGGCGGCAACCCGGCCGCGCGCCGCATCGAGCATCGGGTCGCCGGGGCGGATGCCAACCCCTATCTGGTGGTCGCGGCCATTCTGGGCGCAGCCCTGATCGGCATTCGCAAGCAATGGACGCCGCCCGAGCCCATCATGGGGCGCGCCCATCTGCCGAGCGCGTCGGCCAAGATCCCGTCCGAATGGGGACAGGCGGTCGATGCCTTCGAGGCCGGCGAGATCGCCGCCGAGATCTTCGACCCGGTGCTGCGTTCCATGCTGATCGCCTGCAAGCGCCAGGAGATCGCCGGTTTCGCCGAGCAGGTCACCGATTACGAATTCGCCGCCTATCTCGAAATCGTCTGAGCTCTCTTTCACTCCATCGATACCGGCCGCTGCCCCCGATACGCGACGGCCGGTCCGTGAGGTCTGCCCGCCATGTCCACCGTCGAGTTCGCCACCACCCATGCGCCGTCGTCCAGCGCCGGCCACGCGCCGTCCTACTATGCCGCGACCGCCAAGGGTGGCTTCGAACGTCCTGTCCTCAACGAGCATCTGAGCGCCGATATCTGCGTCATCGGCGCCGGCTTCACCGGCATCTCCGCCGCGCTGGAACTGGCCGAGCGCGGCTATAGCGTGGTGGTGCTTGAGGCCATGCGCATCGGCTTCGGCGCGTCCGGGCGCAATGGCGGCCAGATCGTCAACGGCTATAGCCGCGACCTCGACGTGATCGAAAAGCGCTATGGCGCGAAGGCCGCCAAGGCCCTCGGCGCCATGGCCGGGAAGGGCGCCGACATCATCCGCAGCCGCATCGCCCAATATGGCATCGATTGCGACCTCGTACCCGGCGGCTTCTTCGCCGCCTTCACCGACAAGCAGCTGCGCGAACTCGACCACCAGCAGCGCATCTGGGAGCGCCACGGCCATGGCGGCCTCGAGCGGGTCGACAAGGCGGGCCTGCCTGGCATCGTCAAGTCGGATCGTTATGTCGGCGGGCTGGTCGACCGCAAGGGCGGCCATATCCATCCGCTCAGCCTGGTACTGGGCGAAGCGGCGGCCGTGGAAAAGCATGGCGGACGGATCTTCGAGCGCTCGCCGGTGCTGTCGGTCGAGCAGGGGGCCAGGCCGGTGGTACACACCCAGCACGGGGCGGTGACCTGCAACTACCTGCTGGTCTGCGGCAATGCCTATCTCGGCAATCTCCTGCCGGAGATCGGCGGCAAGATGATGCCGGTCTCCAGCCAGGTGGTCGCAACCGAGCCGCTGGACGAGGCTGTGATCCGTGACCTGCTGCCGGCCAATTACTGCGTCGAGGACATGAACTACATTCTCGACTATTACCGCCGCACGGCCGACAACCGCCTGCTCTTCGGCGGCGGCATCGTCTATGGCGGCGGCGATCCCGCCAGCATCGAAGCCAAGATCCGGCCCAGCCTGGCCAGGACCTTTCCGCAGCTCGCCAATATCCGCCTCGACTATGCCTGGAGCGGTAATTTCGCCCTGACCCTGACGCGCATTCCGCATGTCGGGCGACTGTCGCCCTCGATCTATTTCTCGCATGGGGACAGCGGCCATGGCGTCACCACCACCCATCTCCTCGGCAAGATCCTGGGCGAGGCTGTCGCCGGCCAGGCCGAACGTTTCGATGTCTGGAGCAGCCTGCCCTATTACCCCTTCCCGGGCGGCAAGACCTTCCGGGTGCCGCTGACCGTGCTCGGGGCCTGGTGGTATGGCCTGCGCGACAGGTTGGGGCTTTGACGGGGGGCGGGTCTTTAGACCCGCGGCGCGAAACATGGAGTGTCAATCTTCAGATTGACGTTCTTGGAAGTGGGTCTTGCCGGAAAGACGCATGTCAATCTGAAGATTGACACTCCAATCCCATGCCGGCTTGCGCGTGGGTATGCCTCCACCTGCGACATGATGGCTGTTCCGGTGGATCGGTGCGCTGGGGCAGTGTAAGTCCGACATATTCACGAGGGGCGGGAGACCGTCTCCGCAATCAGGGAGTGAGCGATGCTCGACAAGCGCAAGTTCTTCATCGACGGCAAGTGGGTCGATCCCGTCGTTCCCAACGATCTCCAGGTGCTGGATCCGGCGACCGAGCAGCCGGTCGCCGTGATCTCCATGGGCACGCCCGCCGATGTCGACAAGGCTGTCGCTGCTGCCAAGAAGGCCTTCGCCACCTATTCGCGCACCAGCGTCGAGGAGCGCCTGGCACTGCTCGAAAAGCTGCTCGAAGTTTATAAGCGCCGCTATGAGGAGATGGCGCAGACCATCACGCTCGAGCTCGGTGCGCCGATTTCGATGAGCCGGGCCCAGCAGGCCGATGTGGGCGTCGGCCATCTGCAGGGCTTCATCGATGCGCTGCGCCATCTCAAGAATCGTGAGACCCTGCCCAATGGCGACGTGGTGCTGCGCGAGCCCATCGGCGTCTGCGGCCTGATCACGCCCTGGAACTGGCCGATCAACCAGATCGCGCTCAAGGTGGTGCCCGCGCTCGCCACCGGCAGCACCTGCGTGCTCAAGCCGAGCGAGTTCACGCCCCTCAATGCGCTGCTCTATGCCGAGATGGTCGAGGAGGCCGGCTTTCCCGCCGGCGTGTTCAATCTCGTGAATGGCGACGGCCCCTCGGTCGGCGCCGCTCTTTCCAAGCACAAGGACATCGACATGATGTCGTTCACCGGCTCGACCCGGGCCGGCATCGCCGTCAGCAAGGATGCAGCCGATACCGTCAAGCGCGTCACGCTCGAACTCGGCGGCAAGTCGCCCAACATCATCTTCGAGGATGCCGACCTCGAGGATCGCGTTGCCGGCAGCGTGCTGGAATGCTTCAACAATTCCGGCCAGTCCTGCGATGCGCCGACCCGCATGCTGGTGCAGCGCTCGGTCTATGACAAGGTGGTCGAGATCGCCCAGCGCACAGGCGAGACCCAGGCCGTCGGCGATCCCAAGCAGGAAGGCGAGCATATCGGCCCGCTGGTCAGCGACGTTCAGTTCGGGCGCGTGCAGGCCCTGATCGAGGCCGGCGTCGCCGAGGGCGCGCGCGTGCTGGTGGGCGGCCCCGGCAAGCCGGAGGGCTATGAGAAGGGCTATTTCGTCAAGCCGACCATCTTCGCCGATGTCGACCCCAACATGCGCATCGCCCGCGAGGAGATCTTCGGCCCCGTGCTGTCGATCATTCCCTTCGACACCGAGGAGCAGGCGATCGAGCTCGCCAACGACACCAATTACGGTCTCGCCGCCTATCTGCAGACGGGCGACGACGCCAGGGCCGAGCGGGTGGCGGGACGCCTGCGTGCCGGCATGGTGCACATCAATGGCGGGCCGCACCGCTATGGCAGCCCCTTCGGCGGCTACAAGCAGTCCGGCAATGGCCGAGAAGGCGGCATTTTCGGCCTGGAGGATTTCCTCGAGGTGAAGACGGTGCACAGGCCGTAAGGAACAATCATCCCGGACGCGCTGCAGCACGCAGTGGTGCAGCGCAGATCCGGGATCGCAGGCGGAGTGGGGCTTATTCTGAGCGCGGTCCCGCGTCTTCGGCGCAGCATTGCATGCCGCACCGCGCGCGGGAGGACATTACTTCATCGTGGGCATCACAAAATCGGCGCCGGCGCGGATGCCGGTGGGCCAGCGGCTCGTGATGGTCTTGAGCTTGGTGTAGAAGCGCACGCCCTCGGGGCCATGCATGTGGTGGTCGCCGAACAAGGAGGCCTTCCAGCCGCCGAAGGAGTGGAATGCCATCGGCACCGGGATCGGCACGTTGATGCCGACCATGCCAACCTGGATCTGATGGGCGAACTCGCGGGCGGCATCGCCGTCGCGCGTGAAGATCGCAGTGCCGTTGCCGAATTCATGCTCGTTGATCATGCGGGCAGCGGTGGCATAGTCGGGCGCGCGCGCCACCGACAGCACCGGGCCGAAGATCTCTTCCTTGTAGATCGTCATGTCGGTGGTGACGCCATCGAACAGCGTGCCGCCGAGATAATAGCCGTTCTCATAGCCCTGCATGGTGAAGCCGCGCCCGTCCACCACCAGCCTGGCGCCTTCGGCGACGCCGGTATCGATATAGCCGCGCACCTTGTCGAAATGCTGCTTGGTGACAAGCGGGCCCATCTCGGCTTCCGGATCGGTGCCGGGGCCGATCTTGAGGGCGCGCACCCGGGGTTCCAGCTTGGCGAGCAGCGCCTCGGCGGTGGCTTCGCCGATCGGCACGGCCACCGAGATCGCCATGCAGCGCTCGCCGGCCGAGCCATAGGCCGCGCCCATCAGGGCGTCGACGGCCTGGTCCATGTCGGCATCCGGCATGATGATCATGTGGTTCTTGGCGCCGCCCAGCGCCTGGCAGCGCTTGCCGTTCTGCGAGGCGGTTTCGTAGATGTAGCGGGCGATCGGCGTGGAACCGACGAAGCTGACAGCCGAAATGTCGGGATCGGTAAGGATGGCGTCGACAGCTTCCTTGTCGCCCTGCACGACGTTGAAGACACCGTCCGGCAGGCCGGCTTCCTTGAGCCACTGCGCGAGTAGCAGCGAAGCGGACGGATCGCGCTCCGAGGGCTTGAGGATGAAGCAATTGCCGCAGGCCAGCGCCACCGGGAACATCCACATCGGCACCATGGCGGGAAAGTTGAACGGCGTGATGCCGGCGACGACACCGAGCGGCTGGCGCAGGGAATGGCTGTCGACGCGGGTGCCGACATTCTCCGTCACCTCGCCCTTGAGGAGTTGGGGCGCGGAGGTGGCGAACTCCACCACTTCCATGCCGCGCTGGATCTCGCCCTTGGCGTCTGACAGCACCTTGCCATGCTCGGCCGTAATCACGGCGGCGAGCTCGTCGGTACGTTCTTCCAAGATGTGCAGGAACTTGTTGAGGATGCGGGCGCGGCGCAGCGGGGTGGTGGCGGCCCAGCCGGGAGCGGCGGCCTTGGCGGCAGCAGAGGCCTCGCGCACTTCGGCGATGGAGGCGAGGGCGACTTCGGCCGCGGCTTCGCCGGTGGCGGGATTGTAGACCGCCGCCTTGCGGCCGCTGCGGCCGGCTACCGGCTTGCCGCCGATGAAATGAGAGATCTCGCGCGTCATGCTCTTCCTCCTGTCCTTCGCCTTCCGGTGGGGCGGCGTTCGGCGCGATCTATGCAGTTGATCCGTTCGCACAGCAATGAGAGAGATTGCACTTCCGATGTGCGAAAATTAAAGTCGAGCCGGCGCACGGGCATCCGGAGGCGTCGCACATCCACTCTGGCGAGAGCCCCCATGAACTGGGACCACATCCGCATCTTCCTGGCGGTGGCGCGCAACGGACAACTGCTCGGTGCGGCGCGCCAGCTCGGGCTCAACCATGCCACCGTCGGCCGCCAGCTCACGGCGCTGGAGGAAACGTTCGGGACGCGGCTGGTCGAGCGTCAGACCCAGGGCTGCACATTGACGGCTGCCGGGGAGGCCCTGCTCGTCGCGGCGGAGAAGGCCGAATCCGAATTCCTGCGCGTCGGCGCCCGGGTCTCCGGCACCACGGCGGAGATCAGCGGCACGGTGCGTGTCGGCGCGCCGGACGGCCTGGGCAACTACTTCCTCTCCCATGAACTGGGCGCCCTGGCGGCCCGTCATCCCGAACTGGTGGTGCAGCTGGTGCCGCTGCCGCGAACCTTCTCGCTCTCCCGCCGGGAGGCCGACATCGTGGTGACGCTCGACCGTCCGGTGCAGGGGCGGCTGATGGTCAAGAAGCTGACCGACTATACGCTGAGCGTCTATGCCTCCAGAAGCTATCTCGAGGCAGCCGCTCCCATCGACAGGGAGGAGGACCTTGCCGGGCATCTTTTCGTCACCCATGTCGACGACCTCGTCTATAGCCGGGCGCTCGATTATGCCGAGACGCTGGGCCGGCTGATGCGCCGGCGCTTCGAATGCGGCAGCGTGGTCGCCCAGATGGAGGCTGTCAGGGCCGGCCATGGCATCGGCATCCTGCACGACTATGCCGCCCGGCAATATCCCGAGCTCACCCGCCTGCTGCCGGGCACGCGCTTCACCCGCAGCTATTGGCTGGTCTCCCATCCGGACACGCATAATACCCGCCGCGTCGCCGCCGTCGCCGACCACATCACCCTGCGTGTCCGGGCCGAACGGGCCCATTTCGCCCGGGATTGAGAAGATTTCCTGGGACCGCCGGCATCTTTGCGGCTCTTGATTGCCCACGCTCGCTGGATTGGAAGAGGCCGGTAGGATGCCGGCGGTCCCAGGGAAGCTTTCACACTCGTCCCGAGGCCACCGCGACCTGCGGCGTATCATTGATCGGAAAATGCAGCGCTGCCGCCATCAGGCTGGCAAGGGCGGTCGCCCACCAGACCAGCGTGTAGGAGCCGGTGAGGTCGAAGGTCAGGCCGCCGAGCCAGGCCCCCAGGAAAGATCCGATCTGGTGGCTGAGGAAGCAGATGCCGAACAGGGTGCCGAGATGGCGCACGCCGAAGACCTTGGCGACGAGACCGCTGGTCAGGGGAACCGTGCCGAGCCAGGTCAGGCCCATCACGGCGGCGAAGAGGGTGACAGACGCGTCCGACTTGGGTGCCATGAAGAATGCGGCGATGGCGACGCCCCGGATCAGATAGAGCCAGCCGAGCACATGCTGCTGCCGGTAGCGCCCGCCCAGCCAGCCGCAGGCCCAGCTTCCCGCCATGTTGAACAGGCCGATCAGGGCGAGGGCCTTCGCCCCGGTGCCCGAAGGCATGTGACAGAGCGAAAGATAGCCCGGCAGATGGGTGGCGATGAAGGCGAGCTGGAAGCCGCAGGTGAAGAAGCCGAGCGTGAGAAGGCAGTAGCCGCGATGACCGAGTGCCTGTTCGAGCGCCGCCCTCAGCGGCAGGGCAGCCTCCTCCGTCCCGGCTGTACCCTGTCGCGACCGCCCGTCCAGGAACAGGCCGAAAGGGGCGGCTGCGAGCATCACCAGCGCCAGCACGACGAGGGCGGTGGAGAGGCCCGAATGTTCCGAGACGATCTGGGCCAGGGGAACCATCGCGACCTGTCCGAACGAACCGCCGGCACTGGCAATGCCCATGGCCATGCTGCGCTTTTCGGGCGAGGTCCCGCGGCCGACCGCGGTCAGCACGACACCGAAGGCCGTGCAGCTGATGCCGATGCCGACCAGGATGCCGAGACCGAGGACCAGCATGAGGCCCGATGGCGCCATGGCGGCAATGCCGAGGCCCAGCGCGAACATGGCGGCGCCGAATGCCACCACGGGCGCCGAGCCATAGCGGTCGGCCGCGGCTCCCGCAAAGGGCTGCGCCACGCCCCAGACCAGGTTGTGAATGGCGATGGCAAAGGCGATCAGGGTGACGGGAAGGCCCCGGTCGAGCGAGAAGGGCTCGACGAAGAGGCCGAAGGTCTGCCGGATGCCCATGGCCGCGCTCAGGATGACGGCGGCGGACAGGATGAGCAGCGTCTGGCGGCTGTAGGCCGGCCTGACGTTGATTGGATCGGACAGGGCCATTCCACCTCCTATCGCGTATTGCTCCAGGAAGAGGGCGATCGCGTTCGCGCCGGTGCCGCTTCATTCCCGCTTTTCGAGAGAGCTCGATCGATGGCAGGGACGATTCACCCGAATGGCCGGTCTGTACACTCACTGTACGGTATACCTGTATGGTGAACGGTACGCTTGATTGACGAAACGGCTCTGCTTGCGCCAAGGGATAGAGGGGCGAGGCGAAAACGATCCAGGCCGGAGAAGACAGCAAGAGTGCCCGACAATTCGCATTCCCGAACCGTGATCACCGCCCGCCGCATTGAAGCCAATGTGCCGCGGTCCCTGCGGCGCTTCCTGGCGCTCGAGGATTTCGAGCCGGTCGCCCGCCGGCATCTGCCGCGCCAGATTTATGGCTATTATGCCGGTGCCGCCGAGACGAATGCCGCGCATGCCGGCAACAGCCGGGCGCTGGCCGCCCTCGGGCTGGTGCCGCGTGTCCTCGTCGATACCAGGGCTCGCTCGACACGCCATGCCCTGTTCGGCCATGCCTATTCCCTGCCGGTCGGCATAGCGCCCATGGGGCTGTCGGGCCTCGCCACCTTCGAAGGGGATCTGGCTCTCGCCAAAGCCGCGGCGGCCGAGGGCGCCCTGATGGTGGCCAGCGCCACCTCGCTGATGCCCTTGGAAAGGCTGGCGGAAGAGGGAAAGGCCCGCTGGTTCCAGACCTACCTGCCGGGCGAGCCCGAACGCATCAGGCGCATGGTGGCGCGCGTGGCGGCTGCAGGCTACGAGACGCTGGTGCTCACCGCCGACGTGCCGGTGGCCGCCAATCGCGAGAACAATGCCCGCACCGGCTTTTCGGCACCCTTGAAGCCAAGCCTGAGATTGTTCTGGGACGGCATCACCCATCCGTCCTGGTCACTGGGCACCTTCGCGCGCACTTTGGCCGGCGGTATGCCGCGTTTCGAGAACATGGATGCCTTTCGCGGACCGACCCTGCTGTCCCGCAATGCGGTGCGGGATATCGGCGCCCGTGACGGCCTCGACTGGAGCCATCTCGATCTCATTCGGCAGTTGTGGCCCGGCAGGCTGGTGGTGAAGGGCATTCTAGCCCCCGAGGATGTCACGATCGCGCGCGAGAGGGGTGTCGATGGCGTCTGGATCTCCAACCATGGCGGGCGCCAGCTCGACACGGCGATCGCCCCCATGTCGGTCCTGCGCGATGCCGTTTCGGCGGCCGGCGGGATGGCCGTACTGATCGATGGCGGCTTTCGTCGGGGGACGGACGTTCTCAAGGCGCTGGCGCTCGGGGCCGACTTCGTCTTTGTCGGCCGCCCGTTCTTGTTCGCCGCCGCCGTCGGCGGGGAGCGCGGTATCCGCCACGCCCTTGGTCTCCTGCAGGCGGAGATCGCGCGCAACATGGCCATGCTGGGCGTGAGCCGCCTCGACGAACTGCAGCCGATGCATGTGCGGGCGGTGGGCTGATCGAGGCGTATCACCCCGAAGCCAAAACAAATCGCCAGCCTTCCCAACACCCCCTTGACCTTCCCACGGTGTCAAGCCCTACGCCCTTCTCGGAAGGCTGGGAGTCCAGCGGGAATAATCCGAGAAGCATGGGACGGGCTGATGAACGACCCTCACCACCATCACCACGATCATGCCGGGGCACATTCCGGCGTGAAGGATCCCGTCTGCGGCATGGAGGTCGATCCGGCGGCCGCCAGGCATTCGCTCCGGCATGAGGGGCGGCCCTATTATTTCTGCTCGGCCGGCTGCAAGTCGAAATTCGAGGCGGAGCCGGGACGTTATCTCGGCAAAGCCGAGCCCCTCGCAGCCGCGCCCGCCGGCACGATCTACACCTGCCCGATGCATCCCGAGATCCGGCGGGAGGGACCGGGTTTCTGCCCGATTTGCGGCATGGCGCTCGAGCCCCTGCAGGTCACGGCCGAAGCGGGTCCCAATCCCGAACTCGCGGATATGACGCGCCGCTTCCGGGTCAGCCTGGCGCTGAGCCTTCCTATCCTCGTCCTGGAAATGGGAGCCCACCTGGTTCCCGCGCTGCATCATCTGGTGCCACCGGCCCAATCGGCCTGGATCCAGCTCGTCCTCGCCAGCATCGTGGTGCTGTGGGGCGGCTGGCCCTTCTTCGTCCGCGGCTGGCAGTCGGTGCTGCGCCGCAGCCTCAACATGTTCACGCTGATTGCCATGGGCACCGGTATCGCCTGGGTCTACAGCCTGGTGGCGGTGCTCGCCCCTGGCCTGTTCCCCGAGGTCTTCCGTGGCGATGACGGCAGCGTGGCCGTCTATTTCGAGGCGGCTGCGGTGATCACCGTGCTGGTGCTGCTCGGTCAGGTGCTCGAACTCAGGGCCCGCGAACATACGTCGGGAGCGATCCGCGCCTTGCTCAACCTCGCCCCCAAGACGGCGACACGGGTAAGGGAGGACGGCTCGGAGGAGGAGATTACGCTCGACAAGGTGGCGGTGGGTGACCGCCTGCGCATCCGTCCCGGCGAGAAGGTGCCGGTGGACGGCAGCGTGCTCGAGGGGCGCTCCTCGCTCGACGAGGCGTTGGTAACCGGCGAATCCATGCCGGTGAGCAAGGCCGCGGGCGACAGCGTCATCGGCGGCACGCTCAACCAGACCGGCGCCCTGGTGATCCGGGCCGAGAAGGTCGAAGGCGACACCATGCTGGCCCAGATCGTGCAGATGGTGTCGCAGGCGCAGCGTTCGCGTGCCCCGATCCAGCGCCTGGCCGACCAGGTCGCCGGCTGGTTCGTGCCGCTGGTCATCCTGGTCGCGGCGGCGGCCTTCATCGCCTGGGCAGTGTTCGGGCCGGAGCCTCGCTTTGCCTATGGGCTGGTCGCGGCGGTGACCGTGCTGATCATCGCCTGTCCCTGTGCTCTCGGCCTGGCGACGCCGATGTCGATCATGGTCGGCGTCGGCAAGGGCGCCGGCCTCGGCGTGCTCGTCCGGAATGCCGAGGCACTGGAGCGGCTGGAGAAAGTCGATACCCTGGTGGTCGACAAGACCGGCACGCTTACCGAAGGACGCCCGAGTCTCATCGCCATACGGCCCGCCGAAGGTTTTGGGGAGGACGAGTTGCTTCGGCTGGCCGCCAGCGTGGAGCGCGCCTCCGAACATCCTCTGGCCCGGGCGGTGGTCGCGGCCGCAGAGGCGAAGGGACTTGCCTTGTCTCCTGTTGCCGATTTCGACTCCCCCACCGGCAAGGGCGCGCGGGGCTCGGTCGAGGGCCGGCTCGTTCTCCTGGGCAATGCGGCCTTCATGGCGCAGGAGGGCGTTGCGGTCGCCCTAGCTGCCGAGGCCGATCAACTGCGCGAGGACGGGGCAACCGTGATCCTCGCTGCCGTCGAGGGTCGCCTGGCCGGCCTGCTCGCCATTGCCGATCCGGTCAAGCAAACCACGCCGGCTGCTCTGGCCGCCCTGCGCGAGGAGGGCATCCACGTCGTGATGGTGACCGGGGACAATCGGGTCACGGCCGAGGCCATCGCCCGCCGTCTCGGCATCGATACGGTCGAGGCCGAGGTCCTGCCCGAACGCAAGAGCGCGCTGGTCGAGGCCTTCAAGCGCGAAGGCAAGGTCGTGGCCATGGCGGGCGACGGCGTCAACGATGCGCCGGCCCTGGCCGCGGCCGATGTCGGCATCGCCATGGGCGCGGGCACCGATGTGGCGATCGAGAGCGCCGGCGTCACCCTGGTCAAGGGCGATCTCGTGGGGATCGTCAGGGCAAGACGGTTGTCGCAGGCCACCATGGCCAATATCCGCCAGAATCTCTTCCTCGCCTTCGTCTACAACGCGGCCGGCGTGCCCGTCGCGGCAGGCGTGCTCTACCCCCTCTTCGGCATTCTGCTGTCGCCCATCTTCGCGGCGGCCGCCATGGCGCTCTCTTCCGTCAGCGTGATCGCCAATGCGTTGCGGCTGCGCACGCGCCAGTTCTGAGTAAGGATCATGGATATGAACAGACGCGAATTTCTGCTCTCGGGCGTTGCCGCCCTGGTGATTTCAGGGCCGGCCGCGGCACAGATGCAGGATCATTCCAAGCACGGCATGCATGACATGCCGGGCATGTCCGGCGAGGACGGCAAGACGGCGGCTCCCGAGGCGTTGCCCACACTGCCCGAAGGGGCGCCGCTGCGCGACCTGCCTCGCCTCGCCAACCGCGCCGACGAGCCCGGGCGTTTCGAGGCCGAACTCACGGCCAAGCCTGCCACCGTGCGTTTTGCCGAGGGGATCGATACGCCCATCCTCGCCTATAATGGCGAGGCACCCGGCCCTCTGATCGAAGTGACCGAGGGCGACAAGGTCGCCATCCGTTTCGCCAATCGCTTGCCGGGCGAAGAGACCACCATCCACTGGCATGGCATGCCGGTGCCGGCGGACCAGGACGGCAATCCCATGGACCCGGTGTTGTCCGGCGGCGAACGGCTCTATGCCTTCGAGCTGCCGGAAGGCAGCGCCGGCAGCTACTGGTATCATCCCCATCCTCATGGCCGCACGGCCGAGCAGGTCTATCTCGGTCTCGCCGGCGCCTTCATCGTCAAGCCCCGGCAGGATCCGATCCCGGCCGCCTATGGCGATACCCCGCTGTTCTTCACCGATCTGCGGCTGGCGGCGGACGGCCTGATCCCGGCCAACACCATGGCGGACCTGATGAATGGGCGGGTCGGCGACCATGTCCTGGTCAACGGCCAGAAGAAGCCCACCCTAACGCTGCCAGCCGGCAGCCGGCGGCGCTTCCGCCTGTTCAACGCCAGCAATGCCCGCTTCCTGCATCTGACTTTCGGTGAAGCAGCCATGACGCTGATAGGCAGCGATGGCGGCCTTCTGGAAGCACCGGTCACCGGGCTCCGGACGATCGATCTCGCTCCCGGCGAACGGGCCGAGATCGTCGTCGCCTTCGACAGGCCGGGGCGGCTGGTGCTCAGGACGGAGGACGTCGATCACGGCTGGATGGGGCCCGGACGCCCCGATATGGCTGCCGAACTGATGACCGTCGAGGTGACGGCGGACAAGGCCGAGCCGGCACCGGCTCTGCCGGCAAGGTTGCGCAGCATCGCCGATCTCGGTTCGCCCGCCGTCAGGCGGCGCTTCGAGTTCACCGAGACCATGTCGATGGGGGAGGGCGGCATGAAGATGGCCTTCCTCATCAATGGTGCCTCCTTCGACATGAACCGTGTCGACGTCGTCGCCAAGGCGGGGCAGACCGAATTGTGGGAGGTCGTCAATCGTGCCGACATGGATCACCCTTTCCATCTTCACGGCACGCAGTTCCAGGTGGCGGAAACCGAGCGGGACGGCCGCGTGAGCAAGGCGCCTTATCGCGCCTGGAAGGATACGGTCAATGTGGCGCGCGGCGAAACCGTGCGTTTGCTGGTGCGGCAGGACCTGCCGGGTCCGCGCATGTATCACTGCCACATCCTGGAACATGAGCAACTGGGAATGATGGGGGTCGCCGAGGTGCAGGCTTGACCAAATCTGCCACTTCTGGAGTAGAAGTCTAGAACTTCTGCATGAGCGAGAGGGGCTTGTAGACGAAAGGGTTTCAGCTAGGATGAATGACTGGCCGCAAACAAGGAACGCGAGGAACTTACTTTGCGGCCGGTACCGGAAGAAGACTGCGCATCAAGAATAGAGCGGTACCATCGTCTGCGGACATTCGTCGAAACGGATCGTCGCGGCAGGGAGGAAGCCGCCGGCTTGGCGGTGTCGGGTCCGGTTTGCCGCTGATCCGCCAACCTGTCTGGAAGACCTCATCATGCCGATCCACCGCCGTTCCCTCCTGGCTGGCCTGCTCCTCGCGGGAATACGGCCGGACAGAGTCCTGGCTCGGGCGGCCGCGGAGGCGGGCTCGATCCTGGGAGCCAGCGGCGAAAGCACCGCTCAGGCGCGCGGCCGTATCCGTCTCCTCTCGGTCGGCGATCCCGTCTATCTCAACGATCTCCTGGCGACCGGCGAGAGGGCGCGACTGTCTGCGCAGCTTGGCGACGCCACCCGCCTGCTGCTGGGCGCCCGCACGAGGGTGCGCATCGACAAGTTCCTGATAGACCGTGGCGGCCGGCTGGTGCTCGAGCGCGGCGCCATCATGTTCGACCGCGCGCATGACCGTCCCTCAGGCGAACTCAGCGTGACGACGCCCTTCGGCCTGATCGCCGCGCGCGGCACGCGCTTCTTCGCCGGGCCGAGCTGGGGCAAGTTCGGCGTCTATGTCGAGGATGGCGTCGTCGACGTCGCCACCAGAGGGGGAACGGTGCGTCTCACCCCGGGTTTCGGTACCGAGCTCACCGGCATGCAGGCCGCGCCGGCTGCGCCTGCGCCCTGGAGTCCGCTGCGCATCAGCGAGGCGCGCAGCGTCGTGGTCGGGCCGCGCAACACTTTTGGCGGTGGTGACATGTCGCCGCTCGGCGGCGGCAGCACACCGCCGTCAGGCGGTGGTGGCGCGGCGCCGTTAGGCGGCGGCACCTCGCTGAATCACACATCGGGCGGCAGCCATCCGAAGCCCTAGTTCTACTGTGTCACTGGATTGGAACAGACTGGGGCAAGTGGTCGCCGATTGAGCGTTTTTACCTCGTTGAGTGCCTCGATCGCGCCTCGATGGCGCGGATGACGGCAGCCATGTCGGCACCGCCCAGGCCGAGACCCTGCGTTTCGCCATAGAGGGCGTGGCAGAGATCGAGCAGGGGCGAGGCGAGCCCGGCGTGGCGGGCGGCCTCGGCGACCAGTCGGTTGTTCTTCAGGACGTCGGTGATCGAGGCCTGCACCGCGAAATCGCCCTCGACCAGTTTTTGCAGCTTGATGCGGGAGACCGGGCTCGCCATCGGGCCGGCATCGAGAATGGCCTGGAATTGCCGCATGTCGAGACCATGCCGTTCAGCGAAATGGGCGGCCTCGGCCAGTCCCGTCACCATGGTGATCAGGAACAGGTTGACGGCAAGCTTCATGGTCAAGGCGCCGGGAACCGTCCCGCAGTCGAAAGCCTGATGGCACATCGCATCGATCAGGGGACGGATCTCCGCGAGTGCGGCGGCATCACCCGCCAGCATGCCCACGAGCTGCCCGGCTTCGGCCGGCTTGCGCGAGCCGGAAACCGCGGCCTCGACATATTGGCCGCCGGCGGCGCGGATCTCCTCGTCGAGCCGGCGCGAATCCTCTGGCGAGATTGTGCCCATCTGCACGATGATATGATCGGCAGTACGGCTTTTGAAATCCGCTGTGCCGCGGCCGAGCACCGCATCGATCGCAGCCATGTCCGCCAGCATCAGGATCACGATGCGCGCTTTGGCGAAGACCTCGTCGAGGCTGCCGGCCACTTCGGCCCCGGCAGCCTGCAGGCCGGCGCATTTATCCGGGGAGCGGTTCCAGACCAGCAGCGGCGTTGCCGCCCGTACGAGATTGAGCGCCATGGGCTCTCCCATGACGCCGAGACCGATGAAGCCGACAGGCATGATGACGCGTTTCTTGTCCAGAGATGCTCAGGAAAGGGATCCTAATGCCTCGGCCAGACGGCGATCTTGAATGATTGTGCGGGAGAGGTGGCGTTGGCCCAACCTTGCCGGCAATGACGTCGCCATGGGTTTCGCATGGATGGTTGTTTTCGGCTGCGGTCCTCGGGCCGTGGATCAGGGGTCGATAGGCTTCCAGCCATGCAGCACGCGCCGGCTCGCCACGTCCAGGGCAAAGTAGTTGCCGCCGCCGGCCGGCTGGTCGTAGCGGCGGTCGATCGGCACGGACAGAAGATGGCAGAGCAGCAGAGCGCCGACCCCGCCATGGGCGACAAGGGCGATGTCGCCTTCGCCCTCATCCCTGTCCAGGATGGCGGTGACGGCCGCGACGATGCGGGCCTGGGCGTCGGCCGCGCGCTCCCAGCCGCGAATGCTCTGCTCGGGATTGGCAAAGAATGCGTCGGCGGTCGTCTCGAATTCCTGTGGCGGCAGGAAGCCGGTTGCCGATCTGTCGTTCTCGTGCAGGGCCGGCACGATCTGCAGCTTGAGGCCGAGAGGGGTTGCCAGGATCTCGCCGCCGTCCCGAGCCTTGCGCTCGTCGCTGGCATAGACGCTGCCGATGCCCGCCACGAAGCCCTGCCGGTTGAAGGCTTCGTGCCGAGTTCGCCCTTTGGCCGACAGGCGCCATTGCGGCACCGGGATGGCGGGATCGATCTCGACTTCCGCATGGGTGATGAAATAGGCAGTCCTGACGGTACCCAAGCGACTGTCTCCGATGAAAGCCGGACCATCTTGGCCGAAGAGGCGGGCGATGGCCAACCCGTCCGGCCGGAATGTCTCGGGTCTGGCATTACAGTCGTCGTGGCAATTGCGATGCCGTTTCCTTCGTCATTGCGAACGCAGCGGAGCAATCCTGAAGTCAGGAGCGGAATGACTGACCCGTTCGTGAGGTTCGTTTTGTCATCACCGGCGGAGTCGAAGACCCCGGGAAGGGGATCCAGGGGCTATGAACGCACCGGATAGCCCAGGATCCCAGTCACAAGCCCTCTCTCGCTACGCTCGCGAGCGGCTCAGCCGGGGATGACGCTATTCCGCCTTAATGCTCAGCTCGCCGGCAGGCGGGTGGCGCTCTGCCGCTCGATCATCCAACCGGGATATTCGCGCGGCAGGGCGCTGACTTCGGTGAGCCGGGCGAGTTCGTCCGCGCTCAATACGACATCAGCCGCGGCGAGATTGTCGTCGAGCTGCTCGACCGTTTTGGCGCCGATGATCACCGACATCACGAAGCGCTGGTGCAGCACGAAGGCGAGGGCGATGCGGGCGACGGAAACGCCGCGGGCTTCCGCGATCCCGCGCATCACGTCGATGCAGGCGAAGGCACGATCCTTGTCGACGGGCGGGAAATCGAAATTGGTCCGGCGCGAGCCGTCGGGACCATTGCCGTCGCGGTCGATCTTGCCCGAGAGCAGGCCGCCGGCAAGCGGGCTCCACACCATCAGCCCGAGCTTCTCGGCTTCGAGCAGCGGCACGATCTCGCGTTCGAGGTCGCGGCCCGCGATGGTGTAATAGGCCTGCAGGGTCGAGGGTCTCGTCCAGCCGTGGCGGTCGGCGAGGCCCAGGGCCTTCATGATCGTCCAGGCCGACCAATTGGAGATGCCGACATAGCGAATGTGACCCTGCCGCACGAGATCGTCGAGGGCACGCATGGTTTCCTCGATCGGCGTGAAGCGATCGAGGCCGTGGATCTGGTAGAGATCGATATAGTCGGTGCCCAGGCGCTTCAGGCTGGCCTTGACTGCATCCATGATATGGCCGCGGGAGGCGCCCCGATCGTTCGGTCCCGGCCCGACCACGCCGAGCGCCTTGGTGGCCAGCACGACGTCGGAGCGTTTGCGGCCGGAATTGACGATGGCCCGCCCCGTGATCTCTTCCGACACCCCGCCGGAATAGACGTCGGCCGTGTCGATGAAATTGACGCCGGCGTCGAGGGCGCGGGCAACGATACCGTCGGCGACCGCCTGATCGAGCGTGCCGATCACATTCCAGAATTCGCTGCCGCCACCGAAGGTCATGGTGCCCAGGCAGAGTTCCGATACGAGCAGGCCGCTGCCGCCAAGTGTCTTGTAGCGCATGAGATGATGTCCAGGAAATGAAGGTGCATCCTGCCGTCCAGGCGGCATGGAAAGGCGCGGGATCCCGTCTCGCGTCCAGGAGGAAATTAGGCCATGACGGCCGCCATCAAAAGCCGGCGGCTGCTCCACAGGCTGTATAGCTGTGCTATATAATGGTGAAGAGCGGCATCGACCAAACTTGCCGCGCCTGTCTGCCGCGATTTTCTCAACCCAGGTCGAAAATCATTATAAGCCTTTGACATGACACTCTTAATCCGACGATGCGCCGATGGCACGCAGTGACCCCTTCGACGGCCTCACCGAATTTCTCGCCATTGTCCGCCGAGGCAGTTTCCGAGCCGCGGCAATCGAACTCGGGGTCACGGCCGGTGCCGTCAGCCAGGCGCTGCAGGGGCTGGAGCGGCGGCTCGGCCTGCCGCTTCTGCACCGGACGACGCGCAGCATCGCCTTGACCGAGGATGGCGAGCGCCTGCTCTCCCAGCTCGGGCCGGCCGCCGAGACCATCGTCGGCGTGCTCGATGAGCTCGTGCAGTCACGGCTGGAGCCGTCGGGAACGCTGCGCCTGCTGGTGCATCGCATGGCGCTCGTGCATGTGCTCGAACCCGTCCTGCCGCAATTTCACCGGCGCTGGCCGGAGATGCGCGTGGATGTGACGGTCGATTCGACCCATGCCGAACTCGTGGAGGGCGGGTTTGATGCCGGCATCCGTGTCGGCGAATTCATCGACAGGGATATGATCGCGGTGCGCGTCACCCCGATCTTCCGCTGGGTGGTGATGGCGGCGCCGGCCTATCTGGCGCGACGGGGCCGGCCGCAGGTGCTGGAGGACATCGCCGGACACGAATGCCTGCGCTATCGGCGCCCGGATGTCGGCGACATCTATCGCTGGGAGTTCGAGCGCGATGGCCAGGCGCTCAGTATCGATCCGCCCGGCGCCATCGTCGCCAATGATCCCGGCCTGCTGCGCTCTCTGGCTGTGCAGGGCATGGGCCTGCTCTATGGCTCGACCCTGCAATCGGCCAAGGAATTGGAACAAGGCCTGCTGGAGCCCGTCCTGGAAGAGTTTTCGCCGGCGGGCGACGCCCTCTTCATCTATTTCCCCAGAACCAGCCGCAGCCAACCCAAGCTGAGGGCCTTCGTGGAGGCCTGCACCGAGCATCTGCGCCAGTCCGCTGCTTTCCAGCCTTCCGCCTGAAGCATTGTCGAGGAAAGTCGATCGGTAGATGTGCGCCTCGTCGCCCTGGATGCGCTACAGCATGCAGGAGGTGACCCTGTCATTTTACGCCAAAACGTTTCATCTCGCCCAGTGTACCCTTTGCTCCAACCTTGGTTGATGCCAGAGATGATTATGTCGGACTTTTGAGTCGGGACATCGGCCCCTCTTGGAGGGCGGCCACAGTCTCAAGAACAAGCAGGCTCCGGGGCGGTCCATACCGCTGTCGTGGCACTGCGCAGGCGCCTTTCCCGAAAATGGCGTCAAGTGAGGAAACCGAACATGGGCGTGCAGGAACAACAAGCGAAGCAGGGTGGCGGCACAGTAAGCCTTTCCGGCTTCTTTGGCCTCGAGGGCAGAGTTGCCGCGGTGACCGGCGGGGGCAGCGGTATCGGCCTGGCGGCCGCGCAGGCCCTGGCAGCCGCCGGTGCGCAGGTCGTCATCCTCGACCGGGCGCCGGTGGCAGACGATGTGCTCGCCGGCGTCGCTGGGAACCGGCCTGCCGAGGCCCTCGTCATGGACGTGACCGATGAAGCCGAAGTGGCGGCGCGTTTTACGGAGATCGTCGCCCGCCACGGCCATGTCGACATTCTCGTCAACAATGCCGGTCTCGCCATCCGGGACGCTGCCGTCGATCTCAGCCTGGAGGCATGGGACAAGGTGGTGGCCGTCAATATGACCGGCGTCTTCCTGTGCGCGCGCACGGCCGCCCGCCACATGATCGCAGCCGGGCGGGGTGGCGCGATCATCAACACCGCCTCGATCATGGCCCTCTCGGGCGGCGGCATCTATCCCAATATCTCCTACCAGACCACCAAGGGCGCCATCGTCAATCTCACCCGTGCCCTGGCGGTGGAGTGGGCCCCGCATCGCATCCGGGTGAACGCCGTCGCTCCCACCTATGTCCGTACGCCCTTCATCGCGCCCCTTCTGGCCCAGCCCGAACTGATGCAGCGGATCGAGGCGATGACGCCGTTGCGCCGGATCGCCGAGCCGCATGAGGTCTCGCCGGCCATCCTCTTCCTCGCCAGTCCGGGCGCCGCCATGGTGACCGGCCATACCCTGCCGGTGGATGGCGGATATCTAGCTCAGTAAAGCCAAGGTGAAGGCGTTGCGTAATCCTCGATTTCGTGGAAGTTTGCGCGCGAGAGTGGCGCTTTATCCGCAAAATTAAGAAGAAAATATTGAGGAAATACCAATGAATAGCAGTGCTTCTGCTGAGGCCGGTATCCTGTCGCCTGGTTTGTTGGATCGTGAACGCATCGTGGCGCGGCCGGGCTTCAATCGCTGGCTCGTGCCCCCTGCGGCACTCGCCATCCATTTGTGCATCGGCATGGCCTATGGCTTCAGCGTATTCTGGCTGCCTCTCGGACAGGCGCTCGGTATCAGCAAACCGGTAGCCTGCGCGGTCGATCCCGGCTTTTGGGGCGCTCTCGCGGGCCTGGGGAGAGCCCTGTTCACCACCAGCTGCGACTGGCGCGTTTCCGACCTCACGCTGACCTATACGCTCTTCTTCGTGCTGCTCGGTTCCGCCGCCGCCATCTGGGGCGGCTGGCTGGAACGGGCCGGGCCGCGCAAGGCGGGCGTCGTGGCCGCTCTATGCTGGTGCGGCGGGCTGCTCATCTCGGCTGTCGGTGTCTATATTCACCAGCTCTGGCTGATCTGGCTGGGTTCGGGCGTGATTGGCGGCATCGGCCTTGGCCTCGGCTATATCTCCCCCGTCTCCACCTTGGTCAAATGGTTCCCCGACAGGCGCGGCATGGCCACCGGCATGGCGATCATGGGCTTCGGTGGCGGCGCGATGATCGGCTCTCCCCTGGCCGACATCCTGATGAATCATTTCAAGAGCGCCGACGGGGTGGGCGTCTGGCAGACTTTCGTGACGCTCGCGGTGATCTACTTCGTCTTCATGATGGCGGGCGCCTTCGGCTATCGCGTGCCGCCGGCGGGTTGGCGCCCGGAAGGGTGGATGCCGCCCGAGAGCACCAAGGCGATGATCACCTCGGGTCATGTGCATCTGTCCAATGCCCATAAGACCCCGCAATTCTGGCTGATCTGGGCCGCGCTCTGCCTCAACGTCTCCGCCGGCATCGGCGTGCTCGGCATGGCCTCGCCGATGCTGCAGGAGATCTTCGCCGGCTCGCTGATCGGCAAGCCCGAAATCGCCTTCGGGGCGCTCGATCCAGGGCAGGCCAAGCTGGTTGCCACCATCGCGGCGAGCTTCGTCGGCCTGCTCTCCTTGTTCAACATCTTCGGGCGCTTCTTCTGGGCCTCGCTCTCCGACAAGCTCGGCCGCAAGCTCACCTACGCCACCTTCTTCGGCCTCGGCATCGTGCTTTATGCCTCGGCGCCCTGGGCCGCCCATGCCGGGCTGCTGGCGGTGTTCGTGGCCTTCTTCTGCGTGATCGTCTCGATGTATGGCGGCGGTTTTGCCACCGTGCCGGCCTATCTCGCCGACATGTTCGGCACCCAGTTCGTCGGCGCCATCCATGGCCGCCTGCTGACGGCCTGGTCGACGGCGGGGATCGTCGGACCGGTGGTGATCAACTATATCCGTGACGCCCAGATTGCCGCGGGCGTGCCGCGCGCACAGGTCTATGACCGCACCATGTATGTGCTCGCCGGCATGCTGGCCGTCGGCTTTGTCGTCAATCTCATGATCAAGCCGGTGGCCTCCCGCTGGTTCATGAGCGATGCCGAGGTGGCGGCCCTGCAGAAGAGCGGCGGGACACAGGAGGCGAGGTCCTCGGGAATCGGGCGGGGCGGGCTGAACGGTCCGGCCGCGCTGGCCTGGCTTGCTGTCGGCATTCCCATCCTCTGGGGCGTATGGATCACCTTCTCCAACGCTTTAAAGCTGTTCCACTAGCACGCTGAAGCTGTCATTCCCGGCCGAGCGTAGCGAGGGGAAGGAAACCAGGGGCAATCGTCGAAACCTTGGCTCCTGGATCCCCTTCCCAGGGTTTACGACCCCGCCGGGGATGACAGGGGCGCTGATACTCATTTCCTCAGGAATGCCCGGCCGCAATGCGATCGAGAGCGGCGACCTCGTCTGCCGGCAGGTCGAGCTCCGCCGCGGCGAGGTTGGCCCGCAGATGCGCGACGGAGGATGTGCCGGGGATCAGCAGAATGTTGGGCGCGCGGCGATAGAGCCAGGCGAGCGCGACCTGCATGGGCGAGGCACTGAGGCGCTGGGCAACGTCCGACAGGGTCGAGGATTGCAGCGGCGTGAACCCGCCCAGCGGGAAATAAGGCACATAAGCAGTGCCTTCGCGGGCGAGATCATCGATCAGCGCGTCATCGGCGCGATGGGCGAGATTATAGTGGTTCTGCACACAGACGATCGGACAGATGCGGCGCCCTTCGGCAATCTGCGTTGCGGTGACGTTGCTCAGTCCGACATGCCGTATCAGGCCCTGCTGCCGAAGCTCGGCCAGCACCGTGAGCGGCGCCTCGATCGAACCCTCGGCTGGCCCGTGAACGTCGAACATGATGCGGAGATTGACGACGTCGAGGACATCGAGCCCGAGATTGCGCAGATTGTCGTGCACCGCCTGGGTGAGGGCCTCCCGCGAGAAGGCAGGCAGCCATGAAGCATCCTCGCCGCGCCGTGCGCCCACCTTGGTGACGATGACGAGATCGTCCGGATAGGGGTGCAGGGCCTCGCGGATCAGCCGGTTGGTGATGTGGGGGCCGTAGAAGTCGCTGGTGTCGACATGGTTCACGCCGGCTGCGACGGCCTCGCGCAACACGGCCAGCGCCGCGTCCGGATCCCTGGGTGGGCCGAATACGCCGGGACCGGCAAGCTGCATGGCGCCGTAGCCGAGACGCTTCACGGCACGGTCACCGAGATTGAAACGGGTGGACTGCTCGATCGTAGTCATGGTCGGATCTCCTGTTCGTCCGCTCTAGCTAGGGCCTGTCCACTTGCCCGACAATCGGTCATAATCCGGACAGGTTGTTCGGAGGTGCGAACAGTGAAAGTCGACCTCAATGATCTCCATGCCTTCATGGCCGTTGCACGAGCCGGAGGGTTTCGTGACGGCGCCCGTTTGACCGGAGCCAGTGCGTCAGGCCTGAGCGAGGCGGTGAGCCGTCTGGAGGCGCGGCTCGGCGTCCGGCTGCTGAACCGCACGACTCGCAGCGTCGCGGCCACGGAAGCAGGCGAGCGCCTGCTCGAACGGCTCGGCCCGGCCATGAACGAGGTGGAAGCCGCGCTCGACGTCGTCAACGGCTTTCGAGACAGGCCGGCGGGGACGCTCAGGCTGAATGTGCCCGTCAGCGCGGCCCGGCTGGTATTGCCGGCGATCGTGCCCGATTTTCTCGCTGCCTTTCCCGATATCCGCCTGGAGGTGATTGCCGAGGACAGCTTCGTCGACGTGCTGGCGGCCGGCTGTGATGCCGGCATTCGCTACGATGAACGGCTGGAACAGGACATGATCGCCGTGCCCATCGGGCCGCGGACGCAACGCTTTGCCGCCGCCGCGGCGCCCGCCTATCTCGATCGGCGGGGGCGGCCCGAGCACCCGCGCGATTTGCTTCATCATGCCTGCCTGCGCGGCCGATTTTCATCCGGAGCGATGACCGCGTGGGAATTCGAGCGCGATGGCGAGATCGTGAATGTCGATACGACGGGGCCGTTGCTGGTGAGCGTCGGCGCGGCAACGGACCTCGCCGTCGAAGCGGCAATCGCCGGCACCGGCATTATCTATCTGTTCGAGGACTGGCTGCGCCCCTATTTCCTGAGCGGGGCCCTCGAACCCGTGCTCGAACCCTGGTGGCAACGCTTCTCCGGTCCCTTCCTGTATTATCCCGGGCGGCGTCTGGTCCCGGCGCCGCTGCGGGCGTTCATCGATTTCGTCAAGACCTCCCGCCCCTCTCCGACGAGCACCGAGGACAGCCATCCCCGCGCAGGTAAGGGAGGGTAAGCGACGGCATCAGGCCTTTGCGGCGAAGCCGTCCAGCTTCTCAAACAAGGTTTCCAATTGCGGGATGCTCGGCTGGAAGGACTTCATGCCCAGGCTGATGAGAATGCCGTAGGAGGCGAACAGCACCAGGGTCGAATCGATGCTGCCGGCCTTGTCGTCCTTACCCGCTCTCTCGACCAGTGCGCTGAACATGGTGGCCAGCACGCCGGCTGCTTCGGGAATCTCGGTGGCCGCCACCAGAAAGGCCGGCGATACGCCGCCTTCCTCAAGGGCGATGCGGCGGGCGAGCTGAGCCAGGGCCGAGGCGAAATTCACGGTCGCATCCGCGGTTTCGTCGATTTCCATCATCAGCGTTTCCATGTCCTGGCGCATGGCGGCGACGATCAGCGCCGTCTTGGTCGGAAAATGATGCAATACGCCGCCCTTGCTCACGCCGGCCTCCGCCGCCACCAGATCGATGGTGAGATTGTGGACGCCGACCCTCTCGATCACCGCCACCGTCGCAGTCAGGATCTGTCCAATGGTTTCCATGCTGCGCCGCTGCAACTTGCGCGCGCGCAGGGTCTGGGGTGGGGGAGCAGACTGGGGCATTGTTGCTGAAATGACCTCTATTGAATAAAAACCGTCTGGACGGTTTTGTTTTTAATTGATATGGGAACGGCCGACAAGTGAAATGATCGTTCCGGACCGGACGTCCCGGCAGGGACCATGGCCTCTGGATACCGCCGAGCGGGTGAGGACGATGCCACAAGCACCAGATCTCAGGACTTCCCTTCGAAACGGCTCCGTCGAACGGCATTGGCATGAATCAGCGAGGATGACGATGATCCCAAACCTCGGCAATCCCGCGCGGCCGTGCCGCTTCGTAGGGCTGCAGCGCGCCGTCCTGCTTGCAAGCCTGATCATGGCGATCTCGCCCGGCGCCGCCTGGAGCGGGGGCGCGCCTGCGCGTGTCGGCGTCGTGACCGCGCGGGTTGCCGACTACCGGCCGAGCGTCAGCCTGACGGGCGACGTGGAGGCCCAGGTCCAGAGCGACATATCCTTCCGCGTGAGCGGGCGCATCGTTGAAAGGCTGGTGGATATCGGCGATCACATCACGCCGGACCAGATACTGGCGCGCGTCGACGGGCAGGAGCAGCGCATCGCCCTCGACACCGCCAACGCCACCCTCGCTTCGGCACAGGCGCAGCTCCAGCAGAGTCAGGCTGCCTATCAGCGCCAGAAGACGCTGATCACCTCAAATGCCACCTCGCAAAGTTCCCTCGATGCCGCGCAGGAGAATCTCAGCGTCGCCGAGGCTTCGGTGGCGGCCGCGACGGCACAGGTCGAACAGGCCAAGGAGCAGCTCGGCTATGCGGATCTGCGCGCAGGTGTCGCCGGTACGGTGACGGCGCGCAACGTCGAGGCGGGACAGGTCGTGCAGGTTGGCCAGACAGTGGTCAGCATTGCCCAGGACGGCCCGCGCGATGCGGTCTTCGACGTCTATGAAGCGCTGATCGACAAGCCGCCGGGCTCGCCGGAGATCGCCATCGCGCTGGTGTCGGATCCCGGCGTGAAGACGACCGGCCATGTCAGGGAGATCTCGCCCATCGTCGATGCCCGCAAGGGCACGATCCGGGTGAAGATCGGGCTTAAGGAGACGCCGCCGGGCATGTCGCTGGGCACGGCCGTGCGCGGGGAGGCCAGCCTCGCCGCCCAGAAGCGTTTCGTGCTGCCATCCTCCGCGCTGTTCGAGTGGCAGGGCAAGCCTGCCGTCTGGACCGTCGCGGCCGATACCCGGGCCGTTCAGCCCCGCCCGGTCACGCTCGATCGTTACACCACGCATGACGTCGTGCTCTCGGCCGGGCTCGAGGATGGCGAAACCGTCGTCGTGCGCGGCGGTCAATTGCTGCGGCCGGGCCAGATCGTCGAAACCGTCGAGGAGCAGGCGCGATGAGCTTTTCTCGTCCTACCCGCATCGCCCCGAGCAGAATTGGCCTGCTCCAACCAGGAGCGGATGAAACGGGCCAGCTCCGCAGATGTTTGAAATCCTGCAGATCTTTGCTGGCCGAGCCTGCGGTCCGATCAGCAATGATCTGCGTGGCGGCGCTGCTCGCGCTGGTGGCGGCCGGCGGCGCCTCGGCGCAGGACCGGAGTGCCCGGCCGGTGCTGACCCTGACCGTCCACAGCACAGATACTGCGAGCTTCGGCCCCTTCGTCGGTAGCGTCGACGCCCGCTATCAGACCAATCTCGGCTTCCAGGTCGGCGGGCGCATCATCGCGCGCGAAGTGAATGTCGGCGACAGGGTCAAACAGGGGGACAGGCTGGCGGCCGTCGATGCCACCCTGCTGCGCCTTGCCGTGCAGTCGGCGGAGGCGGATCTTGCCAATGCCAAGGCGCAGCTCGCCAACGCCGTGCTGACCGAAAACCGCAGCCGCGCTCTGGTGGTCACCGAGACGGCCTCGCGGGCCCAGGTCGATACGGCCGTGGCGGCGCGCGAGACGGCTGCCGCCAAGGTATCCCAGGCGGAGGCCTCGCTGCGGCAGGCCCGCAACGTGCTCGGCTATGCCGAGCTCGTGGCGCCCTATGACGGTGTGATCACCGCCGTGAATTCCGATGTCGGCAAGGTGGTGTCGGCCGGCGACATCATCGTCACTCTGGCCCGGCCCGACGTGCGCGAGGCCGTGGTCGACGTGCCGGATTATCTGGCCGACGAACTCAAGGCCTATCCTCGCTTCGACGTCATGCTGGCCGGTGAGCCCAGCATCCGCACGACGGCCACGCTGCGCCTGCTCGCGCCCGCCTCGGATGCGGTGACGCGCACGCGCCGGGCCCGCCTGGCCTTGCAGGATCCGCCCGATGGCTTCCGGCTTGGTTCGACCATTTCGGTGTCGGCCACGCGAAAGGTCGCTCCCTATATCGCCGTTCCCGTCTCGGCCTTGGCCGGGCCGAGCGACAAGCCGTCCGTCTGGGTGGTCGATGTGGCAAAGGCCGTGGTCGCGGCCCGCCCGGTGACCCTGGTCTCCACCAAGGCGGGCTATGCCGTGGTCGACGGCCTCAAGGACGGGGATATCGTCGTGGAAGCTGGGGTCGGCAGCCTGCAGCCCGGCCAGGCCGTCGATCTTCAGCGCAGCCAGACTCTCGAGGAACAGAAATGAGCGGCTTCAACCTGTCGGACTGGGCGCTCAAGCACCGCTCCTTCATCTGGTATCTGATGATCGCCTCGGTGATCGCCGGTGCGCTCTCCTATGTGCGGCTCGGCCGCGAGGAAGACCCGTCCTTCGACATCAAGACCATGGTCGTTCAGGTGAACTGGCCGGGCGCGACTCTGGACGAGACCCTCAACCAGGTCACCGATCGTGTCGAGAAGGAGCTCCAGCAGATCGGGGCGCTCGACTATACGCGCAGCTATACGAGGCCCGGCACGGCCACCATCATGGTCAACCTCAAGGACACCACCAATGGCCGGGCCCTGAGCGATGCCTTCTACCAGGTGCGCAAGCATGTGAACGATATCTGGTACACGCTGCCGAGTGGCGTGCAGGGGCCCTTCTTCAATGACGAGTTCGGCGACGTCTACGGCAATGTCTATGCCTTCACTGCCGACGGCATCGATTTCCGCCAGTTGCGCGACTATGTCGAGGAAGTGCGCAACCGCGTGCTCGCGGTGCCCAATGCCGGCAAGACCCAGATCCTCGGCGCCCAGGACGAGGTGATCTATCTCGACTTCGACACGGCGCGCCTGGCCAGCCTCGGGCTCGACCGCCAGGCGGTAATCGCCTCGCTGCAGGCGCAGAACTCCGTCTCGGCCGCCGGCGTGATCCAGGCCGGGCGGGACCGCGTCAGCGTGCGCGTCGGCGGTGGCTTCAGGTCGGAACAGGACCTCAGGGCCATCAATCTGCGCGTCAATGACCGCTTTTTCCGCCTCTCCGACGTCGCCACCATCACGCGCGGCTATGTCGATCCGCCGACTTCGCTCTTCCGCTTTGACGGCAAGCCCGCCATCGGCCTGGCGGTCGCCATGGCGCCGAATGGCAACGTTCTCCAGTTCGGCGAGGATCTGAAGGAGGCCATGACCGAGGTCACCGGCACCTTGCCGATCGGCGTCGGCGTGCATCTGGTCTCCGACCAGCCGGCGGTGGTCGAGGAGGCGATCTCCGGCTTCACCCGCGCCCTGATGGAGGCGGTGATCATCGTGATGGCGGTCAGCTTCGTCAGCCTCGGCCTGCGCGCCGGGTTGGTGGTGGCGATCTCCATCCCGCTGGTGCTGGCCATCGTCTTCCTGGTGATGGAATATAGCGGCATCTCCCTGCAGCGCATTTCGCTGGGCGCCCTGATCATCGCCCTCGGCCTTCTGGTCGACGACGCCATGATCACAGTGGAGATGATGATCAGCCGGCTTGAAGCCGGCGACAGTCTGGGCAAGGCAGCGACCTTCGCCTATACCTCGACGGCCTTCCCGATGCTGACGGGCACGCTGGTGACGGTGGCCGGCTTCATCCCGATCGGCCTCAATTCGAGCTCGGCGGGCCAATATACCTTCACCCTGTTCGTGGTGATCGCGGTGGCGCTGCTGGTGTCCTGGATCGTCGCGGTGCTGTTCGCGCCCCTGCTGGGTGTGACCGTGCTGCCGAGCAGCATGAAGAAGCACGAGGAAAAGCCGAGCCGGTTCGCCGCCGCCTTCAAGAGCACCCTGCTCGCCGCCATGCGCTGGCGCTGGGTGACCATCGCCATCTGCCTCGGCCTGCTCGGCGCCTCGGTTGTGGCCATGGGCCATGTCCAGCAGCAGTTCTTCCCTTCATCTGACCGGCCCGAATTGCTGGTCGACATGACGCTGCCGCAGAACAGCGCCATCGGCGAGACCAAGGCGCAGATGGACCGTTTCGAACAGGCATTCGTCGGGGATGACGATGTGGTGCGCTGGAGCTCCTATGTCGGGGAGGGGGCCGTGCGCTTCTATCTGCCGCTCGACCAGCAGCTCTCCAATCCCTTCTTCGGCCAGGCCGTGGTGGTCACCAAGGATATCGAGGCCCGCAACCGGGTGCAGAAGAAGCTGGAGGCCCTGGCGCGCGACAAGTTCGTCGGCATCGATGTGCTCGTCCATCCGCTCGAACTCGGTCCGCCGGTCGGCCGCCCCGTGCAATATCGCGTCAGCGGCGCCGACCTCCAGAAGGTGCGCGAGCAGGCGATCAAGCTTGCCGGCATCATCGCTGCCGACCCCAATCTCGGCACGATCACCTTCGACTGGAACGAACCGGCGCGCGTGCTCAGGGTCGAAGTCGACCAGAACAAGGCGCGTCTGCTCGGCGTTACCTCGCAGGACATCGCCTCCATCCTCGACGGCACGCTGGCGGGAACCGCCTTCACCCAGGTGCGGGACAACATCTATCTGGTCAACGTGGTCGGCCGCGCCACCGCGGATCAGCGCAACTCCGTGGAGACGCTGGAGAACCTGCAGATCCCGCTTTCCGGCGGCACCGTGGTGCCGCTGCGCGCGGTGGCGAGTATCGGCTACGGCATGGAGCAGCCCATCGTCTGGCGCCGCTCCCGCCTGCCCACCATCACCGTGCGGGCCGCTCTGGTGGGCGATGTCCAGCCGGCGACGGTGGTCGACCGGCTGGCGCCGAGGGTCGCCGAGTTCAAGGCAGGCCTCCCGGACCACTACAAGCTCGAAGTGGGTGGGGCGGTGGAGGAATCCGCCAAGGGCCAGGGACCGATCATCGCCATCGTGCCGATCATGCTCCTGACCATGGTGACCATCCTGATGGTGCAGCTCCAGAGCTTCCAGAAGCTGTTCCTGGTGATCAGCGTGGCGCCGCTCGGCCTGATTGGCGTGGTGCTCGGCCTCCTACCCTTCAACCAGCCCATGGGCTTCGTCGCCATCCTCGGCATTCTCTCGCTGATCGGCATCATCATCCGCAACTCGGTGATCCTGGTGAAGCAGATCGAAGATCACGAAGAGGCGGGCATGGATCGCTGGACGGCCGTAGTGGACGCGACCGTCCATCGCATGCGTCCGATCCTGCTGACGGCGGCAGCCGCCAGCCTGGGCATGATCCCGATCGCCCGCGAGGTGTTCTGGGGCCCGATGGCCTATGCGATGATCGGCGGCATCCTGGTGGCGACCGTGCTGACGCTGCTGTTTCTGCCGGCGCTCTATGTGGCCTGGTACCGGATCAAGGAGCCGAAGACACCGGCTGCCGCCTGACGAGCGCCTCCAGATCGTCCCAGGCATAGAGGAGGTTGTGCGAGCGCCAGAGCGGGCCCGGATCCGTGTAGGATCCGGCCTGCCTGCCGCCCTGCGCCTCGTAGAAGGCAATCGCCGGTTCGTTGCCGGCGACGACCCCGATGGCCGCGCTCCGGCGTCCCTGCTCGATCAGCCGTGTCGCCATGGTTTCGAGCAGGGCCCTGCCGACACCTCGGCGCTTGTGCAGGGGGTCGACATAGAGGTGTTTAATCTCGCTGCGTCCGTCGAAAACCGCCTGCGTGGGGGCTCCGGCCGCGGCAAAGCCCACCAGCCCGGCGCCGGCCTCGGCCAGCAGCACGATCTGGTCGGCGGCGGGGGAGGAGAGCCGCTTGTGCCAGCTTGCGAAGCGATGCTCCTCGTCGAGTACGACGAAGGCCTTGGAGGGCGCGAGGGCATGATAGGCGTGGCGCCACACCGCGACATGCAGGTCGGCTATCGCCTTGGCGTCGTCGAGACGGGCAGACCGGATGTTGACTGCACTCATTCCATCGCTCCCAAAGCTGGCGGTTATCCGTTCACCAAACACTTTTTTCGAAAAACATTCAGGGCCATGAAACGCGGCTTGGGCGCCGACGTTCCAAGACAATATGCTGCGACGGCGACGCCGTCACCACGGCCGCCCCTCGAGATCTTAGCACGCCGTTGAGCTGGCGTTCGGGACCGCATCCATTTCCATTCAATTTCAGGCTGCGTACAGAAACCCTGAAAATGGAGTCCTAGAGTCTCGCCTGCGTGCTGCGCGGCGTCGCCAGCAAAAGATGGGTCTCCGAGGCAGTGACGCCCTGGATCAGGCGGATGCGGCGCAGGACGGCATCGAGATCGCTGAGATTCAGCGTGGCGAATTCCACCACGATGTCCCAGCGACCATTGGTGGTGTGCACCGCGCTGACCTCTGGAAAGCCGCCGAGGACGTCGATGACCCGGTCGGCCGCCCGTCCTTCCACTTCGATCATCACGATGCCGCGTACCGGCATGGCGATCGCGTCGGCCTTGAGGATCACCGTATAGCCGATGATGTCGCCCTCTGCTTCCATGCGCTCGATGCGGGCCCGCACGGTGGCGCGTGACAGGCCGAGTTCGCCGGCGAGGTCGGAAATGCTGCGCCTGCCATTGTGGCGCAGCAAGGTGAGGAGCTGGCGGTCGATGTCGTCCATGCACTTGCCGGAATGATCATGAATTTATGCCAGTTTGATAAGGTATATTGAGCCTTCTGCCAAATTGCATTGTTCATATCGCCAAGCCCGGCAGATAGACTGCGGCCGGATTTCAAGAGGCTCGCATGACTTCGAAACATTGTATCTTGCTGGGTACCCCGCTGCAGGAAGGCACGGGACGGCTCGGCTGTGACATGGGCCCGAGCGCCTTCCGGGCCGCGGGCCTGGCCGGCGCCCTGCAGGAACTCGGCCACAGCGTCGAGGACCGTGGCAATCTGGCGCCCACGCCCCGGCGTCAGCTTCACCATGCCAATCCTGCCATCAAGAACCTGCCCGAGGTGGCGGCGTGGACCGAGGCTCTCTCCGACGCGGCCTATCGTCTCGGCGCCGAAGGCATGCCCATCGTCATCGGCGGCGATCACGCCATGGCGGCCGGCACTTTGGCGGGCTTCAGTCGCCGCGCGGCCGAGATGGGCCGGCCCTTCTTCGTGCTCTGGCTCGACGCCCACCCGGATTTCCACACGCTGGACAGTACGCAGAGCGGCAATCTCCATGGCTGCCCTGTCGCCTATGCCACCGGCCAGCCCGGTTTCGAGGGCTATTTTCCGCCGCTGGCCGCGCCCGTAAGGCCCGACCATATCTGCATGATGGGCATCCGCAGCGTCGATCCTGCTGAGCGGACGGCATTAGCTGCGGCAGGGGTCACCGTGCATGACATGCGCGCCATCGACGAGCACGGCGTCGGCCCGCTGCTGCAGGCTTTCCTGCGCCGCGTGGCGGAGGCGAACGGCGTGCTGCATGTCAGCCTGGACGTCGATTTTCTCGATCCCGGCATTGCGCCGGGCGTCGGCACCACTGTGCCCGGCGGCGCGACCTTCCGCGAGGCGCATTTGATCATGGAGATGCTGCATGACAGTGGCCTCGTCGCCAGTGTCGATCTGGTCGAGCTCAATCCCTTCCTCGACGAACGCGGCCGCACCGCCCTGCTCATGGTCGATCTCGTCGCCAGCCTGATGGGGAAGCGCGTGATGGACCGGCCGACGCGCGCGGGCACGGCCTAGCCGGCGGGCCGAGACGCCACGTCATCGGCTGCGCAGGCCGTCAGTCCTGGATGCGCCTTGCCCTGCGGGCATAGGGTAGCACGAACATGTAGAGGCCGCTGAACAGCAGCAGGAATAGCGGCAGCAGGGGCGCGTAGACCACCAAGGCCGGCGGTTCGCCGACGGCCATGGCGACGAAATTGGCGATCACGGTCACCGTGAAGGCGATGGAGAGCCAGCGATGGGTCTGCCGGATCAGGGCGCTGAAGTTCAAGGAAGCCTCCTTTGTCGTCGCATCGATGTCTCCGACGGGGCAGGGATGGAGCCTATTCCGGCTCCGCCAGGACCTGCTCCAGATTGGCGAGGAATTGCTGCCAGCCGGCCTTGGCGCCGCCATAGGCCTGGCGCTGGGACGGCCGGAAACCCGCCTGCTCCATGCGCAGATGCGTGCCGGCGCCGGTGGGCGTGAGCGTGAAGGTCACCACGCTTTTCAAATCGTAGGCGGCGTCCTCATGGCTGAAGTTCCAGCTATAGGACAAGGTCCGGTGAGGCTCGACGGTGAGGACCTCGCAATCGAGCACGCCGCCCCATTCGCCGCGCAGATTGAAACGGTGACCGACAACCGGCTCGAAGTCGTTCTTCATCAACCACGCTTCGATGAGATGCGGCTGGGTGAGGGCGCGCCAGAGCTTTTCGGGTGGATGTGGAATTTCACGCTCCACGATGACGGTACGGGTTTCGCTCTCGCTGTTGGTCATTGGTCCATCCTGTTCAGCAAATCTTCGAGATCGTCGAAGCGGGCTTCCCAGAATCGCGTCATCCGGCTTGCCCAATCGATCAGAGGGCCGAGGGCGCCGAGCTGTGCGCAATAATGGGTCTGCCGGCCCTCGTGGCGGTCGCGAACCAGCCCGGCTTGTTTCAGCATCGCCAGATGCTTCGAGACGGCCGGTTGGGAGACGCCCGCATGGGTCGTGAGCGCCCCCACGGTCTGCTCTCCCTTGCGGCACAAGCGCTCGAAGATCGCCCGCCGGGTCGGATCGGCAAGCGTCCTGAACAGGAGGTCGGGTGAGTGGGGCGTCACAATCAATAACTCCTCGATTATGGATTTAACGCATAGCCCGATAGTTATGAATTCGTCAAGTCCGCAGCAAAATGTGCAACCGCCGTCAGTCTGTGACGCGGCTCGAACGCGACGGCCCGGGGTGTTTTCTGCAGAACCAAAACGGCTCTTCGCGAGGCAGATGCGTCAAAAAAGGTGCTGGAAGGCGGATCATCGCGAATACCGCCCGTGGCGTGTCATCCCGGCGTCGCCAGCTTCAGGAGCAGGGCCACTTCTCCCGCAGGGCCGTGGTGGCAAGGACCACGAAGGGTTCCCTGAGCCGGTCGGGATGGGCATCGAGGAAGGCGGATATGACGGTGGCAGTCTCGGCGACCGAGCCGTCGACCGGCTTGCAGATACGAGTATCCGATGTCAGCAGCCGTCCCATCGAGGCGAGATCCTCGATCTCGATCGCGCAATGGAGGGATGGAAGTACGAGTTCGCTCGGCGTCGGCCCGGTATTGGCCGCCAGGCTGCGGCAGGCCGCGCGATAATAGTCGCCGCTGTTCGGCACGGTCTCGGCCGCCGCGGGTATGCAAAAGCCGGTCAAGCACAGGGCCGAAAGTAGGAATTTTCTCACCATGGGAAATCCTCCATATGCCAGCTTGTTCCGGTAAAGTGGCATCTCCCGGGCTGATGGTCAAATCCGAGCCTGGAAGGCCCGCTGCCTTGGTGGCCGTAAGCTGGTGGTCGCGCCGGCAATGGTGCCCGAACCGGTAACAAGCCCTGCCCGGTTGTCGTAGGATGAAGCAGGAGCCGAACCAGCATGCCGCGAGGAGACCTTTCCATGCCGACACGCCGCGATGTCCTTGGCCTGGCGCTGCTGGGAGGCGCGAGCTTTGCCTTAGCGCAAAAGGCGACGGCAGGCCCTGCTCGCCTCGTCCTCAGCGACGCGGAATGGCGCCGGCGGCTGTCGCCGGCCCGGTTCGCCATCCTGCGGGAAGCAGGTACAGAGCCCCCCTTTGCCAGCCCGTTGCTGCATGAGGGGCGATCGGGACGTTTCGCCTGCGCGGGCTGCGGCAACGCCCTGTTTTCGTCCCGGACCAAATATGACAGCGGCACCGGGTGGCCGAGCTTCTGTGCTCCGCTCGGCCGGTCGGTGCGCACCAGCCGGGACGACAGCCTCGGCATGATCAGGACCGCGGTTGCCTGTGCCCGATGCGAGGGGCATCTCGGCCATGTCTTCGACGATGGCCCGAAGCCGACGGGGCTGCGCTACTGCATCAACGGGCTGGCCTTGGCTTTCGCGCCGGGCGCGGCCTGACGGATCGCCTTTACAACCAGGCCGCAATTTGTTCGTGAATTGTTCTTGTTTCTGGTGCGGCCCTTGCTATGATCGCGCATTCCTTCCTCCTGGAGAGATTGCGCAATGCCCCCCTTCAGCCGCGCCGGTCTGGCCCTGATCGCACTGATGGCCCTGCAGACGAGTCCAGCCCTGGCCGAGACAACGGCTTGCAAGCCGTTCAAATGGTCGCTGACCCGCGAACAGGGCTGGTTCCAGGCCTCGCCGCCGACGCTGGCTTCGGGCGGGGCGCTGGCCAAGGCCGACGGGGCCGCCGACCTGCAGCTCAGCCCGGTGACGGATCTGAAATTTCCCGTCACGACCGGCCGCAAGCCGGCGGCCGGCACCTTTGGTGCGTTGCTGACCCTGCCGCCGGTCGAGAAGGCCGGCCTCTATCAGGTCACGCTCTCGGAAGAGGGCTGGATCGATGTCGTGCAGGCCGGGGCAGCGGTGAAATATTCGGCGGCGACCGGCCAGAAGGCCTGCGCCGGCTTGCGCAAGAGCGTGCGCTTCAACCTGGCGCCGGGGCCGGTTTCGCTGCAGATCAGCGGCGTGAAGGCGCAGAGCGTCAAGCTCGCCGTGGCGCCGGCCGAGTAGCCGCCGGCACCTGCCGCTCATCCCGCATGGTTGCCCGCTGGATAGGGCAGGTCCGGTCGAACGCCGCGCGAGCCTCCACAATGGCGGTGCGGTGAGCGAAGGCCCATTGGCCGAGCGCGCTCACCGGCGTGCGCAGCGAATGGCCGAGTTCGGTAAGCTCATAATCGACGCGCGGCGGAATGCTGGGCGTCACGCTGCGGCTGACGAGGCCGTCGCGTTCCAGGCCGCGCAGCGTGAGCGTCAGCATGCGCTGCGAGATGCCGTCGATGCGGCGCTTGATCTCGCTGAAACGCCGAGGACCCTGGCTCAGCGCCATCACGATCAGAATGCTCCACTTGTCCCCGATGCGGGACAGGATTTCGGTGACCGGCCGGCAGCTCTCGGTGAGGCTGTCCTTGTCCTCGTCCCCGCCGGTTACACCCATGTCACCTACCGCCATGAATGTGCCTCCTTGTGCCCTCCATGCCTGTACCATATTTAGCCTCGGTTACGTTTTGTAACCAGAAGATTTCAACCTGAAGGAGCCGGGACGCTGCGTTCCGGCAAGGCGCGACAGATATGGAACTCGGCCTGTACACCTTCGCGGAAACCACCGCGGATCCCGCCACCGGCACCGTCATCGGCGCGCAGGAGCGCATTGCCAATCTGATGGAGGAGGTCGAGCTTGCCGACCAGCTCGGCCTCGATGTCTTCGGCATCGGAGAGCATCACCGTCCCGATTTCGCTGCTTCCACCCCAGCCGTGCTGCTGGCAGCGGCGGCCATGCGCACCAAGCGCATCCGCCTCACCAGCGCCGTCACCGTGCTGAGCTCGGACGACCCGGTACGCGTGTTCCAGGAATTCTCCACCGTGGACCTGTTGTCGGGCGGGCGGGCCGAGATCTTGGCCGGGCGGGGCTCGTTCATCGAGTCCTTCCCGCTGTTCGGCTACGACCTCAAGGACTATGACAGCCTGTTCGCCGAGAAGCTGGACCTGCTCTTGAAGATCCGCGAGCAGACCACGCTGAGCTGGCAGGGCGAGCATCGCGCACCGCTCGACCGCCAGAGCATCTATCCGCGTCCGGTCCAGCAGCCCCTGCCGGTCTGGGTCGGCGTGGGCGGCAATCCACAATCGGTGATCCGCGCCGGCACGCTCGGCCTGCCGATGGCGCTCGCCATCATCGGCGGGGAGCCGGCGCGCTTCAAGCCGCTGGTCGATCTTTATCGCGAGGCGGCGTGGCGGGCCGGGCATGATCCGGCCAAGCTGCCGGTCAGCATCAATTCGCATGGCTATATCGGCGAGGACGGCGACAGGGCGGCGGACGAGATCTTTCCCTATTATGTCGACGTCATGGGGCGCATCGGCCGCGAGCGCGGCTGGCCGCCGCTGAGCCGGGCGCAGTTCGAGGCCTCGCGCGCGCCGCGCGGCTCGGATTTCGTCGGCGATCCCCAACAGGTGATCGACAAGATCCTGGCCGAGCACGAATTGTTCCGGCACCAGCGCTTCCTGATCAAGTTCTCGATGGGCAGCATTCCTCACGCCAAGATGATGAAATCGATCGAGCTCTTCGGCACTGTGGTGGCCCCTGCCGTCCGCAAGGCCCTGGCTCCCGTGCCGGCATAGGACTGCTCCACAAGACTTTTGATTGAAAAAATACAAAAGTATTGCTTTGCTGGGGGCTGGGCCTAAGCTGGACCTGCGCCGGAGCGAGCGCGTTCAAGTGTGAGTGCTTGTCTGCTCTGGTTCTTTGGTTCGACGCGTCTTTGCGATTGGCGGCGTTTCCCGTCGGATCGCAAACCGCTCGTGCAGGAAAGGCACAGCCATGACACGCCGCTATCTGATCGGCCTCGACTATGGCACGGAATCGGCGCGCGGCGTGCTTGTCGATGCCGACAGCGGCGAGCAGCTCGCCAGCCATGCCGTACCCTATCGACACGGCGTGATGACCCGCCTGCCGGATGGGGCGGCCTTGCCGCCGCTCTGGGCGCTCCAGAATGCGGACGACTATGTCGAGGCAGCGCGGGAAATTCTGTCCGCTCTCGGCCGCGACAGGCAGATCGAGGGCATCGGCCTCGGCTTCACCGCCAGTTCGCCGCTGCCGGCCACGGCCGACGGTGTGCCGCTCTCCCGCCTGCATCCGGGGGAACCGCATGCCTATGTCAAGCTGTGGAAGCATGGTGCCGCCCAGGCCGAGGCCGAGGCCATCAATGCCCGGGGAGGGGCCTTCCTCGATAATTTCGGCGGGAAACTCTCGGCTGAGTGGCTGCTGGCCAAGGCGGCGCAAATGGCGGAGGAAGCACCGCAGTTGTGGCGGGAAACCGAGCGCTTCATCGAGGCGGGTGACTGGCTCGTCTGGCAATTGACGGGCGGGGAGACGCGTAGCCTCGGCTTTGCCGCCTACAAGGCGCAATATGCCGAAGGGGCCGGCTATCCCGACGGCATCGTCCCGGGGCTCGCCGATCGCCTGAGCGCGCCGCGACGGGTCGGCACCTCCGCGGGTGGGCTGTCGGCGGCCTGGCGCGAGCGTACCGGCATTCGCGGCCAGGCGGCGGTCGCCGTGGCAGTGATCGATTCCCATGTCGTCTTGCCCGCCGTCGGCGGCGTCAGCGACGGCTGCCTCGTCGGGGCGCTCGGCACCTCCGCCGTCTATCTCATGCTCGGCCGCGCGTTCCGGCCCTTGCCCCAGGGCATCGAGGGCGTGGCCTTCGACGGATCGGTGCGTGACCTCTGGTGCTATGAATCGGGGCAGGCCGGCTTCGGCGATACGCTCGCCTGGTTCGTCAAGATTTTTCCGCGCGCCGCTGAAGCGGCGGAGAATTTCAGGCTCTATAATGAAGAGGCGGCCGGTCTCGCGCCGGGTGCCAACCACCTCCTGGCGCTCGACTGGTGGAGCGGCAACCGCGTGCCGCTGGCCGATTCCGGCCTCAGCGGCCTGCTCGTCGGCCTGACCACGGGAACCACGGCTGCCGGCATCTATCGGGCGTTGCTGGAGTCGCTCGCCTATGGCGCGCGCAGCATTCAGGATCTCTTCATCGCCGGAGGCTTCGGCATCGATCGCCTGATCCTGTCGAGCGGCCTCGCCCGCAACAATCCCCTGCTGGTGCAGATCATGACCGATGTCTTCGGGCGGGAGGTCGAGGTTCCCGAAATCGACAATCCCACAGCTGTCGGGGCCGCCATCCATGGCGCCGTCGCAGCCGGCGTCGTGGCCGATTATCCCGAAGGCGGCGCGAGGTTCGGCGCGCGGGCGTTCAAGACCTACCGGCCGGACGCGCGGGCCGCATCCGTCTATGCCGAACTCTATCGCAACTACGCTGCTTTGGCAGGCGATGCATCGCTGCGGGCCGCCATGCACGCGCTCAACCGGATCGGGACTGTTCGATAGCCGGTGGCGGATCGTTATGCCTGAAAACAGGCAAAATAAATTTGCATTCATTCAGCGATGATGCATTAATCCGCTGCCGATGACGGAAAAGCCGTCGTCGAGAAGAGAGCGCCAAGCTCCATTCATAAATCTGGGAGGATTTCATGTCAGCGCTCCGCCTGAGCCGCATCTTCGCATCCACCGCCCTTGCCACCACGGCCGCTCTCGGCTTTGCCGTGTTTTCGTCCCTCGCCACGGTCAACAGGGCCGAGGCGGCTGGCGAGGTGATCGTCGGCCTGGTCACCAAGACCGAGGTCAACCCCTATTTCGTCAAGCTGCGCCAGGCCGCCGAGGCCGAGGCCAAGAAAAAGGGCCTCAAGCTGATCGCCCGCTTCGGCAAGTTCGACGGCGACAATGAAGGCCAGGTTGCGGCTATCGAGGACCTGATCTCCGCCGGCGCCAAGGGCATCCTGGTGACGCCGAACAACTCCACGGGCATGCTCGGCATCATCAAGAAGGCGCGCGATGCCGGCATTCTGGTGATCGCCCTGGACACGGCGACCGATCCGGCCGATGCTGTCGACGCCACTTACGCCACCGACAATTTCGAGGCCGGCGTCAAGCAGGGCACCTATGCCAAGAAGGCGATGGGCGACAAGAAGCCGGTGCTCGCCATGCTCGACGGCACGCCGGGCGGCACCGTCGATACCTTCCGCCACAATGGCTATCTGCAGGGCTTCGGCATCAAGGAGGGCGACCCGGTCATCGCCGGCTCCGCCATCACCAATGGCGCCCAGGACAAGGGCCAGACCGGCATGGAGAATCTCCTGTCGAAGAATGGCGACATCAATGTCGTTTATACCATCAACGAGCCGGCCGCGGCCGGCGGCTATGCGGCGCTGAAATCCTTCGGCAAGGCCAAGAGCGTGATGCTGACCTCGATCGACGGCTCCTGCCAGGGCGTGAAGGACGTCAAGTCCGGCAAGGTCGCCGCCACCGTGATGCAGTTCCCCTACAAGATGGCAGTGGCCGGCGTCGATGCCGTCGCCGAATACGCCAAGACCGGCAAGAAGCCGAGCGGCTTCATCAACACCGGTTCGGAATTGATCACCGACAAGCCGATGCCCGGCCTCGACTCCAAGGACACCGCCTGGGGCCTGAAAAACTGCTGGGGCGGCGAATAGGCTGAAGATCAACGGAGTTGGGCGCGGCAAACCTTCTCCCGCAAGGGGAGAAGGTTAGTCGCGTTTCTCTCTGCAAGACCGTTTCGTCGAGGATCGCATGAGCACGACCACGGTTCCCGCGCCCGAAGAGAAGCGCAGCCTCCTGGCGCGCATCTTCGCGGTGCCTTCGGCTGGACCCTTCCTGGTATTGGCGCTGTTCTGCGTCATTTTCGCCAGCATCAACGAGCGCTTCCTCGCTCTGCAGAACATCTCGCTGATCCTGCAGCAGACCGTGGTGGTCGGCACGCTGGCGATCGGCCAGACTCTGATCATCCTGACGGCAGGCATCGACCTCGCCGTCGGCGCGATCTGCGTGCTCGGCACCATCGTCGCAGGCAAAATGGCGACGCTCGGCTATGATCCCGTCCTGTCCATGGGGGTGGCGATTCTGCTCTGCACCCTGTCAGGCACCGTCGCCGGCGGTCTGATCAGCGGCCTGAAGCTGCCGCCCTTCATCGTCACGCTCGGCACGCTCGGCATCATCACGGCCGCGCTTCGCCTGATCTCGGCCGGCGGCGCCTTCCCGGTCGACGACGAATTCCTGAGTTGGACCGGCAATGGCGAACTCATCGGCGGCTTCGTGGTGACCTATGGCGTCCTCGCAATGCTGCTGCTCTATGCCCTGGTCTGGTATCTCCTGAACCAGACCAAATGGGGCCGCCACGTCTATGCCATCGGCAACAATCCCGAGGCGGCGCGGCTGGTCGGCATTCCCGTCAGGCGGCACCTGCTTTCGGTCTATGTTTTGGCCGGCCTGCTCTATGGCATCGCTGCCTGGCTGGCGCTCGGCCGTATTCCCAATGCCGATCCCAATTCGCTGCAGACGGCCAATCTCGACTCCATCACCGCCGTCGTGATCGGCGGCACCTCGCTGTTCGGTGGCCGGGGCGGTCTCGTCGGCACGCTGATTGGCGCCCTCATCGTGGGCGTGCTGCGCAACGGGCTGACGCTGGCCGGCATTGATCCGCTCTGGCAGGACCTGATCACGGGCATCCTGGTGATCGTGGCGGTGGCCTTCGACCAGCTTTCGCGTGGGAGGCGCTGATGACGGCATCCGCTTCTGCCGAGGTCGTCCTCGAGGCTCGCAATATCGTCAAGCGCTACGGTCACGTCACGGCGCTGGACGGGGTGGATTTCGAGCTGCGCAAGGGCGAGATCCTCGCCGTCGTCGGCGACAACGGCGCCGGCAAGAGCTCCCTGATCAAGGCGCTGACCGGCGCCCTCAAGCCCGACAGCGGCGAGATCCTGCTGGACGGCCAGCCGGTGCATTTCAAGGGGCCGCTCGATGCCCGCCATCGCGGCATCGAAACCGTCTACCAGGATCTGGCGGTGGCGCCGGCCCTCGACATCTCCTCGAACCTCTTCCTCGGGCGCGAATTGCGCATGCAAGGCGTGCTCGGCACCGTGTTCCGCCGCCTCGACAAGACGCGCATGCGCGAGGAAGCCCGCAAGGCGATGGCGGAACTCAAGTTCCGGCTGCCGTCGATCCACAATGCCGTGGAGGCCCTTTCGGGCGGCCAGCGCCAGGGCGTGGCAGTGGCCCGCGCAGCCCTGTTCGCCAAGAAGCTGGCGATCATGGACGAGCCAACGGCGGCCCTCGGCGTGCGCGAGACCGGCCAGGTGCTGGAACTGATCCGCGCCATCCGCGATCGCGGCCTGCCGGTCGTGCTGATCAGCCACAACATGCCCAACGTGTTCGAACTGGCCGACCGCATCCACATCATGCGCCTGGGGCGCCGGGCCGCGGTGGTGAGCCCCAAGACCCATTCGATGGCCGATGTGGTGGCCATCATGACCGGCGCGGCCAAGGTCGAAGATTTCGAGAAGCGCGGGCAGGGGTGATGCCGCCGAAGGCCTTGGGCCGAGCCGGAGCCTAGCAAGGCGCAACCCATACCAAGGTATTGTTTGCACACACCAAAGCACGGTTGACGCCGCTTTGGGGCAGTGACAGAAGGGCTCCGTATCTGCGGTGCTCGGCACCTTGGATAACACCCGAAAAATCAGCTGTGGAAGCACATGGACAACGATCGCAGTAGCCGTCCGGCTTCGGCTCCCAGCCGTCGCCGGAGGGGTGCGCCATCGATCTGGAACGCCGGCGGTCTCGCGCGCCGGGCGATGACCGGCCGGCTCTAGTCCGCGTCGGCTTGCCTCGCGGGTGTGGCCAAGGGCGGCCCGACGAGGTGAAACATGAACAACGTCATTCCGCTCGGTGACCGAGTCGCGGCCGCCACGCCGGCTGTTCGCGGCGCCGTCATCCCTGTCGTCCGGGGCAGGCGGCAGAAGGTTGCGCCCGGCGCGATCCGCGCCGCTCTCCGGCCTTCCTGCCTCCTGTATCCGGACACGGGGCGTCTCGAATGCCGCTGGGACCTGTCCGGTTGCCAGGGCAGGGCGGATGCCTCCCAGCTCCTTTGTTCGAAATGCGCCGGAACGGCCGCCGACTGGCGCTGAGCGTCTCCCTGTGCGGGCGCCGCAAGAGCCTGCCTTCCTTCCGACATTCCGCCTTCCCCGACCTTGCCTTCCCACGAGGTTCGCCATGGTTTTTCTGCCCCATGACCGGTCCGGTCAGCGCTCCGTCGCGGCTTTCGCCCGCGGGCGCCTCCTGCCCAATCTCTATGATGTGATTGCCTGCGGGCTAGTGATCGCGCTCATCGCCCTGGTGCTGCATGGCGCCTCTGCGATGGAAACACCGCTGGACGCCCTCTCCGTTTCTCCGGTTTCGCTCGATCCGGCCCGTCTGCCGGACTATGCGCTGCGCACCACATTGCGCATGTTCGCCGCCATCATCGCCTCGCTGGTCTTCACCTTCACGGTGGCCACGCTGGCGGCCAAGAGCCGGCGGGCGGAGCTGATCATCATCCCGGCGCTTGACATCCTGCAGTCGGTTCCGGTGCTCGGCTTCCTGACCTTCACGGTCACCTTCTTCATGGGCTTGTTTCCCGGCAGCCAGCTCGGAGCGGAATGCGCCTCGATCTTCGCGATCTTCACCAGCCAGGCCTGGAACATGGCCTTCTCCTTCTACCAGTCCCTGCGCACGGTGCCCGGCGACCTAGACGAGGTGAGCCGTGGCTTCAGGCTGTCCGGCTGGCAGCGCTTCTGGCGCCTCGAGGCGCCGTTCGCGGCGCCGGGGCTGATCTGGAACACCATGATGTCGATGTCCGGCGGCTGGTTCTTCGTGGTCGCCTCCGAAGCGATCACGGTGGGCGACACCACCGTGCAGCTTCCCGGTATCGGCTCCTTCCTGGCGCTCGCCATTGACCAGAAGAATTTCGTGGCGGTGGCATGGGCCGTGGCGGCCATGGCCATCCTGATCGTGCTCTACGATCAGCTCCTGTTCCGGCCGGTGGTGGCCTGGGCCGACAAGTTCCGCGTCGAACAGACGGCCAGCCAGCAAAGGCCGCGCTCCTGGGTCTATGACCTCGTCCGCCACACCCGGCTGATGAAGCGCCTGGCCGCCCCGCTGGTCTGGGGCTGGCAGCGCCTGATGCTGGTGGGTGCCGGACGATCGGGACGGGCATCCTTTCGCCGCGCGTGGGCGGCTTCGCCCTGGATCGACCGCCTGTGGCTCGGCCTCGTTCTGGCCGTCACGGCCTGGGGGATCTTCCTGGCGATTGCCTATATGTGCCAGACCCTGTCCTGGACCGATGCCCTCGAGGCGCTGGGCGGCGGACTGGTCACACTGCTGCGCGTCATCGTTCTCATCGCGGTGACAAGCCTGATCTGGGTTCCCATCGGCGTGCTGATCGGCCTGCGCCCGGCTCTGGCCGAGCGGGTCCAGCCCCTGGCGCAGTTCCTCGCCGCCTTCCCGGCAAACGTGCTGTTTCCCTTCGCCGTGATCGCCATCGTCGCGACCGGGGCAAGCCCGGACATCTGGCTGTCGCCGCTGATGGTGCTGGGGACGCAGTGGTACATCCTGTTCAACGTCATCGCCGGCGCGAGCGCTTTTCCCACGGACCTCAGGGAAGCGGCCTCGATCTACCAGATCCGGTCCTGGACCTGGTGGCGCCGGGTGATCCTGCCGGGAATCTTTCCCTATTACGTGACCGGCGCTCTCACGGCCTCCGGTGGCTCCTGGAACGCCAGCATCGTCGCCGAATTCGTGAATTGGGGAAACACCAGGCTCCAGGCCTACGGCCTCGGCTCCTACATCGCCAGGGCGACCGAGGCGGGAGACTTTCCGCGCGTCGTGCTCGGCATCGCCGTGATGTCGCTCTTCGTCACCACGTTCAACCGCCTGCTGTGGCGCCCGCTCTATGTGTTCGCGGAACGCCGCCTGCGCCTCGACTGAATTTCCGGAGATATCGCCATGAATGCTCCCGTCACCATGAATGCTCCCCTCGCCATCAAGAATGCCCCGCTGGTTTCGGTCCTCGGCGTGCGCCAGACCTATGACAAGGGCGGATCGAGCCCGCTTGTCGTGCTCGACAGGGTCGACCTCACGCTGCAATCCGGCGAAATCGTTGGCCTGCTCGGTCGTTCCGGCTCCGGCAAGTCCACGCTGTTGCGCGCGATCGCCGGCCTGATCCGGCCCAGCGAGGGCAGCGTTTCCTTCCGTGGCGAGCCGGTCAGTGGCACAAGCAGCGGCATTTCGCTGGTCTTCCAGAGCTTTGCCTTGTTCCCCTGGCTCACCGTGCAGCAGAATGTCGAACTCGGCCTCGAGGCGCAGGGGGGTCTGCCGGCCGAGCGCCGCAAGCGGGCTTTGGCTGCGATCGACCTGATCGGGCTCGACGGCTATGAGAATGCCTATCCCAAGGAGCTGTCGGGCGGTATGCGCCAGCGCGTCGGCCTCGCCCGGGCGCTGGTGGTGCATCCCAGGCTGCTCTTGATGGACGAGCCCTTCTCGGCCCTCGACGTGCTCACCGCCGAGACACTGCGCACGGATCTGCTCGATCTGTGGTGCGAGGGCCGAATGCCGATCGAGGCCATCCTGATGGTCACCCACAATATCGAGGAGGCGGTGCTGATGTGCGATCGCATCCTGATTTTCGGCTCCAATCCGGGCCGGGTGATCGGCGAGGTCCGTGTCGAGCTGCCACAGCCGCGCAACCGGCTCGATCCGGCCTTCCGGGCCCTGGTGGAGGACATCTATGCGCGCATGACCGCCCGTCCGGGTTCGGTTCCGGCGCGGGAGGGGCTTTTCCCCGGCACCGGCATCGCCATGGTGCTGCCCAAGGTTTCGTCCAACGAACTCGCCGGCCTGATCGAAGCGGTGGCGGCCGGCCCCTATCACGGCAAGGCGGACCTGCCGCCCCTAGCCGCCGGCCTGCATCTGGAGATCGACGAGCTCTTCCCGGTGGCGGAGACCCTGCAGCTGCTGCGCTTTGCCGAGCTGGAGGGCGGTGATATCCGCCTTACGGCCGCCGGGAAGCGCTTTGCCGAAAGCGAGGTGGACGAGCGTAAGCGCCTGTTTGCACAGCAATTGGCGACCTATGTGCCGCTTGCGGCTCATATTCGCCGCATCCTCGACGAAAGGCCGAGCCATCGGGCATCCGCCCGCCGCTTTCGCGACGAATTGGAGGATCACATGTCGGAGGACTATGCCGCCGGTACCGTACGCGCCGTGATCAGCCTCGCCCGCTATGCCGAGTATTTCGCCTATGACGAAGCGGCGGATCTTTTCACGCTGGAGAACCCGAGCTGAACGCCTGGCGACGCGGCGCCTTTTCTTTCGCAACCAAGTGCTGCCGCCGGAGACGAGAGGCTTGCTTCGCATGGCTGGAGGCCTCAACAAGGTGGGCGCGGTGCTGCTGCGCCGACATCTGCAGTGGCATTCCCGCCATCGTGCCTGACGGATGAGGCCGTGGGTTCAGCGCCGGCGGCGGTGGTGGCGCGGGACAGCCCTTCCATCATGGGGAACGCAGCCGGTGAAACGCGAACGCCTGGGATCGACCGTCGACATGCCGCTGCTGTGGTTCGCCATGGCCGGGCTGGCCTTGCTCATTTTCGTGGCCGATACGGTCACCGACCTGGAAATCGCCGTCGCGGTGCTGCATGTGGTCGTGGTGCTGATCTCGGTCTGGACGGGACGGCCGCGGACCGTGCTGATCGTCGGATTGGCCTGCAGCCTGCTGACCGTGCTCAGCTTCTTCATGACGGTGAGAGGCGATACCGAGGCGGGTATCGCCAACAGCTCCCTCAGCCTGGTGGCCATCGGCGCGACTACCTATCTCGCCATCCGGATCGAGCTTGCCGATCTCGCCGTGCGCCGCGCAGAGGCGGACCTCGCCCGCATCTCGCGCATCACCATGCTGGGTGAACTCACGGCCTCCATTGCCCATGAGGTCAGCCAGCCCCTGGCGGCCATTGGCGCCAGCAGCAATGCTGCGCTGCGCTGGCTCTCGGCCTCGCCGCCCAACCAGGCCGAGGCCCGGCATGCCCTCAATCGGATCGTGGAAGCCGCCGAGCGGGCGGGCGAAGTGGTGGAAAGGGTGCGTCGCCTGGTGCGCCGTGCCCCTCCATCCCGCGAGCTCGTCGACATGATCGAGGTGATCGACGAGACACTGGCCTTGATGCGGGGCAAGCTGCGCGCGAACGCGATTGCGCTGCGGACAGAATTGCAGCATGGCGTGGTGCCGGTGATGGGCGACCGGGTTCAACTGCAGCAGGTCCTGCTCAACCTCATCGCCAATGCCGTCGAAGCGTCGCTGGAAGCGGAACAGGGAAATCGGGAGATAACGGTCAATGCCTCCGCCGATGAGGGGGAGATCAGCATCGGCGTTACCGATACCGGCCGTGGCTTGTCGGCGCAGGCCATGGACCATGTCTTCGATCCCTTCTTCACCACCAAGGAGGACGGTATGGGCATCGGATTGGCCATCAGCCGTTCCATCGTCGAAGCGCATGGCGGGCGCATAGAAGCCAGGGCCGCCGCGCCGCATGGAAGCACCTTTCGCTTTACTCTGCCGCTGGCGCGAGAGCGCAGACGCAAGGATTAGACCCATGCAAGGATTAGACCTGTCGGAAGAGATCGCGACTGTCTATGTGGTGGATGATGATCCCATGGTGCGGGATGGGCTGGACAGCCTGCTGAGATCGGTCGGCTACCGCGTCCGCTGCTTCGCCTCACCCCGCGAGTTCATGCAGTATCGGCACTCGGAGGGAGCGTCCTGCCTGGTGCTCGACATACGCATGCCCGGACAGAGCGGGCTCGACTTCCAGGCCGAACTGGCAAGGGCCGGGGATGCCATTCCCATCGTGTTCCTGACAGGCCACGGCGACGTGCCGATGTCGGTCCGGGCCATCAAGGCCGGTGCCATGGAATTCCTGCTCAAGCCCTTCCGTGAGCAGGATCTTCTCGACGCCGTGGCCGCTTGCCTGGACAAGAGCCGAGCACAGAGGGGCGAGACGGCCTTGGTGGAGGATTTGCGCCGCCGCTATGCGACCCTGTCGCAGCGCCAGCAGGAGGTTATGGCGCTGGTGGTGCAGGGCTTGCTCAACAAGCAGACGGCCGGGGAACTGGAGTTGAGCGAGATCACCGTGAAGATCCATCGCGGCCAGGTCATGCGCAAGATGCAGGCCAACACGTTGGCCGATCTCATCCGCATGGCGGACCGCCTCGGGCTGCCCGCCAAACCGGCGGGGCGGGGATAGCGACGGCGATGTCGCCAAAGCGCTTGACGCGCCTTGCGGCGCAGCCCCATATCCGGGCCGAGATGATTGCTGAAAAACCCGCCCTCACCATTCTGCTCTGCTCCCCGCGCGGCTTCTGCGCCGGGGTGGTCAGGGCGATCGACGCCGTCGAGCAGGCCCTGAAGATCTATGGCCCGCCGGTCTATGTGCGCCATGAGATCGTGCACAACAAATATGTGGTCGAGAACCTCAAATCGAAGGGCGCGATCTTCGTCGAGGAGCTCGATGAGGTGCCTGAGACCCGTGCGCCGGTGATCTTCTCGGCGCATGGCGTCGCCAAATCGGTGCCGGCAGCGGCCGCGAGCCGCAATCTCTTCGCCATCGACGCCACCTGCCCGCTGGTGACCAAGGTGCACCGCGAGGCCGAGATCCACCACAAGCGCGGGCGCGAGATCGTGCTGGTCGGGCATCGCGGCCATCCCGAGGTCATAGGCACGATGGGGCAGCTACCGGACGGTGCCGTCAGCCTGATCGAGACGGTCGCCGATGTCGCCGCCTTCACGCCGTCCAATCCGGATGCGCTCGCCTATGTGACCCAGACCACGTTGTCGGTCGACGATACGCGCGACATCGTGGAGGCGCTGAAGGTCCGTTTCCCCTCGATCGTCGGCCCGCACAAGGAAGACATCTGCTACGCCACCACCAACCGCCAGGAGGCGGTCAAGGCCGTGGCGCCGCGGGTGGAGGCCTTCATCGTAGTGGGGGCGCCGAACTCCTCCAATTCGCAGCGCCTGCGCGAAGTGGCGGAGCGCTCGGGCTGTCTGATCTCGGAACTGGTGCAGCGCGCTTCGGATATCGATTGGAGCCGGTTCGGCTCGCTGAAATCCCTGGGTGTCGCCGCCGGCGCCTCCGCACCCGAGATCCTGGTCGAGGAAATCCTCGACGCTTTCGCGGAACGCTATACCATCACCGTCGAGACGGTCTCGACGGCCGACGAAAGCGTGTTCTTCCCGCTGCCTCGGGATCTGAGGGAGAACGACATGCGTAAAATCGCAGAAGATGTTGGCCGCTGATGGCCGTTTACGCCGCTCCGCCCGTCATTCCGCGCGCGATGCAGCATGCAATGCTGCGCCGCAGACGCGGAACCGCCCTGAAACTGCATTCCATTCGGCAAGCGATTCCGGATCTGCGGCGCAGCATTGCATGCTGCCCTGCGTCCGGGATGACCCGATGAGCTGGTACGATGGCCGTTTATACCGAAGTCAATGACGAGGATCTCGCCTGTTTCGTCGCCGAATACGACATCGGTGGGGTACTGGCCTGCAAGGGCATCGCCGAGGGTGTCGAAAACACCAATTACATTCTGCGCACCGAGAAGGGCGCCTATATCCTCACCCTCTATGAAAAGCGGGTGAGGCGGGACGACCTGCCCTTCTTCATGGCGCTGATGGAACATCTTTCCGCGAGCGGCGTGACCTGCCCGACCCCGATCCGGCGGCGGAACGGCAAGGTGCTGGGGGAACTCGCCGGGCGGCCTGCCGCGCTGATCAGCTTCCTGGAAGGCGTCTGGATCAAGAAGCCCAATGTCGAGCATTGCGGCGCCGTCGGCCGCGCCCTCGCGGCCATGCACAACGCCACGCTGGGCTTCCCGATGGAGCGGCCCAACGCTTTGTCTCTCGCCGGCTGGGAAACGCTCTACAGCCAGGCGGATGGCCGGGCCGACAGCGTGCAGGCCGGGCTCGATGCCGCCATCGCCGAGGAACTCGCCTTTCACCGGGCGCATTGGCCGCAGGGGCTACCGACCGGCGTCATTCATGCCGATCTCTTCCCCGACAATGTCTTCTTCCTCAAGGGGCGCCTTTCGGGCCTGATCGACTTCTATTTCGCCTGCACCGACATTCTCGCCTATGACGTCGCGATCTGCCTGAATGCCTGGTGCTTCGAACCCGACCACGCCTACAACGCCACCAAGGGCAGGGCGCTCCTGGCCGGCTATCGCGCGGTCAGGCCGCTGTCGGATGCCGAGATGGCGGCCATGCCGGTGCTGGCCCGGGGCTCGGCCCTGCGCTTCATGCTGACGCGCCTGGTCGACTGGCTCAACGTGCCGCCCGGCGCCCTGGTGAAGCCGAAGGACCCGTTGGAATATTGGAAGAAGCTGCGCTTCCACCAGCGCGTCGCCGGCCCGGCCGAATACGGGTTCGACCTATGACGGTAAAGAAGGTGACGCTCTATACCGATGGCGCCTGCTCCGGCAATCCCGGCCCCGGCGGCTGGGGTGCGATCCTGATGTTTGGCGAGCACCGCAAGACCCTGTGCGGCGGCGCCCTGGAGACCACCAACAACCGCATGGAACTGCTGGCGGCGATCGAAGGGCTGGAAGCCCTGAAGCGCGGCTGCGCCGTCGACCTGCACACAGACAGCCAATATCTCAAGAACGGCATCACCGGCTGGATCCATGGCTGGAAGCGCAATGGCTGGCGCACCGCCGACAAGAAGCCGGTGAAGAACGAGGACCTTTGGCGCCGCCTCGATACGGCGCTGGAGCGCCATGAGGTCGAGTTCCACTGGGTGAAAGGCCATGCCGGCCACCCGCTCAACGAGGAGGCCGACCGGCTCGCCCGGGAGGGCATGGCGCCCTATCTGCAGGAGAAGCGGGACAGGGCGGCGGCGCTGTCGTGATGCGAACGCTGTTGCAAATCCAGCAACGCCCCAGTCTACTTACTCAATGGGATCGAAGCCACTCTCTCCCTCATATGGGTTGATACCCGAGAAGAACCACTGAGCCAGATCATCCAAGCGCGTGCAGGCTTTCTGATAATAGTCTTGCGTGTACGTCCTTGGAAAATTCGGATGATCGACCCAGCTGCGGACGAACCACTGAGTGTACCAGAACCCTTCGGCCATCCATCGGTCAAGGACCTGCGTGCTTTCATGCTCCCTGCAGCATGCCTGCATTGCTGAAACCAGGTTTCCGAATGCTTGTCTGTCCCATTGTAAGTCGCTGCGCAGCCGCAGCACAAAAGATCCTTCGCCGGCTTGGAATTCGCGCTGCAGTGTTTGAAGATAGCCTTCCGACACGTGATCTCCCCGGATCGACCAAACTCAGCGATGACTTTAGCGTCTGACACCAACGATGTCGTCGAAATCAGGAATTTTGCAATAACGCATATCCCATTGAGATGAGCTTTGGTACGCCAGCGGGATCGCAATGGACCGTGAAAAAGTCGACACCTTGATCTTGGGTCTCACTGCATTGTCGAGCCCGACCAAGGCGTTATCGAGACCTGGCAATATGGTCTGGAGATGCTTCTCGCTCACGGCACGGACGGCCAGGATGATCTCCTGACCTTGCATTTCTACGTTACGGCGCCCACATTTTAGCAGTACCACATAGGTCGGCTGACCCAGTCCCATCTTCCGATGGAACTGGGAGAGCAGCCCTCCTAATCAGATCGCCCCAAGCAGCGTCTCGGCGCCGGAAATGTCGAGCTTGCCGCCGTCGTCGAGGTTGAGCACCTTCACCACGCCATCTTCCACCAGCATGGCATAGCGTTGCGAGCGCACGCCCAGGCCTGCGGCGACGCGGTCGAGCTCCATGCCGGTCGCCTTGGCGAAGTCGCCGCTGCCATCGGCGAGGAATTCGATCTTGCCGAGGCCGCCCGTGGCCTTGGCCCAGGCCTGCATGACGAAGGCGTCGTTGACGGCGGTCACCGCCACCGTGTCGACGCCCTTGGCCTTGAAGGCATCGTAATGTTCCAGATAGCCCGGCAGGTGGTTGCGGTGGCAGGTGGGGGTGAAGGCGCCTGGCACGGCGAATAGCACCACCTTCTTGCCGCCGAAGATGTCGGCCGTCGTCTTGGCCTCGGGCATGTCCTGCGTCACCAGACGGAAGGTCACATTGGGGAGTTTGTCGCCGGGCTTGATCGTCACTGCTATCTCCTTTGGTGACGCCATGGCGAAGGCTGCCCTGTCATCCCGGGCGCCTCTGCGCGGTCGGGATGGCCGGATCGCTGCCATGACGAGAGTCTACGGCAACCGATATAGGCTTTCGACGCCGGCCTCGCCAGTCGAGAGCGTGAAGCGCAGCTCGTTTCCGGCGAGGGTCGCACCCTTGGGCAGGCCTTCGAGCGGCAGCACGAAGCTCTGGGGATTGGCCTTGTCCGCCTTGTCGGCCGGTTCCGGCATCGGCAGGTACCATTTCATCGGCCCCTCCACGAACAGGGCCGAGGCGGAGGGGGCGCTGACATCGATGGTCAGGCGGGCCGGATTGGTTGCGGTATCCAGGCGGACCTGCTTGATGGCGAGGGTTTCAGTGGCGCCGATCTCACGCGATACCGGTACCTTCTTCAAGGCTTGCTCGATCTCGGCGCTGCCTTCCCCTTTTTGTGTGCCCGGCGAGAGGATGACGTCGGCACTGCCCTTGGCCGGCACGCAGATCGTCTTGCAGGCGGCGTAGTCGAGGCCGAGGGCTAGCTTGACCGGCTTGGACGGATCGATCGCGCTGATCCTGAGGGGCAGCACGACTTCATCGTGATAGACGGCCGATGACGCGCCTTCCTGATCGTAGCGGCTCGGCGCCGGCCAGAGCACCGTCACCTCGCGCAGGTTCTCCGACCTGGACCAATCGAAGGTCGGGGGAATGCCGGCATCGCCCGGATTGCGCCAATAGGTCTTCCAGCCCGGCGCGAGCTGAATCGCCAGGCCGGCCAGTCCCTCGGGATGCGCCTGGCCGGGAAGCAGCTGAATGGCGGCGTGTGGATCCGACTGGCTTGGATCCGACTGGCTTGGATCCGACGAGCCGGCCTCGGCCGGCAGGGCGCAGCAGGCGAGAAACCAGGCGAGCACGAGAAGGGTTAGACGGTTGAGCATTCGGGTCGCTTGCGGGTCCAAACAGAGATTGTCGGCAGACGGATAACTGCGAATGGCCAATAGCGCCATGCACGAAGGCGTGACACTCTTGTGAAGCCTGCCACGGGCACTTCGCCAAGGTTGGCCAAATTTATGCCTTAACAAAGCCGATACGATGCGGCACCATCATGTCCATGACAGGGTATATTCCATTCGGCAGCGATTCATCCGGCGGATTTCTCGACGGCAAGATGCTCGTGGCTACGCCGTCCATGCAGGATGAGCGCTTCGCGCGCACGGTGATCTATATCTGTGCGCATTCGTCCGATGGTGCCATGGGCATCGTGGTCAACCAGCCGGCCAAGAACATCCGCTTTCCCGATCTGCTGAAGCAATTGGGCGTCATCGATGGGGTTTCGGATATGCGTCAACCGCGAGGCGCGCCGATCCGCATCGTCAATGGCGGCCCGGTCGAATCCGGCCGGGGATTCGTGCTCCATACCAATGACGTCTTCATCGACAATTCGACCATGCCGATCGAGGACAATATCTGCCTGACGGCGACGCTCGACATTCTGCGCAGCATCGCCATCGGGGAGGGGCCGGAACAGGCCTTGCTGGCGCTGGGTTATGCCGGCTGGGGCGCCGGGCAGCTGGAACGCGAGATCCAGGCCAATGGCTGGCTGCATTGCGATGCCGATCCGGGGCTGCTGTTCGACGACCAGGTCGACACCAAATATACCCGGGCCCTGCGCAAGCTCGGCATCGAGCCCGGCCTGTTCTCGCGGGATGCCGGCCACGCGTAAGCCCTGGGACCGCCGGCTTTCAGCCGGCTCTTGGAACCGCTACGAATTTAGGATGGGAAGAGCCGGCTGAAAGCCGGCGGTCCCGGGCTACGCCCTCAGCCGCACCGGCCCGGCGATCAGCCTGCGGGCCTCCTCCGCCGTTACGGGATCGCCGAAGGCCTCGCCCTGGGCGAACTGGCAGCCGAGCTCGCCCAGCTCTTCGGCATCGCTGTCGGCCTCGGCGCCATCGGCGATGATCTCCATGCCGAGATCGCCAGCCATCGCGATGATCGAGCGCAGGATCACCGGCCGGCCGCGGTCGCCTTCCTTGACGAAGCTCGGATCGATCTTGAGCATGTCGAAGGGGAAGCGCTGGAGATAGGACAGGCTGGAATAGCCGGTGCCGAAGCCGTCCATGGCGAGGCCCACGCCGAGATCGCTGAGCTGGGCCAGGATCTGTGCGGCATATTCGGGATTTTCCATCACCAGGCTCTCGGAGACCTCGAGCTTGAGCGAGCCGCGCTCGATGCCCGCCCGGGCCATCACCGCCTTGATGTCCTGCACGAGGTCCTGCCGCAGCAATTGCCGGCTGGAGATGTTGACCATGCCGAACAAGGGCGGCTCGACCTCGACGAGGCGCTGCCAGATCGAGAGCTGGCGGGCGGTGCGGTCGAGCACGAACAGGCCGACATCGACGATCAGCCCCGTCTCCTCGGCCATGGCGTTGAACTCGCCTGGCGGCAGGCGGCCGAGCTTGGGATGCTCCCAGCGCACGATCGCCTCGAAGCCGGCAATGGTGCGATCCTGCAGGCGCACCACCGGCTGGAACAAGACCTTGAGCTCGTCGCGTTCGATCGCCCGTCTCAGATCGGCTTCCAGGGAGGAACGATCCGGCCGCTCGACCCGCATGGCCGCCCGGAAGATCTCGATGCGATCGCCGCCGATCTTCTTGGCGTTGTACATGGCGATCTCGGCGTCCTTGATCAGTTCGTCCGCCTTGACCGGAGCCTGGGGATCATACATCGCCACGCCGATCGAGGCGGTGAGGAAGATCTCGCGGTCGGCCACGGCGATGGGCGCGCGCAGCGAGCGGCGAATCGACTCGGCGAAGGCCGATATCCGCTCCGGATCGGGTTCCGACAGCAGAAGCACGCCGAACTGATCGCCGAAGATGCGGCAGACACTGTCGCGGGGCTTCATGAGGCGCGAAAGACGGCGTGACACCGTCAGCAGGATCGAATCACCGACGGAATGGCCGACGGCATCGTTGACCTGCTTGTAGCGGTCGAGGTCGAGGATCAGCACGGTCGGCTTGGTGGTGCCGTCCTGCTTGGCCTGGATCAATGCCGCTTCCAGCCGGTCGGTGAAGAGCTCGCGGTTGGGCAGGCCGGTCAGATTGTCCCTGACGGCATCGTGCAGCAGGCGCTCCTCGGCCGTCTTCTGCTCGGTGACATCGGAGACGGTGCCCACGCAGCGCACCACCTCGCCGTCGGAACCGACCACGGGCCGGGCCTTGAGGTTGAGCCACATATAGTGGCCGTCGGCGGCCCGGATGCGGAAATCCAGGCTGACCCGGCCGCGGCGCTGGTCGATCACCGCGTCGAGTGCGGTGCGGAAGCGGTCGCGGTCGAAGATATGCACGAGTTCAAGCCAGTCGGCGGCAGGCCCGTCGAGCGCACCCGGGGCGACGCCGAGCAACTGGTCCGCCTCCGGGCTGACATAGATGCGATCGGCCGGCACGTCCCAGTCCCAGACCACATCGCCCGAGCCGGTGAGGGCGAGGGCCTTGCGTTCGGTATCGGTCATCAGGCCGGGCGCGAAGGCGCTGCCGGCAAAGGCATGCTGCATCACCGTGAAGCCGATCAGCATCACCACCAGCACCAGGCCGCCGGTGAGGGCCGGCTGCACCAGGTCGTTGGTGAGATGGCCCATGATGGTCAATCCCGCCGCCGCCACCCAGCCGAGCAGCAGCGTCCAGGTGGGTATCAGCATCACGGCCCGGTCATAGCCGTAGAAGGCCAGCAGCAGGATGATCAGGAGGCCGACGACGGCCAGGGTGGCGATGGAGATGCGGGCGACGCCGGCGGCGACGGGGGCGTTGATCACCGCCAGGCCGACGAGGGCGGCGAGGGCGGTGAGCCAGAGCGCCGAGACCACGGAGTAGCGCACATGCCAGCGGTTGAGATTGAGATAGGCGAACAGGAAAACGAGGAGCGTGGCCGAGAAGACCGCCTCGGCACCCGCGCGCCACACCCTGTCTCCATCCGGCGGAATGGCGAGGAATTTGTGCAGGAAACCGAAATCGATGGCCAGATAGGCCAGCACCGCCCAGGCCAGCGCTGCGGCCGCGGGAAACATCGCGGTGCCCTTCACCACGAAGGCGATGGTTAGGAACAGGGCGAGCAGGCCGGCGATGCCGAGCACGATGCCCTTGTAGAGGGTGAGCGAGTTGACCTTGTCCTTGTAGGCGTCGGGGTCCCACAGGAAGAGCTGGGGCAGCTTGGAGGTGCGCAATTCGGCCACGAAGGTCACGCGCGAGCCCGGATCGAGCGTCACGCGGAAGACATCGGCGTCGTCATCCTCCTGCCGTTCGGGCTGGAAACCCTGGCTGGGCGTGATTTCCGCGATGCGCGAGGCGCCGAGATCCGGCCAGACCAGGCCCGAGCCGACCAGGCGGAAATGCGGCGCCACCACGATGCGGTCGATCTGCTCGTCCGTGGTGTTGGCGAGGGCGAACACGATCCAATGCGGATTGGCGCCCGGCTGTTTCGAGCGCACCTCGATACGGCGCACGATGCCGTCGGCGCCGGGAGCGGTCTGGATCTGGATGCGGTCACCCTGGCTGGAATAGCTTTCGACGGCGGGCAGCAGATCGATGGCATCGACCTCGCCGTTGACGTCCACCGGTTCCAGGGCATGCGCAACGCCGCCGACCATCGCCATGACGAGCATCATGACTACAGAGGCTGCGACGACGCGAATGAACTGCAACATACGATCTCCAGCCAGGCGCCCGGCGCCCCTCGCGCCTCACCCTGGTTCATCTCACTTCGAAGGGCCTGCCCACCTGCCACTCAATTGTGTCGAGAAGCAGTAGCCAGCAATGCGAAATTGGGCAAGCTGCGCCGATCGGATTCCTGTTGGCGGAATCAGAGGGGATGATGGAGGCTGGCCTCTTGCCTCCCATCGCTCCGGCGGGCAGAAATCGGTGGGAAGTTGTTGGTGATTTCGGATCCACCTCATTTTTGACGCTTGAGGCAGGCAAGGGCGAGATTGCTGCAAGGCCCGAGTCTGAGTAGGGTCTTATAAACCGTTCCTTCATCCGAGGGGGCAATAAAAACAACCAACCTTCCCCAAGGGCACGTATCAAAGGTTTCCAATGACGCGCATTCGCAAAGCTGTATTTCCCGTCGCCGGCCTCGGCACGCGTTTTCTGCCTGCCACGAAGTCGGTGCCCAAGGAGATGCTCACCGTGGTGGACAAACCCGTCATCCAGCATGTGGTGGATGAAGCCCGCGAAGCCGGCATCGAGCACTTCATTTTCGTGACCGGCCGCAACAAGGGAGTGATCGAGGATCATTTCGACATCGCCTTCGAACTCGACGCCACGCTCAAGGAGCGCGGCAAGATGGAGGCCTATGAGGAACTGCAGCGCGCCCTGCCGGCCGCCGGGCAGACCAGCTTCACGCGCCAGCAGGCCCCGCTCGGCCTCGGCCATGCCGTCTGGTGCGCGCGCGAGATCGTCGGGCGCGAGCCTTTCGCGCTGCTGCTGCCCGACATGCTGCATCACGGCAAGGGCAAGGGATGCCTGGCGGAGATGGTGGAGGCCTATGACAAGGTCGGCGGCAACCACATCGCCGTGTTCGAGGCGCCGGAGGACCAGACGCATCAATATGGCATCGTCGGCAAGGGCGAGAGCGTCGGCGGCAATGCTTTCGAGATCACCCAGATGGTGGAAAAGCCCAAGAAGGGCACCGCGCCTTCCAACCTGGCGGTCTCCGGCCGCTACATCCTGCAGCCCGAGATCTTCGATCTCCTGGAAAAGCAGGAGCGCGGCGCGGGCGGCGAGATCCAGCTTACCGATTCCATGCTCAAGCTCGCCCAGGGTCAGAAATTCTACGGTTCGATCTTCAAGGGCCGCATCTACGACACCGGCATGAAGATCGGCTTCCTCACCGCCAATATCGCCTATGCGCTCGAGCGCGAGGGCCTTGGCGACGAGCTGAGGGCCGAGCTGAAGGCCCTGTTGGGCTGATGAGGTTCTGAATGAAATGGCCCGGGAAACCGGGCCATTTTTCTGGGTGCGGACTTCGTGTCGCGATGTCCGGCCTCAATCGGAAAATTCGTAGATCACGTCTGAAAAGCGGCCTGTCGGGAAGACATAGAACAGTCGGAGCTCGGCATCGCCTTCGTTGCGCAGCGAGTGCCAGGCCTGGCCGGGAATGAAGATCGCCGCTCCCTTGCCGACGGGGCTCTCCAGGCCGTCGACCGTGAGCACGCCGTTGCCTTCCAGGATGAAATAGAGCTCCGCTTCGGCGTGGCGGTGCGGTGGGTTGGTGCCGCCGGGCGGCAGGATGGCGATCCCCGCGCTGAGGCTGTCCGTGGGCGTGATGTCCGCGCTGAACAGCGTGTGCCAGGCCACGCTCCCCTTGGCAGGATCGTCCCAGGCCTCCCGCGGCCGCTCTTCCGCCCGGGTGATGACGGTCTGCGATGCGCCGGTCATGATGCCCTCCGCGTGGTGATGGCCGTGAAGTTGCGATCCGGTCCCCGGAAGGCCTCAGCGGATCTCGTCGCTCGACAGGATGGCGTAGAGCAGATGGTCGCGCCAGGCGCCGGCGATGCACAGATAGGAGCGGGCATAGCCCTCGCGGATGAAGCCAACGCGCTCCAGGAGACGGATCGAGGGGCCGTTCTCCGGCAGGCAGGCGGCTTCCACCCGGCGCAGGCGCAGCGTGCCGAAGGCATAGGGCAGCAATGCGCGCACGGCGTCGCTCATCAGGCCCTGGCCGGCATGAGCCTGGCCCATCCAATAGCCGAGCGAGCCGGTCTGCGCCACGCCGCGGCGGATCTGGCCGAGCGTGAGGCCGCCGACCAGCGCGCCGTCATCGGAGCGGAAGATGAAGAAGGGGTAGGCGGCGTCCGCCCTCGCATCCTGGCCATAGCGCTTGATCCGCGCCCGAAAGGCTGGGCGGGTCAGGTCGTTGGGCGGCCAGGTCGGCTCCCACGGGCGCAGGAATTCCCGGCTTGCGCCCCGCAAGGCGGCCCAGGCCTCGAAATCGCGCATTTCCGGGGCCCGCAACTCGACCTTCTCGCCACGGACCGGCGGTATGACGTCGGCGAAGGAGAAGGGCCGCAGGAAGGACATGCACGCCTCATGCCGCCAGATGGCTGCGGATCTTGTCGAGGCGGGGCAATGTCCTGACAGGGCCGAGCGCCGCCAGGGTCGGCGGCGAGGCCAGCACGGCCTCGCCGGCCTTGCGGACGTCGTCGGCGGTGACCGCGTCGATCTTGGCGATCAATTCCGCCGGCGGCAGGGGCCGGCCCCAGATCAGCATGTGGCGCGCCATCTGCTCGGCGCGCATGGCCGAGGATTCGAGCGCCATCAGAAGGCCTGCCTTCATCTGCGCCTTGGCACGGGCGATTTCGGCTTCGGTCGGAGCCGAGGCAGCGGCAGCCACGGTATCCAGGATCACCGGCACGAGATCTTCGAGGTCTTCGGCGCCGGCGCCGGCCGATATACCGAAAATGCCGGTATCCGCATAACCCCACTGAAAGGCATAGACCTGATAACACAGGCCTCTTTTCTCGCGCACCTCCTGGAACAGGCGCGAGGACATGCCGCCGCCGACCAGATTGGTGAAGATGCCGAGAGCCGGGCTCAGGTCATCCTTGTAGGAACGGCCGCCAAAGCCGATCAGCACATTGGCCTGCTCGTGATCGGTTTCCATCACGTCCTCGCCGCCGCGATAGATCGCCGAAGCGGGCTCCGGGCCGCTGCCCTCGGGCAGGTGGGCGAACAGGCGGCCCGCCTCCTCGACGACGCGATCATGATCGACGGCCCCTGCTGCGGCGACCACCATGCGGCCGGCCCGGTAATGGGTGTCGAGATAGGCCTGGATCGCCTGGCGGTCGAACGACATCACCGTCTCGGGCGTGCCGAGGATGGGGCGGCCGAGGGGCTGGTGCGGAAATGCGGCCTGGTTGAACATGTCGAAGACCAGGTCGTCCGGCGTATCCTCGACGGCGCTGATCTCCTGCAGGATGACGTTCTTCTCCCGCGCCAGCTCGTCGGAATCGAAGACGGATTGGGTGAGGATATCGGCCAGGATGTCGAAGCCGAGGCCGACATCTTCCTTCAGCACACGGGCGTAGTAGGCGGTCTGCTCGCCCGATGTCGCGGCATTGAGTTCACCGCCTGCGCTTTCGATCTCCTCGGCGATGCGCTTGGCGTCACGGGTTCGCGTGCCCTTGAATGCCATATGCTCGAGGAGATGGGCGAGGCCATGCTCCTTCTCGCCTTCCGAGCGGGCGCCGGCGCCGGCGAAGACACCGAGCGAAGCGGTCTCGAGATGGCTCATCGCGTCGGTGACGACGGTCAGGCCCGAGGGGAGGTGGGTCACTTCGACGCTCATGCGGCGGCACCCTGTGCCGCGCGGGAATGCTTGCGGACGAAGGCCTCCAGCACTCCAAGGTCATTGGGCAGGACGGTAAAGCGCTCGGGCCGCTCATAGAGATCGGCAAGAGCATCCGGCAGCTTGGGTTCGACGCCGGAGGCATCCTTGACGGCGGTTGGGAACTTGGCTGGATGGGCGGTGCCGAGCACGACCATCGGCACGTGGCGATCGGGTTCGGCTTTCCACGCCGCCATCACGCCGACGGCCGTGTGCGGATCCAGAAGATAGCCGGCATTGCGCCAGACCATCCCGATCGTCTTGCCGACCTCCTTCTCGTCGGCGCGCTCGGCGTCGAACTCCGCACAGATGGCGTCATAGGCGCCTTCGTCGATCTCGAAGGCTCCGGACTGGGCAAGGTTGCCCATCAGGCGGCGCACCTGGCCGGCATCGCGGCGATAGGCGTCGAAGAGCAGCCGTTCGAAATTGGAGGAGACCTGGATATCCATCGAGGGAGAGGAGGTCTCCGTCACGCCGCGCGCCTCGTAGACGCCGGTCGCGATGGTGCGCGCCAGGATGTCGTTGACATTGGTGGCGATCAGGAGCCGCTCGATCGGCAGGCCCATGCGTTTGGCGACGTAGCCGGCGAAAATGTCGCCGAAATTGCCCGTGGGCACCGAGAAGGACACTTTGCGATGCGGTGCGCCCAGGGCCACCGCGGCGGTGAAATAATAGACGATCTGGGCCACGATGCGGGCCCAGTTGATGGAATTGACACCCGACAGGCCGATCTCGTCGCGGAATTCAAGATGGTTGAACATCGCCTTCAACTGCGCCTGGCAATCGTCGAAATTGCCCTCCAGCGCAACCGCATGGACATTGGCGGCATTGACCGTGGTCATTTGCCGGCGCTGTACCTCGGAGACGCGGCCATGCGGATAGAGGATGACGATGTCGACCTGTTCGAGGCCGCGGAAAGCCTCGATGGCGGCGCTGCCGGTGTCGCCCGAGGTGGCGCCGACGATGGTGGCGCGCTTGTTGCGGGCCTTCAGGGCATGATCCATCAGCCGGGCGAGCAACTGCATCGCCACGTCCTTGAAGGCGAGGGTGGGGCCGTGGAACAGTTCCTGCACGAACAGATTGTCGCCGATCTGCACCAGCGGCACGACGGCCGGATGGCCGAAGCTGCCATAGGCTTCCTGGATCATCCGGCGCAGGGCCGCCGGCTCGATCTCACCGCCGACGAAGGGCGAGATCACCGCCTCGGCCACTTGCCAATAGGGCTTGCCCGCAAAGGCGGCGATCTGGGCGTGGGACAGAACCGGCCAATGCTGCGGCACATAGAGCCCGCCGTCGCGGGCAAGACCGGCGAGCAGGGCATCGCAAAAGCCGAGAACGGGGGCTTCGCCCCGCGTGGAGACATAGTGCACGGTTCTATCCTTTCGGTGCCGGAAGCGCCGCCGATGCCGGCCGCGCGCCGTCCTGGACACAAGTCTTCATCCTGTAATCCGCCCGGGGCCGGCGGGCAAGGCGCGTATCGCCGCCTGCTGGCTTGAATGCGCCGCTCCTGGCCCCGATCACCGGCCTATTTCATCGTCATTGCGGGCGCAGCGAAGCAATCCTGATTTCATCAGGGCGGAAAGACTGGATTGTTTCGCTGCGCTCGCAAGACGACATTCCAGCCCGCTAGACCATACTTGGCGACGCGGCCTAGCTTTTTGAACTCCGCCGGTAGCGCAGGACGAAGGCGATGTAGACCCCGACAAGGCCGAGGGCGAGACCGAACCAGGTCAGCGCATATTGCAGATGGTTATTGGGGAAGGTGAGAATGGTCTCTCCGCCCTGGGGCAGGCCGCCGGGGGCGCTGGCATCGGCATCGATGAAGAAGGGTGCGACCCGCGTTAACCCCTCGGCCTTGGCAATGCCGGCGATGTCGCGCGTGAACCAGTTGCCGGCGAGGGGATCGTCCGCTGGCGTGAAGAGATTGCGGTCCTCAGTCCAGCGGGCGAGGCCGGAGACGGTGACGGGGCCCGCGATCTGCCCGGCTTGGCGGCTGGCGGGATCCTTGGCGCTCTCGGGCACGAAGCCGCGATTGACCAGGATGGTGGAACCATCGGGACGGATGAGCGGCGTCAGCACCCAATAGCCCACGCCGCGAAACCGCCCTTTGGCATCGGGCAGATTGGTGAAGGAGCGGATCTCCTTGGCGTGGTCGAAGGTTCCCGAGACCTGCCAATGCCGGTATTCGAGACCGTCCCGCGTCAGGTGCGGCCAATCGGCCTCGGGGGGCGGAGCGACCGGAGCCGCCGTGGTGCGGTCGGCAATCTCCTTGAGCAGGCCGAGCTTCCACTGCAGACGTTCGAGCTGCCAGATGCCGAGACCGACCAGGAAGGCGCCCATCACCAGCATCGAGATCGTCAGCGCCAGGAGCGAGCGCGGACGCGAGGAGAGTGCGGACCCCGTCATTCTTCCAGCCGGCCCTCGGCCGCCTTGTTGGTGTATTGCAGGGCGACGAGGACGCCCTTCATCCAGCGCAGCAATCCCAGACAAACAGCGAGGGAAAGCGGCAGCCAGAGAATGACGTGCACCCAGACCGGGGGTGAGAAGGTGAATTCGACATAGACGGCCGCGCCCAGCAGGATGAAGCCAGCGACCAGAATCACCAGGACGGCCGGCCCATCGCCCGAATCGGCAAAGCTGTAGTCCAGGCCGCAAGCGCTGCATTTCGGCTTGAGGCTGATGAAGCCGTCGAAGAGCTTGCCCTGGCCGCAACGGGGGCATTTGCCGCGCGAGCCGGTCTGGAAGGGTGAAAGCGGCGGGTATTGGTGATCTTGCGGCATCGCGAGGCCCCAAAAGGAAACGGCCGGGTAACCCCGGCCGCCTCGTTGATCGTATGAAGGCGGCTCAGCCGTGCACGCCGCCGGGACCATAGCCCCAGATGTAGATGCAGGCGAACAGGAACAGCCAGACCACGTCGACGAAGTGCCAGTACCAGGCGGCGAATTCGAAGCCGAGGTGATGGCGCTGGGTGAACTGGCCCAGATTGGCGCGCAGCAGGCAGACCGCCAGGAAGATGGTGCCGACGATCACGTGGAAGCCGTGGAAGCCCGTGGCCATGAAGAAGGTCGAACCGTAGATGTGGCCCGAGAAGGAGAACGGCGCGTGGGCATATTCATAGGCCTGGCACAGCGTGAAGATCACGCCGAGAACCACCGTCAGGATCAGGCCGTTCCTCAGGCCCTTCTGATCGCCTTCGAGCAAGGCGTGATGGGCCCAGGTCACCGTGGTGCCGGAGGTGAGCAGGATCAGCGTGTTCAGGAGGGGCAGATGCCAGGGATCGAGGGTCTCGATGCCCTTGGGCGGCCAGACGCCGCCCGTCAGCGCGGTGCGGGCGACCTCCGCCGACTCGCCGGGGAAGAGGGCGACGTCGAAATAGGCCCAGAACCAGGCGACGAAGAACATCACTTCCGACGCGATGAACAGCATCATGCCGTAGCGGTGATGGAGCTGCACCACCGGGGTGTGGTCGCCCTCGGAGGCTTCCTTGATGACGTCCCACCACCACATCAGCATGGTGTAGAGCACGCCGATCAGGCCGACGCCGAACACCAGGGGGCCGTAGGAATATTTGTGCATCCAGGTGATCAGGCCGATGGCCAGAACGAAAGCCGCCATCGAGCCGACGAACGGCCACGGGCTCGGGTTGACGAGGTGGTAATCATGGTTCTTGGTCTGAGCCATGGCTTTCTCCAGATGCCGGTCGCCCGGGAACTTATAACTGCGGTTTGCTCGACGTGTCGGTTTTCGGTTCGGCCGCCGCGAGCGGTGTCGCGGGAGGCTTGGCCGGATAGTAGGTGTAGGAAAGCGTGATCGTGCGCACGCCGGCAAGATAGTCGACCTTGTCGATCGCGGGATCGACGAAGAAGACCACCGGCAATTCCTGGCTCTCGCCCGGTCCCAGCTTCTGGTTGGTGAAGCAGAAGCACTGGATCTTCGAGAAATACGCACCGGTTTCCTGCGGCGTCACATTGTAGGCGGCCGCGGCATAGGTGGTTTCCGAGGAGAGGTTGGTGATCTTGTAATAGACCGTCTTCACCTCGCCGGCCTTGACCGTCACCGAACGCTGTTCGGGCTCGAACTTCCAGGGCAGGGCCGGGTTGATGTTCGAATCGAAACGCACTTCGAAGCTGCGGTCGAGGATCTGGCCCGGGGCCGCCTCGGCGACGCGCGTGGTACCCGCAAAGCCGGTGACCTGGCAGAACAGCGTATAGAGCGGCACGGCGGCATAGGCCGCACCCACCATCGATGCCACGAACGCGATGCAGGACACCGCGATCACACCATTGCCGACCTTGGGGCGCGCAGGGGAGGACTTGTCGGGCGTTCCGGCCATTCTAGAACCCCTTGTCGAGAACGCCGGGGCCCTTGACGAAGCTCACGGCATAGACGAGCAGCACGAAGGCGATCAGGGCGGCGGCGATCGCGATGGAGCGCCAATGCAGCTTGCGTGCCTGGTCGGGCGCCAGCCGGGCGACCCAGCTGTCGCGAGGCGGACGCTGATAGGCGAGGGGGCGGAACAGGATGATCAGCAGCAGGATGATCAGGGCCGGACCGATGAACCACAGATGATGTGCCATCATGCCAGGATCCTCATCACCAGCGCCTCGCCGAGCAGGCAGGCGAACAGCACGAACAGATAGAGGATCGAGTAGCCGAACATGCGCTTGGCCGGTCCCATGTCGCCGGGCTTGCGCCAGATGTCGACGGCGAGGCCGAGCATGCCGAGCCCGCCGAGGCCCGCGACCACGCCATAGCTCCAATGGGCATAGCCGAGCAGCCAGGGCAGCATGCCGATCGGGGCCAGCAGCACCGTGTAGATCAGGATTTGGCGCCGGGTCTCGTGGTCTCCCGCCACCACGGGCAGCATCGGCACGCCGGCCTTTTCGTAGTCGCCCGACTTGAACAGCGCCAGGGCCCAGAAATGGGGCGGGGTCCACATGAAGATCAGGGCGAAGAGGACGAGGCTTTCCACCGTCACCGTGCCGGTCACCGCGGCATAGGCGACGACCGGGGGCAGGGCGCCCGCCGCGCCGCCGATGACGATGTTCTGCACCGTCCAGCGCTTGAGCCACATGGTGTAGATCACGACGTAGAAGAAGATGGTGAAGGCGAGCAGGCCCGCGGCGAGGAAATTGGTGAAGACGCCGAGCGCCAGCACCGACAGGCCGGACAGGATGATGCCGAAGGCGAGCGCTTCGCCCGGGCTGACGCGGCCGGCCGGAACCGGGCGGTTGCGCGTGCGCGACATCACGGCGTCGATGTCGGCGTCGTACCACATGTTGAGGGCGCCGGAGGCACCCGCGCCGACCGCGATGGCGATCAGGGCGGCAAGGCCGATGACAGGATGGATCTGGCCGGGAGCCACGATCATGCCGGTGAGGGCGGTGAAGACCACCAGCGACATCACACGCGGCTTGAGCAGGGCCAGGAAGTCGCCAACCGACGCGATGCTGATCACGGGGACAGCATCGTCAGCCTCGCCTTGGATGGGCATGCCGATATCGGTCAATGAACGTTCCTTCTCGTCGTACCGGCCTCGGCCGGCTGCCTTTGGGGCTGGTTGCTTGCTGGAGACTTCCTCGCGGGAAGGCTCGAGCAGGAAACCGCGGGAGTTGTGGAGGCAGGAGGGCGGCCGTCGAAGCGGCCGCCCTCCCGAAAGCTCAGGCGTTCGAGGGGCTCAGCGGATGCGGGGCAGCGTCTCGAACTGGTGGAAGGGCGGCGGCGAGGACAGCGTCCATTCCAGGGTGGTGGCGCCTTCGCCCCAGGGATTGGCGGCCGCCTGCTCCTTGCGGACGAACACCGCGTAGAAGTTGATGGCCAGGAACCAGATCACGCCGCCGAAGAAGATGAAGGCGCCGAGCGAGGAGACCAGGTTCCAGCCGGCGAAGGCCGGGTTGTAGTCGACGAGGTGGCGGGGCATGCCGGCAAGGCCCAGGAAGTGCTGCGGCATGAACAGCATGTTGGCGCCGACGAAGGCGATCCAGAAATGCACCTGGCCCATCCAGTCGGGGATGACATAGCCGAACATTTTCGGGAACCAGTAGTACCAGCCCGCGAAGATGGAGAAGACCGCGCCCAACGACAGCACGTAGTGGAAATGCGCCACCACGTAATAGGTGTTGTGCAGCGAGCGGTCGACGCCGGCATTGGCCAGCATCACGCCGGTGACGCCGCCGACGGTGAACAGGAAGATGAAGCCCGTCGCCCACACCATGGGCGCCTTGAAGTCGATGGAGCCGCCCCACATCGTGGCGATCCAGGAGAAGATCTTCACGCCGGTCGGCACCGCGATCACCATGGTGGCGAACACGAAATAGGCCTGCGTGTCGACGTCGAGGCCGACGGTGTACATGTGGTGGGCCCACACGACGAAGCCGACGACGCCGATGGCGACCATGGCATAGGCCATGCCGAGATAGCCGAAGATGGGCTTGCGCGAGAAGGTCGAGATGATGTGGCTGACGATGCCGAAGCCGGGGAGGATCATGATGTAGACTTCGGGATGACCGAAGAACCAGAACAGATGCATCCACAGGATCGGGTCGCCGCCATTGGCCGGATCGAAGAAGGCGGTGCCGAAGTTACGGTCCGTCAGCAGCATGGTGATGGCGCCAGCGAGGACGGGCAGCGACAGCAGCAGCAGGAAGGCGGTGACCAGCACGCCCCAGGCGAACAGCGGCATCTTGTGCAGCGTCATGCCGGGCGCGCGCATGTTGAAGATGGTGGTGATGAAGTTGATGGCGCCCAGGATGGAGGACGCACCGGCCAGATGCAGCGACAGGATGGCGAAATCCATCGCCGGTCCGGGCGTGCCCTTGATCGAGGACATCGGCGGATAGGCCGTCCAGCCCGTACCGACGCCGAGGTCGTCGGCGCCGGGGCCGCCGGGCACGAACATCGAGATGATCAGGAGGCCGAAGGCCGGGATCAGCAGCCAGAACGAGATGTTGTTCATGCGCGGGAAGGCCATGTCCGGCGCGCCGATCATCAGCGGTACGAACCAGTTGCCGAAACCGCCGATCATCGCGGGCATGACCATGAAGAAGATCATGATCAGGCCGTGGGCGGTCACGAACGCATTGAACGTGTAGGGGTTGGTGAAGAATTGCTGGCCCGGGAACATCAGTTCCGCGCGCATCGCCACCGACAGGAGGCCGCCAATGATACCCGCGACCAGCGCGAAGATCAGGTAGAGCGTGCCGATGTCCTTGTGGTTGGTCGAATAGACATAACGGCGCCAGCCGGTCGGATGATCATGCGCGTCATGGGCATGATCGTCATGCGCCGATGCGTTGTGGGCAGTGGCCATCACATTCAATCCTTTAGTCGAGCCGTCAGGCCGTTACTTTACTACGACGGAGGTCGCGGCTGCGACCTTGTCCGGGGCGGCGCCGTTCATTGCAGTCTTCTTGCTGGCCACCCACTTCTGGAACTCCTCGTCGCTCACCACGCGGAAGGCGATCGGCATGAAGGCATGGTCGCGGCCGCAAAGGCGCGAGCACTGGCCATAATACATGCCTTCGCGGGTGGCCTTGAACCAGGTCTGGTTCAGGCGGCCGGGAATGGCGTCGATCTTGATGCCGAAGGAGTTCACCGAGAAGGAGTGAATCACGTCGTTGGAGGTGACCTGCACTACCACCGTCTTGTTCACGGGCACGACCACCTCGTTGTCCACCTTGAGCAGGCGCAGCGGATCGCTCATGGGCAGGTCGCGCACCATGGTGGACGAGAAGGAGATGTCGCCATTGTCGGGATATTCGTAATCCCAGTACCACTGGCTGCCCGTCGCCTTGATGGTCAGGTCGGCCTTCGGAATCACTTCCTCCATATAGAGGAGCTTGAACGAAGGCAGGGCGATGCAGACCAGCACCAGGATCGGCAGCACCGTCCACGCCACCTCCAGGATGGTGTTGTGTGTGACCTTGGAGGGGACCGGGTTGGCCTTCTTGTTGAAGCGGATGATCACATAGAGCAGCAGGACCATCACGAAGAGGGTGATGGGGACGATGAACCACATCACATAGGTATGGAACCAGTTGATATATTCCATCACCGGCGTGGCGGGTTCCTGCAGGCCCATCTGCCAGGGCTGCGGCTCGCCGAGGCCGCCCTTGGCGGCCTCTTCGGCGCTGGCCGTGCCGATGATGAGGCCCCACAGCAGCGATGACAGTGCCACCCCGCCCATTTTCTTCCTAGCCTGGAAAGCCATCCGCCTTCTCTCCAATTCCCCGCCGACACGACGCAGCCCATACGGCACGTGATACGCCACCTGGCTCGTTACCGGTCGGGAGCGCCAATCGCGCAAAACTCTCTGGCGCGCAGATTTCACGGATTGGAACTCATGTAAAGCACACGGTCACTCAAAAACCACAATCCACAGCGCATCGCAATGGTTCGACGTCCACGGTTTGTGCGGCAATTGGGCGCGAAAGCGCCATGATGTGCCGTCAACTTGGGCCGGACGCCGTCGCGGCGCCATGCTTGACAGTCAGGGCCTGTCTGCTACCCGTCGCGACAGAAATCCAAACCGGGCCCGCGGGCCCTGATTCGGCGAGGATGTACCTTGTTGGCACACATGCTGAAACATGCGCTTGCGACCCCGCTGCGACGGGTTGCCGGCCTTTCCCTTGCGGGCCTGCTGGCGGCTGCCGTGCTGGGCGGTCCTGCCGCCGCACAGCAGACCGATCAGCTCGGCGTGCTGCGCTCGACCCACGACAACTGGCAGGTGCGCTGCGATACCCCGCCGGGAGCCCAGCAGGAACAATGCGCGCTGGTGCAGGCCGTCACTGCGTCCGATCGCCCCAATGTGGCCCTGTCGGTGCTGGTGCTGCGCACGGCCGATCAGAAGAGCCGCCTGCTGCGGGTGATCGCGCCGCTCGGTGTGCTGCTGCCGTCCGGCCTCGGCCTCAAGATCGACGGCAAGGATGTCGGCCGCGCCGCCTTCGTGCGCTGCCTGCCGACGGGCTGCCTGGCCGACGTGGTGCTCGACGATTCCCAGATCGGCATGCTGCGTACCGGCAAGGAAGCCACCTTCATCATCTTCCAGACGCCGGAAGAGGGCATCGGCATTCCCCTGACCCTGAAGGGCTTTGGCGAAGGTTTCGACAAGCTGAAATGAAGTCGGAAGGCATCGGCCTTCGATTGTTGCAGCTGAGGCTGGGACCGCGGACATCCCGTCTACCTCTGCCTTTCCGGCGAGCATCCGTTTCCACTGGGGCGGTCGAGGCGTTCACGGTCCCAGCCGGCTGCTCCGCTCTACGCCATTGGCGGCGTTTACCAAGTTTCGAGAATACTGGCGCAGCCGGCACTCGATGCTACAGGGAAGGTTCCACTCTCGCCCGATCCAGAATCGGCTGCAGGCTCAGGCCGGCCGGGAGGGCGCCGTAGCAGCCGCGCATTCCGCCATCGAGGCGTCCGGCCACGAAAGCTTCCGCCATTGGCGCAGGGCCGTGGCGGAGCAGGAGCGAGGCTTCCAGCGCCAAAGCGAGATCTTCCACCAGGCGGCGGGCCAGCGCCTCCTGCATGCCGCCGGCTTGCATCGCTTTCTCGATGGCGGCGACGAAGGCGTCGTAGCGCCGATCCAGCCCCTGCGCTGCCTTTAATTCACCGCGCAGCGCCGCGACGGCCGCGGGCTCCTTGCCGAGCGCGCGCAGCACGTCGAGTGCGTTGACGTTGCCGGAGCCCTCCCAGATCGCATTGACGGGAGCCTCGCGATAGAAACGGGCCAGCGGCCCCTCTTCCACGAAGCCGTTGCCGCCGAGACATTCCAGCGCCTCATAGCTGTGATTGGGGAGGCGCTTGGTCACCCAGAACTTGGCGATGGCCGCACCGATGCGCGCGAAGGCGGTCTCCTCCGGCGTCTTGCCGTCGAAGGCGCGGGCCACGCGCATCACCAGCATGGTGGCCGCTTCCGCCTCGATGACCAGGTCGGCGAGGACCGGCTGCATCAGGGGCTGTTCGATCAGGAGCCTGCCGAAAGCGTGGCGGTGGGCGGCGTGGTGCACGGCCTGCACCGCGCATTGGCGCATCATGCCGGCGCAGACCAGGGCGGCGTCGAGCCGGGTCTGGTTGACCATGGCCATGATGGTCGCGACGCCGCGGCCCTCCTCGCCGATACGCCAGGCCAGAGCGCCGGCATATTCGATCTCGGCCGAGGCATTGGAGCGATTGCCGAGCTTGTCCTTGAGGCGCTGGATGAAGATGGGATTGCGGGTGCCGTCCGGCCGCCAGCGCGGCACGAAGAAACAGGCGAGCCCGCCGGGGGCCTGGGCCAAGGTGAGGAAGCCGTCCGACATCGGGGCCGAACAGAACCATTTGTGTCCGGTGAGTTCGTAAAGATCTTCGCCGAGCGGTCTGGCGAGGGTGGTGTTGGCGCGGACATCGGAGCCGCCCTGTTTTTCGGTCATCGCCATGCCGATGGTCGCCGCCGCCTTCTCGGCTGCCGGGCGGGCCGAGCCGTCATAGGCATCGGCCCGGATGAGCGGGCCCCATTGCCCGAAGAGGGCGGGTGCCTGGCGCAGCACGGCCAGGCTCGCGCCGGTCATGGTGATCGGACAGCACACGCCGGGCTCGATCTGGGTCAGCATATACTCCAGGACAGCATGGGCGACGAAGCCGCCGGCCCGCCCGGAAGCGGGCAGGGAATGGATGCCAGCCTCCAGGCCGCGGGCCATCAGGGCATGATAGGCGGGATGGAATTCGACATGATCGATGCGCTGGCCGAAACGGTCGAAACTGTGCAGCTCCGGCGTATGCCGGCCGGCGGCCTCGCCGAGCGCGATCGTCTCGGCGCTGCCGATCGAGGCCCCGAAGGCGCTCGCGGCGTCCCGGGCCCAGCCGGCGCCCTCGCGGGCGAGCGCTGCCTGCAGGCCTGGATCGCTGTCGAACAGGTTGTAGTCGAGCAAAGGCGGGACCTGATTGGTCACCTGATGGGTCGGCAGGTCGGCGATCGGCTCTTGCGCAATCATGGCTGGGCTTCCTGACTGCCGGCCAAACTATCGCGTGGGAGCATCTCTGGCGAGGGGGGAGGAAGGGCAGGGGTTTTCCGCTTGATGATATCGGCCTATATCGGTGCCCTTCGCCCATGCTGGGCAATGGGGTGTACGGATCGTCCGGCCTTCGAAGGCCGCAGGGAGGTCTGTGCTCCCCGGGAATTGGACTGAAAATGCGCCATCCTCAAGCCGATGACGACGCCACGCCCGCCGAGGCGTCGGCGCAGCCGGCACCTCTGTCGCCGACGCCAAAGTTCGTGACCGGCTCGATCATGCGCCACGTCGTGGTGATGACCACGACGGGCTCGATCGGGCTGATGTCGGTGTTCGCCGTCGACCTCATCAACCTGTGGTACATCGCCCATCTCGGCGACACCGCGGCGACGGCGGCGGTCGGCTATGGCGCGGCGGTGCTGTTTCTGGCGACCTCGATCTGCATCGGCGTGATGATCTCGGCCGGCGCTCTGTGCTCGCGTGCATTGGGGGCCCATAATCGCGCGTTGGCTCGGCGCTACGGGGCGTCCATCCTGGTGTGGATGATCCTGATCAACACCCTGGTGGCGGCTGTTGCCCTTCCGCTGATTCCCTGGCTGCTCACACAGCTGGGCGCCACCGGCCGCACGCTGGATCTGGCCACCATCTTCCTGCAGATCAGTGTGCCGAGCGGCCTTCTCATGGGCAGCGGCATGGCGCTCTCCGGCGTGCTTCGTGCGGTCGGGGACGCCAGGCGCTCGATGTATGTCACGCTGTCGGGGGCCATCGCCGCGGCGATCCTCGATCCCATCTTCATTCTCTGGCTCGGCCTTGGTGTCGAGGGAGCGGCGATCGTCATCGTGATCTCGCGGCTGGTTACCGTCTGGGTCGGCTGGTACGGCGCCTCCCGCGTGCACGATCTGGTGGGCCGGTTGTCGCTGCGCGAAGCGCTCGCCGACACCAGGCCGATCATGGCGATCGCGGGCCCGGCCATGCTCGCCAATCTCGCCACCCCCGTGGCGAATGGCTACATGACGGCCGTGCTGGCTCCGTTCGGCGATGGTGCCGTGGCGGGCAATGCCGTGATGGGACGTCTGATCGCGTTCTGTTTCGGGGGGATCTTCTCGCTCTCGGGTGTGGTGGGACCGATTCTCGGTCAGAATTACGGCGCCGGCCGGCTCGATCGGGTGCGCCGCACCCTGACCGATGCCTTCACTTTCACGACGATCTATGCGCTGATCGTGTGGGCGGTGCTGGCCGCCGCGCACCAGCTGGTGATCCGCCTGTTCAACATCGTCGATCCGCAGGCTGCCCAGCTCATCACCTTTTTCTGCCTGTTCGCGGCAGGGTCGTGGGTCTTCCACGGGCTGCTCTTCGTTGCCAATGCTTCCTTCAACAATCTCGGCTTTCCGATCGCTGCGACCCTGTCCAACTGGGGCAAGGCGACGCTCGGTACCATTCCCTTTGCCATCATTGGCGCAAAATATTGGGGAGCGGAGGGGGCTTTGGCCGGGCAGGGACTTGGCGCGGTGATCTTCGGCGTGTTTGGTGTATGGTGGGCCTATCGTTCACTGCGGTGGCTGAAGGTCCCCGGACAGGGCTGAGAGCCACAATGGCGGTGGCATGGGAAGCGGCATGAACACACTATTCGATCTATTGAACACCGCGCAGAACGGGCAGGCGATCGACAATCTGGCCCGCCATTTCGAGCTCAGCCAGAAGCAGGCCATGGCGGCAGCCGAGGCGCTGATGCCGGCTTTCTCGCTCGGCCTGAAACGGCAGGTGGAGAAAGCGAAGACTGCCGCCGAACCGCCGGATTTCTTCGGCCTGTCGGGTGTGCCGCAAGTCGATAGCTTCCAGGACGCGGCGCTGGCTTTCACCCAGCAGGCGACACAGCAGGGCCAGCGCGTGATGGCAGCCCTTTTCGGTACGCCCGAGATGACGAAGGCGCTTTCCCAGCTCGCCGCATTACAGAGCGGCGTCGCCGCCCCGGTGATCGCCGCCATGCTGCCGTCCGTGGCGTCCATCTTGGTCAGCGGCCTGGCGCGGGCAGCCGTGCCGCCGGCGCCCAGCCATCCATTGAGCGAGATGTTCGATGCCATGATGCGGGCCTTCCAGCCTCCGCCGGCCAAGCCGGCACCCTGGTTCGACAACAGCGCTCTGGCGGCGCTGTGGGCGCCGTTTCTCGCGCCGATGCCGGCCCCTGCTCCCAAGAGCGACGCCGAAGCGATGATGGATCAGATGCTCGAGGCGGGCAGCCAGCTCCAGAAGGCACAGGCCGATGCGATGCAGTCGCTGCTCGAAACCTGGTTCGGCAAGAAATAATGAAGCCGGCATGAAAAAGCCCGCTTCAGACGAAGCGGGCTGAGGTGCGGAAGTCACGCTTCCGGGGCGTTCTGCCGCAGGGGAAGCGGCCAGAAGTCGTGCCGGTCAGGCATCAGGCGTGCAGACCGACGAAATTGTCATGCTTGGCGGCCTTGGCCGAGCTGCGCCAATCCATCTGCGCCGCGACGAGCTGGGCCGACGGATCGCGCCAGAGCGGCTGCGACAGGGCGCCTTCGACATCGGTCGGCGTCAGGCCGAGATCGCGCAACATCGCCGCATCTGCAGTGGCCAACTGGTTGATTTCCCGGCGATTGTGAAGCGCGACGGCGAGACCGGCTACCTTGCCGAACACAGCGCGCACCGTCTCGACGAAGCTCGAGACGAAAGAGGAAGACTGGCTGTTTACGACAACGCTGTTCATCGGATTCTCCATCGGGCGGCCGGTGATGCTGCGCTCCCGGATGGAACGCTCCATTCATCACCAATACTGAACGGTAACACTATGAAACATCGGTATTGATCAATCCAACGAATGTTTCTAATGTTCAGCATAAGCGATTGTTATCGTACTCCTCGATGGCGGATCGAGGCACGCCCCTCATGAGGCCGAGCCGGCGGAGTAGGAAACGGCGTTCTCGCTAAAACATACTTGCTCGAGGGAGGGGCCCATGGCCGTGCTGCTGGATATCGATCAGCTCAGGACCTTCATCGCCATCGCCGAAACGGGCAGCTTCACTCGCGCCGCCGACATCGTCTTCAAGACGCAATCGGCCGTTTCAATGCAGATGAAAAGGCTGGAGGAGCGCATCGGCAAGCCGATCTTCGAGCGGGACGGGCGAGCCTCCAGATTGACGGAAGACGGCGACAAGCTGCTCGACTATGCGAGGCGCATCGTCAAGCTCAACATGGATGCGGTCTGTGCCTTCTCCCAGAACGAGCTCACCGGGCGCGTGCGCATCGGCATTCCCGACGATTACGCAGACCGCTATCTGCCGGAGATCATGGCGCGTTTCTCGCAGGCCAATCCCCGGGTCGAGGTGACCATCGTCTGCGAGCCGACGCCGATGCTGATCGAACGCATCAACGCCAATGATCTCGACCTCGCCATCATCACCCATGTCGAGCACAAGGGAACGGCCGAATTCGTGCGGCATGAACGCCTGCTTTGGGTGACTTCGAGCCGGCACCAGGTCCACACGGAAACACCGCTCCCGCTTGCGCTCGGCCGCCCGAGCTGCGGCTGGCGGCAGGCGGCGCAGGAAAAGCTGGAAACGATCAATCGCGGCTATCGCGTGCTCTATTCGAGCTGGAACTCCACCGCGGTCGGCGCCATGGTCCTTGCAGGCCTTGCGGTCTCGGTGCTGCCGGAAAGCGCGCTGAGGCCCGGCATGCGCGTCCTCGGTCCAACCGACGGCTTCCCGCCATTGCCCTCCTGCAAGATCGGCCTGGTGCGCAACTGGCGTGAGCAGACCTCGCTCACCGATGCGCTCGCAAGCCTGATCATCCAGAGCCTGGACAATCTCGCCCAGAACGAAGCGGCGGAATAGGATGACGGACTGGCTCAAGTCCCTTTCCTATTTTCGTGACAATCTCGGCGCTGACGGCAAGCCTTTCTTCACGGGCATGGCGCATGGCTCGATGACGGTGGAGCTCTACAAGCCTGTCGGCCGTGATCTTCAGATGCCGCATGCCCAGGACGAGCTCTATATCGTGATTGCCGGCAGCGGCACCTTCTCGAAGGCCGGGGAATTGCGGCCGTTCGCGCCGGGAGACGTGATCTTCGTCGAAGCCGGCCTCGAGCATCGCTTCGAGAGTTTCAGCGAGGACTTTGAGACCTGGGTGATTTTCTGGGGTCCGAAGGGCGGCGAACCCGCCTGATTTCGGTGCGTTCAAACCGCGCTCGTCAGCGGGTGCCGGCTGACCGTCAGGGATGCGTCATCAACTGGGCGGTCAGCAGACGCCGGTAGAGCAAGGCGAGCACCACGGCGAAAAAGCCGTCGAACAGCGCGAACCATAGGAAGCCGCCGCCACAGAAGAGCCAGATCAACGCCATCCACAGGCGGCCGCCGATGCCGATGAGATTGGGCGTCCGGGCGAGCAATGGTCTGAACCAGCCGGGAACATACAAGGCGGTGACGAGCAGCAGCGTGGCGCCCCAGCCGCGCTCCCAACCCACCGGAACGGCTTCCGGCAGACCCGCCATCTGCGAAACCCAGCCGGGGCAGACGATGCAGGCGAGCCCGATCAGCACATGCACGGCCATGTTGAAGCCGAGCACGAGCCGGTAGCTGCGCAAGGCCCTGGCGGCTTGCGCCATGGTCCATCCGAGGGTGAGAGCCTGATCGGTCATGGCTGGGGTCTCCGGTCAGAAGGTGAGCAGATAGGCAAGCAGGTCCGATTTGGCCGACGCCGGCAGATCGGTGCCGTAGAGATGACCGTCCTTGCCATTGCCGGCCTGCGTGGTGTCGAAGCAGAAGCCGGCCGCCGGCGGTGGGCCCTTGGGGTCGCAGGGCGGCGAGACGAAGCCGCCATTGACGGCATCGATCACGTCGCTGCCGCGCAGATAGGCGGAGGGACGCTGGGCGGCTGGTGCCAGCAGATCCTTCAGCGTGGGAACGGCGCCATTGTGCAGATAGGGCCCGCGCAGCCACAGGCCGTCGAGCGGCAGATTGGCGTAGCCATCGGTCTTTTCGAAGGACCTGAAGGCATAGGGCGTGCCGGCGAACAATTCGGTGAGCTGCCTTTGCCGGAAGGCCGGCGTGTAGCTGTCGAGGCGTGCCCTGTCGGTGCCGAGGCGCTCGATGGGATCGACCTTGCCGATCGCCTCGCCCCGGAATTGGTAGCCCGCCGCGTCCTGCTCGCCATGGCAGGAACTGCAGCTGTCCTCATAGATGGAGCGCCCCCGCGCGACGGCGTCGGCATCCGGCCGGTTGGGAGAGGCTGGCGGCTTAAGGGTGAGCAGCCAGTCGGCAACGCGCTTGATGGCGGCATGGTCGACCGTCTCGGGGGTGACGCCCGCGCCGAGCGCCGCCGAAAGATTGCGTTCGGCCAGCGAGGTGTTGTTGCCGTCCCAATGCAGATGCATGCCCTCGCGGGGTCCCTGCTCGAAGACGGCGGGAAAATCGGCGGCGCCGATCGCCTCGGCGGTCGTCAGCGTCGAGGCGGGGATCTTCATCTGCACCACCTTGTAGGGATTGAAGGTGTCGACCCGGCCTGGTCCCCAGTCGGGCTGGCGGGCCAGCAGCGATTCGAGCCTTGCGTGCCGCGCGATCAGGCCCTCTCGCAGCGTGGGCAGCACGAGATAGCGCCAGGCGGTCTTCTCGACGAGGCCGAAGCGATGGCCGGCGGCTTCGGCCTCGGGAAGCAGCGTGTCCGGCGCCATGCGTTCGTCGCCGGCAGTCGACAGGATGAAACGCACGAAGCGTTCGAACTGCAGATTGTTGGATGGCATCGCCGGCACGATGATGCGGGCCCCGTCCGGGCTCAGGCGGTAGGTGCCGGTGTGGCAGACGGCGCAGTTGAGCCAGACCATGTCGACGCCGCGCACCGTCCGGCGCGAGACCCCGATCGGCAGGTCCCGCTGCCGCCCCAGGCTGTCCTTTTCATAGAGAAAGCCGAAGGCGGTGTAGTCGTCGCGCCGTTCGAACGCATCCGGAAACAGCCTGGGCAGGGCCTGCCAGACCCGGTAGGGAATGCCGCTTTCCGTCTCCGAGCCGATCGAGCCATATTTGAAATGCTCGATCACCTCGCCATAGCGGGGTGCGTCGTTGCGGGTGAAGAGGATGACGGCCGTCAAGGCGAGATAGACCACTGCCACCAGCGCAGCAATGAGCACGAGCCGCACCGGCTGCCATTTCCGGCGGCGTTGCGCCAATTGGCGCTCGACTTCGGTGACGAAATAGGAGTCCGGCATCGTGCATTTCCTCGGATGTGTTCGAGCGGCGGTCTCCGATCGGCTCAAGAAACGGGGTGAGAGGTTTTGCGTTTTCTCGCGGCTCTGATGGTGCTGGCCGACGCGGAAACCGGGCTCGAATCGGATAAACCCGCGCCGGGAATGACCAGATCGGGCTTGGTCGCATAGATCGAGTAGAGGGCGGCCAGCATGGCGTCGCGGTCCTGGAAGCGCTGCTCCTCGTAGCAGCCCAGCGGATTCTTGGCCGCGTTGACCAGACATTTGTTGCAATAGGTGCAGGGATTGGCCGGGCGATCGTGCCCGGCCTGCCATTGCCGCGGCAGATCGTTGTTGGCGATCAGGGAGCGGGCGATCGCCACGCCGTCGCACTGGCCGGAGGTGAGGGCCTGCCTGACTACCGAGGCGGTCTGGAAGCCGCCGGTGACTAGCACGGGGATGTCGAGGGCCTGCCTGAACTGGCGGGCCTCCTCCAGGCTGATGCCCTCGATGCCATGGCCCTTCTTCATGCGGAACCACAGCCAGCGGAAGATCGGGCGCAGGGCCGGATAGCGGAACAGCAGGAAATTGCGCAGGCCGTAGAGGCCGGAGGCGATCATGGCGTCATAGACGACCGCGAGCGTCTCGAGCGAGAGGTCGCCCGGCGGGTTGAGCGGATGGGGGAAGAGCGAACCGGTGGAGACATGGATGGCATCGACTCCCGCCGCCTGGCAGTAGCGGGCCACTTCGATGGTCTCGCCGATGGTGTTGCCCTTCTTCTCCCAGGGAATGACGTTGTTGCGATCGACCGCCGAAAGCTTGACCTGCAGGTGGAAATCCCGGCCGACATGACTGCGGATCGAGCGGATCACCTCCAGGAGGAAGCGCGCCCGATTGGGCAGGGAGCCGCCATAATGGTCGGTGCGGTCGTTGATGCCGGAGGAAAGGAACTGGGTGAAGAGGTAGCCGTTGGCCGCGTGCAGCTCGACGCCGTCGCACCCTGCCTCGCGTGCCCGCCAGGCGGCGCGGCCGAATTTCTCGACCAGGATGCCGATCTCGCCCGGCGTCATCGCCTGGGTCGGAAAACCGTGCAGGGTCTCGCGCGCATTGGTGGGGCTGGCCACCGGACGATGCTGGTTGGTGACGCCGGGCACGTCCATCTGCCGGCCGGAATGGCTGAGCTGCATGATGAAGCGGCAATCATGAACGTGGACGGCCTCGGCAATGCGGGCCCAGAGCGGAATGAAGGCATCGCGATGGTTGGTGGCATAGTTAGCCGCGATCCGCCCCTCGATCGCCACCGGCACGAAGGAGGTGATGATGGCGCCGACGCCGCCCGCCGCGAATTTGTTCTCCCAGTTGAGACGGGTCTGGGTGGGTGAGCCGTCCTCATTGTCCCAGCGTCCTGAGATGCTGGAGCGGAAGATGCGGTTCTTCACCGTGAGGCTGCGAAAATGCAGCGGCGTGAAGATCGGATCCTCGCCGGTTGACTCAGCTGGTCTCATGGCGCCTCGTCCTCGGTACGGGCCGCCGTCCAGATCGCTGCGAGCAGCCGGAACACGAAGCCGGAGGCCGGGCAGGCGCTCCAGGAGGCGGATTGGAAGGCGGTGGCGGGATCGAGCGTGCGCCCGGCGGCATAAGCGAGCTTGAATCTCACCAGAGCGCCGGGTTCCAGCGAGCCGCCGGGGATATCGGCGATGCCCTTGGCCTGGCGCAGCACCGAGTCCGGCGCGGTCAGCGAGGCGATCGCCGCCGCCGTGCCATCGAGGGCGAAGCGGCGGCCTGGGTCATCGTGATGGGCGCGCAGCCGGTCGAGGCTGGCCACCAGATTGTGCACGGCGATGCCGACCGCATGGATGGCGACCGGATCGCGCCCGACCGCTCCGGCCAGGATGTTCCTGTCGGCATGCAGCGTGCCGAACAGCGCCTGCTGCAGCCAGTGCAGCGGATTGGCGGTGCGGGCGGCGGCGTCGAAGCGGACGGCCGCGTCCCACAGGCGTTGGGCCTCCGCCTGCTGCGGCGTGAAGGCCGGATCGAATTGGCGGGCGATCAGGGCCTGCAGCGCCGGCCCGACCCGTTCGCGCGGGCCGGTGCCCCTGACATAGGCGACCAGCGGATGCTTGCCGGACAGCTCGGGCAGGACCGCTTCGTGCAACCTCGCGGCGAGGGCGGCCTGGACCGCCCGGCGTTCTTCGTCGTGGCGCGCCCGCATGGTGGGAAACGGGATGCCGTCGACGGCAAATATCCGGGTCAGCCGGCCGGACAGCAGTCGGTTGAACAAGGGTCCTGCCCTGCCATAGGCGCGGTCGAGACGGGGATCGCGGTCGATCGCGGCGATGGCTGCGGCGTCCTCGACTTCGAGGAGATCGATCAGCAAGGGGATGCGGATGCGGCGGGCCATCTCACCTGCTCGCCTTGGTCCAGGGGAAGAAGACGTTGCGCGTGGCGGCGAAGGCCGGCGCGAGCGCCGGGGTATGACGTTGCAGCACGGTGAGGAACGAGTTTTCCTGGACCCAGCGGAAACCGGCCGGCGTATAGACCTCGGGGCGGAAATCCTCGGTGAAGAAGCGGTCGCTCTTGAGGCGGCGCGAGGCCATCAGGATGAAGATGCGGAAGGCCGTGTCCGAAAAGCCGAAGCCGGGCGGCGAGCCATTGCGGGCATTGCTCTCGGCCAGCGTGCCGACCAGAAGGTCGACCTGCTCGACCGTGCCATAAACCTCGGCAAGCTCCGCGCGCCAGGCCGCATCATTGGTGAGTTCCTCGAAATTGCGCGGTACCGGGGCGCCGATCTGGCGCCGGAACTCGCAGTAACGCGGCACGCCGCGCTCGCGGTCACGCAGAATGTCGATAGCGGCGAGGTCGACGAAGACGTTCTCCTCCGCTCTCTTGTCGAGCCTTCTCAGCGTGTTGGGAAAATTGTGCAGCACCAGGGCGCCGGGATGGGACGTGCCAAGCGAATAGACGACGTTGAGAAAGCCGGCCTCTTGATAGACGGTGCGGGTCTTGCCCGCGAACACCTCGGTGAGGCCGCGCTCGAACAGGGCGCCGTCGTCTTCGTGACGGCGGAAGGAAAAATTGTCCGGCATCAGCGAATGCAGGCGGTAGCAGGCGGCGAATTCCTCCGTCATCGCATAGGGCGCCCCGTGATGATTCCTGGGGGAGCCGGGAATGCCCGAGAGAATCTCGCCGTCGCCGATCCGGCCGAAGCTGTTCTTGAAGGTCTCGCCGAGCAGCCCGAAATAGTTGCCCCGCATGGCAAAACGGCCGGATGGGGAGTTCATCAGGGCCGGGGTCCACTCCGCCGTGTGGATCTTGGCGAGCAGGGCGGCATTGACGAGGCGTGCCTTCTGGAACAGCCATTCGCCGGGCTTGTCGGGATGGTCGATGCGCAGACGGTCGACGATGGCGTTGTGCTCGCGGGCGAACAGCGTATGCAGTACGGAGAGGCCGATCCACCAATTGCCGTTGACGCCGGCCAGTTCCGATCCCGCCTGTTTGGCCTCGGTATCGACCGGCAGATGACCATGTTCGTCGAGATAGATCTTGCCGTCGGCGCGGATCGTGCCGGTGGCAGGATCGCTGCGGATGCGGGTCTGCAATGCGAGGCTGGAGCCATAGATCTGCGAGGCGTCCCACCAATGGCTTTCGGTGTTGGTGTAGGCGGCCGGCCGCCCCGCCCGATCCGCCTGCGTCACGTCGGCCGGGGTGCGCAGCACTTCCATCGTCTTCGTCGGCCAGTCGTCTCCGTCCGGAACGTCGAAGCGATGGGGATTTTCCTTCAGATTGGTGCCGTGGCTCAGCCAGTCATGCACCATGAACTGGATCCAGGCCGCCGCGAGCACATTCAGATGCGGCACGGGCACGAAGGCCTGTCGCGCCAGCAGCCTGGAACTGACCAGCCGCGGATTGGGCTCGTACAGGGTCGGCGCCACCTCGCCATAGGTCTTGTCCAGCGCGACGTTGCGGCCGAAGCGCGTCTTGGCCCGCCCCATCCAGGGCTGGGCCAGATCGTTGTAGCTGCCGTCGGCGGTGCGGAACCCGAGAATGTCGAAGCCATTGGCGGGTTCGGGGCGTGCCGGTGCGGTCTCGGTATCGAAGAGGTTGTTCTGCCTCAATATTCCCCTGCTGCCGAGCATGATGGCAACGCTCACAGGGAAGGGCCAGCGGTACCAGACGCCAAAGCGGCTCGTCACGCGCGCCAGCAGGATCAGCAAACGATCGGCAATTCCAGTCATCGCATCCCCCCTTTGTCAGCAATGATGGGCAGGAGGCGCAGGTTTGTCGACTTGGAATTCCCGGCGGGTCAGGCCTGAATCACGGTATTGTCACGGTATTTAACGCAATGAATTCTTCGGGATTGAAATCATCGTGGAATATTATACCTCGACGCGGAGGCTGCCGGAGCGTCTGCTTTGCTTTGTCTGATTTTTCGGGAATTTACATTGACGTAAGGGCAGGCCGTCGCGTCTTGCGCAAGTGGTCGCCGGGTTCAGGCAGCGCGCGGCCGCTGGTGCCGCAGAATGGTGCTCTCGATCGTTTCCGGGCGCGTCTGCATTTCGATCACGAGCAAAGCGGCTCCGAGCAGCAGCCCGGTGGGCAGATCGGACTGGGCCGGCGCGATGGTGAGATTGCGCGTGGCCAGCGGCAGCGAGCGCTGATAGACCAGCTCTCGGATGCCCGACATCAGGTCCTCGCCGGCCAAGGCGAGGGTCCCGCCGATCACGATCACGCTGGGATTGAGCACGCTGACCACGTCGGAGGTCACTTCGCCGAGTACACGCCCGGCTTCCCGCACCAGGCGCACGGCTTCCGGTTCGCCCGCCTGGGTCAGTGCGATGATGTCCCGGGCGGCCGAGGCCTCGATGCCATGGCCCCGCAGGTCGCGGGCGATGGCCCAGCCGGCGGCGCGTGCCTCGACGCAGCCGAGCTTGCCGCATCGGCAGAGCGGGGCGGGAGCGTGGGTGAGTTGGATATGGCCGATGTCGCCGGCCGCGCCCTGGGCGCCGCGATAGAGACGGCCATCGGTGATGATGCCGCTGCCGATACCGGTTCCCGCCTTGATATAGAGGAACTGGCCGACATTGGGCCAGAAACGCCGATATTCCGCCAAAGTCATCAGATTGACGTCGTTCTCCACCGCGACCGGCGCATCGAAATGCCGGCGCATCCAGCTCCTGATGTCGAAATCGTCCCAGCCGGTCATGACGGAGGGCCCGACGACACGGCCCCCCTCATGGTCGACCGGCGCCGGCAGGCCGAGACCGATCCCCAGCACGTCGCCGCTGTCGCGCCCGATCCCGGCGAGCAGCGCCCGGAACTGCTCGACGATCCAGCCGAGGACCGGCACCGGACCGCGGCGGATGTCGACGCTTCCCACCGCTTCCGCAAGGATTCGCGGCTCGAGATCGGTGATGGCCAGGCGTACATGGCTCTCGCCGATATCGGCGCAGAGCGTCACGCCGAAGGCCGTGTTCAGCCGGATCAGGCGCGCGGGGCGGCCACCGCTCGGCATCGCATCCGGCGCTTCCTCGATCAGCCCGGCGGCGAACAGGGCGGCCAGGCGCTCGGTCACGGTGGAGCGCGACAGGCCCGAGGCTTCGATCAGGGCGGAACGCGAGCGCGCCTTTCCTGAGGCGATCAGCCAGAGGATCGCACCGGCTCCGGCCGCCGAGCCCGTTTCCTGTCCCGACCTCGTGCTGTCCTTCACCGTGGCTCCTTCGCTGCCGGCCCTATTTCCCGCGGCCGGCAAGCTTATGACCAGAATCAGTCATAAGCCAGCGCTGGAACATTCTGTGAAAAGAAAGGCGGCTCTCCAATTTCCGTTGAATGTCTGGCTAGCGCCGCCCGGTCAGCATCAGCAGGTTGCCGGCGAGCACGACCGCGAGGCCGGTTATGGCCAGTGCGCTCCAGACATAACCCTCGAAGATCGTCGAAATGGCGAGGGCGACCACCGGGAACAGCACGGTGGAATAACCGGCCCGGCTGGCGCCGATGCGCGACAGCAAGGTGAGATAGGCGGCAAAGGCGGCGACCGAGGAGAGCAGGGCCGACCAGAGCAGCGCGCCGAGATAGGGCAGGCTGGGCTCGATGATGAAGGCCTGTCCGCGTGCGAGGCTGAAGACGAACAGGAAAAGCGTGCCGTAGACCATGCCCCAGGCGGTGGCGGAGGTCAGGGAAATGGCGCGTTTCTTGAGGCTGAGGGTCAGCATGTTGCCGAAGCAGAAGCTGAGGGTCCCGGCCACGCACAGGACGAGACCGGTGAGGGCTGCGCCCGAAAGATGATCGCCGGCCAGCTGCGGCGCGAACATCAGGCCGACTCCGGCAAAACCCATCAGGGCGGCGGCGATCGAGCGCAGGCTGGGTTTCTGCCCGAAAATCAGGGCGCTCAGCACGATGTTGAACACCGAGGCCAACGAAAAGACCACGGCGAGCAGGCCGGAGGGCGTCGACAGCCCGCCATAGTAGAAGCACAGGAAATTGGTGGAGAAGAGCAGCAGGCCGAGCCCGGCGAAGCGGAGATGGTCCTTCCAGGCAAAGGACATTGGGGCGCCGGACAGCACGGCCCAGCCCAGCATCATCACCGCGGCCAGCAGGAAGCGCCACAGCAGCGACACTTCCGGCGCGACGACGCCGAGCTGCAGGTGCAGGGCGATCCAGGAGGTTCCCCAAACGAAAACGACCCCGGCATAGAGGCCGAGATCGATAGCTCCGAGCGGCGCCGCGTCGCTCGGTCCTGCCTTCAAGGTCGTGCTGGTCATGCGCTCGATTATCGGGGGATTTGGCGGATCGGTCCAATCAAGCTCACGAATGGAAATCATCGCGCCGGTTGATGGTTGCGGGTGCGACGTTCGTCCCCGGTCCTCAATCATCGGCTCGGAAGAAACCGCCATCCGGCGGTGGAGCCTGTACCAGATGAATTTTAGCCTCGCGTGATTGACAAAGTTCAGTAAGAATTTTTTACTTATATGAATATTTATTTCTAATCAGTGAAGTATCGAATGGGATTTTTCGTTAACTGATAGGAGAAATGTGTATGTCGAGGCGTGATACGTATCAAATCCGCATATTTCTGACTGTCGTAGCTTTCACTTTCCTGTTTTCTTTGGCGCCGCAGGCGATAGCGTTTGAAGAGAGCGCCAAATACCAGCCGATCAATGAAACCCAGGCCGAACGGACCGTGACGCTGACGGGACGCGATCTCACCTACCAGCAGGTTGTCGAGATCGCCCGCAACGGTGCCAAGGTCGAGCTCAGCCCCGAAGCACGTCGGCGTTCGGCCGATGCCTATGGTCTTCTGCTGCAGGGCGCTGCCGAGAACGTCACCATCTACTGGTTCAATCGCGGCGCCGGGGATCAGCGGGAGACGGTGATCTTCTCGGGCGATCCCACCACGCCGGAGAACTCAAGGCTCCTGAAGGACCAGCAGCTCGCGCGCTTCAAGAACGGCGTCAGGGGCGGCTATGGGCCGGAGATCCGGGAAGAGGCCTTGGTGCGGGCGATCATGGCCATTCGTGCCAACACGATGTCGTACGAAGCGGCCAGTCCGCCTTTGACGCAGATCCTCATCGACATGCTGAACAAGCGCGTCACACCCGTCGTGCAGTCGCGCGGCACCCTGGGCGAGGGCGATCTGAACACCCTCGGCAATATCGGGGCCGCGATGGTCGGGGAAGGGGACGCCTATTACCGCGGCGTCAGGATGCCCGCCTCCCAGGCTCTCGCCCAGGCCGGTATCAAGCCTCTCGAACCTTTTGCCGCAGACGAGGCGGCTTTGATCAGCACCAATGCCTATGCGCAGGCGCAGGCGGTTCTGCTGCTGGAGGACTCCCGGAGGTTGCTGGAGTGGGCCGATCTCACCTACGCGATGGACCTGCTGGGCATGAACTCCAGCGTGACGCCGATTTCCGCCCCGGTCCAGTCGATGCGTCCCTATGACTGGCTCACCTGGAATGCCGCCCGCATCATGGAGATGATCAAGGGCAGCTATCTTTTCGACGACGATGCCGCGCGCATCATTCAGGATCCGGAAAGCATGCGGGCTTCGAGCCAGCGACAAGGGTCGGCCTGGCAGGCCTGGGCGGACCTCAGGGATTCCGTCAGTCTTTCCATCAATTCATCGGATCACAATCCGGCCACCATGCCGGGGCTCACGCCCGAAAGCTCCTGGGAGTTGAGCACGCCGCAATTCATGAAGTACCACGTCAAGGGCGGGAAGCTCAGCGGCGGCAAATCGGGTTACATCTTCTCCAACGCCAACTGGGATCCCTATCCGCTTGCCAATCAGGTCGAGGCGTTCACCATCGCCCTGACGAATATGGGCGTGGTGATCGCCCAACGGATCGAACGGTTCAAGAACCCCTTCTTCACCGTGGTCAAGCCGGCCGATGTCCTCAATGCCGAAATGCGCAAGAACGCGCCGACATTCGGCGGCTACCTGCCAACCGATCTGTGGCAGGAACTGGCCGAGATGGGCACGCCCGTCGCGCCGGCAGGCCAGGCCATCGTCGCGACGGTCGAGGACCTCCAGGCGCAGACCAGGATCAAGACCGAACGCGCCCGCAAGGCTGTCGACCTCTCCTTCGAACTGCTCGCGCATGACTTGCTGACCGCGAGCTACTGGATGGAAATCCGCAAGATCCAGAACCCTTCCCGCAATTTCGGCAAAGCGCCTTCCGAAGCGCTGGCGGCGCTGCGTCAGGTCGTGCCGTGGCAGCAGCCCGTGCAGGAGCGCCCCAAACGGCCGATTGGCATGGTGGTCTACGATTTCCTGCAGGCCAACCCGGCATCGAAATTCTATGCCGGCGGCCCGACGCCTCCGGAGGGCCGGCCACTGCCGAAGGCGGGGCTGCAATAGCCGACTGACGACGGGTGCTGCTCCGGGCAGTACCCGTTGTATCAGATCGCACGGAGTCTGACCTGTCATTCCCGTCCGACCGCCTTCGGCGGTGCCGGGACTGACAGCACCCCAGTTTGCATGCAGGTCCAATCACCCGACCTGCTATCATTTCGTAGCGCTACGAAGCGTAGTCCCCTGTGAAGGGCGGCATTTTGCCCGAACGGGTCCTTCGCCGGCTGGCTCAGTATGCCTTCTCGTCGAAGATCGGATCGATCTTGCCGTCCCATTCGCCGTGATAGCGGGCCAGCATCTCGTCGGCCGCGGTGAGGCCGCTCTCGACGACGTCGTCCAGACCGTCGAGGAAATGCTCCTCGTTGCGGCCTTCCCAATCCTCGATGTTGCGGATCTTGAGGCCGCGACGTGCGATGGCGAGAGCCCTGAGGGCGATGTCGCGGACGGTCTCGTTGCGGAAGGGCGTTTTCAGAGCCTGGCGGCTGACGCTGTCGCGCAAGGCCTGGCGTTCCGCCTCGTTCCAATCCTTCACCAGGTCCCAGGCCGCATCCAGCGTCTCGCTCGAATAAAGCAGGCCGACCCAGAAGGCCGAGAGCGCGGCGAGCTTACCGGTCGGCCCGGCATCGGCGCCGCGCATTTCCAGATAGCGCTTCAGCCGCACTTCCGGGAACAGCGTGCCGAGATGGTTGGCCCAATCCGACATGGTGGCGCGCTCGCCCGGCAATTGGGGTAGGGTGCCTGCCAGGAGATCGCGGAAAGAAGCGCCGGCCACGTCGTGATAGACGTCACCGCGCTTGACGAAATAGAGCGGTACGTCAAGGGCGTAGTCGACATAGCGCTCGAAGCCCATGCCGTCCTCGAAGGCGAAGGGCAGCATGCCGGTGCGGTCGAGGTCGGTGTGGCGCCAGACTTCCGAGCGCAGCGACAGGAAGCCGTTGGGCCGGCCGTGCAGGAAGGGCGAATTGGCGAAGATGGCGGTGGCGATCGGCTGCAAGGCGAGCGAGACGCGCAGTTTCTTCACCATGTCGGCTTCGGAGGAGAAGTCGAGATTCACCTGCACCGTCGAGGTCCGGTACATCATGTCGAGACCCATCACGCCGACTTTGGGCATGTAGTTCGTCATGATCTCATAGCGGCGCTTGGGCATGCGTGGTGTCTGTTCCCTCGTCCATACCGGCGACATGCCGAGGCCCAGGAAGCGGATGCCGAGCGGGGCGCCGATCTCGCGCACCTGGGCGAGATGGGCGTGGATCTCCGAACAGGTCTGGTGGATCGAGTTCAGGGGCGCGCCGGAGAGTTCGAACTGGCCGCCGGGTTCCAGCGAGATGGCGCCGCCGCCGGTGATGTCGAGCATGCCGATAATATGCTCGCCTTCCATGATGGGTTCCCAGCCGAGCATGGCCTGCATGCCCTCGAGCAGCGCCCGGATGCCGTTGGGACCTTCATAGGGAACCGGCTGATGCGTGACCGCCCGGAAGGGGAACTTCTCGTGCTCGGTGCCGATGCGGAATTGGGACGGTGGTTTGACGCCCTTTTCGATCCAGGCGACGAGTTCGTCGCGCGAGCCAATGGGGGTTGAATCGATTACGTCGCGGGCCATGCGGGCAGAACCTTACAAAACGGCCCGGACCATAGACAGTGCCATCCGGGAAAACAATCAGGCGCCGACACAAGATCGCGTCAAAAGTGTGAGCGGGCGCCAAACAAGGTGCGTGGATCTCCAGATCGGCATTTTAGGCGCAAGACGTTTGTCGAAAGAGGGTGCCGATCTGGAGATCCGCACACCGATGCCGCACCTATGCTGCGGGTCAAATATCCGTGAAGGCGCCTCGCACCCTCAGCGCCAGTCTCCGCGGGCGGCCTGCACGAGGGCGAGTGCCGCCACGGCCGCCGTGTCGGCCCGCAGGATGCGGGGGCCGAGCGAAAGGCGGGTGTGGGAGGCTATCCGGCCGATCGCGCTGCGCTCGGTATCGTCGAAGCCGCCTTCCGGACCGATCAGCACGGCGAGGGAGCCCTTGGGGACGGCGGCGAGCGCCTCGAGCGGGCTGGCGATCGCGGCGCTCTCGTCGCAAAAGATCAGATGCACATCGGGATCCCAGTGCTCGGCAAGGCGCATCAGGTTCTGCTCCGCCCTGATCTCAGGCACGGAAATCACGCCGCATTGCTCGGCCGCCTCGATGGCGTTTGCCCGCATGCGCTCGAGATTGACCCGGGAAACCTGGGTGCGGCGGGTGATCACCGGCTCGATGGTGCCGACGCCCATCTCCACCGCCTTCTGCACCATATAGTCGAGCCTTGCATGCTTGAGAGGCGCGAACAGCCAGCGCAGCGTCGGCATCGGGGTCTGGGCCCGGGTCTGCTCCTCGACCTCCAGGCCGATGCGCTTGCCTTCATGCGTGACGGCGGCAGCGAACTCGCCATCCGTACCGTTGAAGACCAGGATGCGGGCGCCCGACTTCAGGCGCAGGACATTGCCCAAATAGTTCTGCTGCGTCTTGTCGAGCGCAACGCTCTGTCCTTCGCCGAGCGGCGCATCGACGAAAAGCCGGACGGAAAGAAAATCATAGGCGGCCATGTACCGGGTCTTTTTTCTCGAGAGCAAAGCGCGTCCGGGCATGAACGCTCATTTGCTGCAATTCTTTGTTTCGAAGCGTCATTGCGGTTGCTGCCGTCACGTTCGAATTACAAAACACACCGCAAAAACAGGGGGCGGATACGCCATCAAGCCGCCCCGAACTTGCGAGATCAATAGTTCCTCTGTATCGAGAGTGTCACCACCAATCTTGCGGATGTCCTCATGTTGCGTCTCGTTTCGATTTCCCTCGTCGCCGGCACCTTGCTGGCCGCAGCGCCGGTCGCAGCGCAGGAGTCGGCTCCGATCGGCAATCAGTTCTGCAACAAGGACCTGCAGCCGATGATCGATCGCCGGACGAAGATCGCGACCAATTTGCAGGCGATCAACAAGCGCGGGCGGCCCAAGACCTTCGAGCAGGCCAAGAAGACATTCAACGAGTTCTGCGGTAGCCTCTCTTCCTATATCGAGAATGACAAGAAGATGTTGGACTACATGCAGTCCAACAAGGAATTCTGCTCGATCACGGACGAGAACATCAAGCAGATCACGGCCGACCTGACCCAGACCCAGAAGACCAAGGCCAAGATCTGCTCGCATCCGCCGCGCCAGCAGGTTGCACCGCAGCCGGGTCGTGGCGGCGGCGGGCCCGCTGCGCCCAAGCCGCCCGTCAATCTGCGCCTGCAGTAAGGGGAGATCGCCGGCATGGGGCTGCTATCCACCGAGGCTGGTCCGACCGGGCTGGCGAACAAGGTGGCCGACGCGCCTTCCGGCAACTGGGTCGACCGCCACGCGCCGTCCGCCTGGCGGCCTTTTCTGCGCCTTTCTCGCGCCGACCGTCCGATCGGCGGCTGGCTCCTGATGTGGCCCTGCTGGTGGTCGGCGGCCCTGGCTGCCCTCCATCATGGCGCCGTCGGCCAGACGCTCTGGCATCTGGCCTTGTTCCTCAGCGGCGCCTTCATCATGCGTGGCGCCGGCTGCACGCTCAACGATCTCGTGGACAGGGACATTGACGACAAGGTCGAGCGCACGCGCTCGCGGCCGATCCCGTCGGGACAGGTCACCGCCCTTGCCGCCACGGTCTGGCTGGCGGCCCAGGCCCTGGCTGGCCTCGTCATCCTGCTGCAGTTCAATCGTTTCGCCGTGCTGCTGGGCATTTCCTCGCTGGCGGTGGTGGCCATCTACCCCTTCATGAAGCGGATCACTTCCTGGCCGCAAGCCGTTCTCGGCCTTGCCTTTTCCTGGGGCGCATTGATGGGCTGGGCGGGCGCTGCCGCTGGGCTGGCCCTGCCGGCCCTGCTGCTGTTTGCCGGATCGGTGCTGTGGGTGATCGCCTATGACACCATCTATGCCTGCCAGGACAAGGAAGACGATGCGATCGTCGGCGTACGCTCGACGGCGCTGCTGTTCGGCGACAAGGCGCGCGGCGCGGTCGGTGCCTTCTACGCCGGTGCTGTCCTCCTGATCGGGCTCGCCCTGGCTGCCAACGGTGCCGGCCTCCTCTCCTATCTCGGCCTTGCCGGCTTTGCTTTCCACCTCGCCCAGCAGGTCGTGCGCTTCGATCATCGCGACGGCGCCCTGTGTCTGGTCCTCTTCCGCTCCAACCGCGATGCCGGCGCCATTCTGTTTGCGGGGCTGATGGCGGATTGCCTCTGGCGCTGGCTCTGAAGTCGTCAGGCCATCATCGCCGGCAGGGCTGCTGCCAGGGCATCGACCGTCACGCGCACCTTCAGCGGCAGATGCGGCGTTTCAAGCCATAACGCGTAGGCATCATAGAGATAGTCCGGCTGATCCGGCAGGAGCTTGACTAGGGCGCCGGCCTGGAGCTGTTCGCGGACCAGCCAGGAGGGGAGCCAGGCCAGCCCCATGCCGGCCGCCGCCGTGTCGGCGATGGCGGCGAGATCGTCCAGCCGTAAGCGTCCATTCGGCATGAACTCCCGCGTCTGTCCTTGCGCGGCGGGGAAAAGCCAGGGGCGAATCCGGCCCGAGCGGCGATAGATGATGCAGGGGTGTCCGGCGAGGTCGTCGAGCTGTGCCGGCGTGCCTTGATCGGCCAGGTAGCTTGGGGCGGCGCACAGGATCATGCGCTGGCGCGCGATGCGCCGCGCGATGATGCCGGCCCTGTCGTCGAGGGGGCCGGTGCGGATCGCCAGGTCGCAGCCGTTCTCGGCAAGATCGATGATGGGATCGCCGAGCGAGAGATCGAATTCGAGGGCGGGATGCTGCCGCGCAAGCTCGATCAGGACCGGCATGATGCAGTGGCGCCCGAACAAAGCGGGCATGGCGATGCGCAGCCTGCCCCGCGGCTCGGATAATTGGTCCGCCGCGAGGGCGTCCGCGGCCTCGGCTTCGGCGAGCACGATACGGCATCGCTCATAATAGGCCCGACCGAATTCCGTCAGGCTCTGGCGGCGAGTGGTCCGGTTGAGCAGGCGGCCGCCCAGGCGCTCTTCCAGGAAGCGGACATGCTTGCCCACCATCGGCGCCGACAAATCGAGGGCGGCGGCTGCCGCCGCGAAGGAGCCGAGATCGACGGCCCTGACGAAGACGGCCATGCTCGCGAGGCGATCCATAATTCCGAACCAATGGTTTCTTCTGCACTGCCAGAACTGTCATTTATCGCGAAAAATCGCCGATGCATAACTCATTCAGTTCAATTGATTAGGAGTTATGTCGATGTCCCGAATCGTTCGTTTCCATCGCCATGGCGGCCCGGAAGTGCTGCACATCGAGGAAGCAGAGCTTCCGCTGCCGGGCCGGGGCGAGATCCGCATCCAGGTCAAGGCACTGGGGCTGAACCGCGCGGAGGCCTTGCTGCGCCAGGGCAACTATATCGAGACGCCGAGCCTGCCCTCGGGGCTCGGCCTGGAGGCTGCGGGCGTAGTCGAAAGCATCGGCGCCGGCGTCGGTGGCTTCTCGCTTGGCGATGCCGTCAGCATCATCCCGCCCCAATCGATGGCGCGCTGGCCTGCCTATGGCGAGTTGGCGACCTTTCCCGCTGAACTTGTCGTCAAGCACCCGCCGTCGCTCGGCTGGGCCGATGCCGCGGCGCTCTGGATGCCATATCTCACGGCCTATGGTGCGCTGATCGACATTGCCGGGATCCAGCCGGGGGATTTCGTCGCGATCACGGCTGCCTCGAGCAGCGTGGGACTGGCGGCGATCCAGATCGCCAATCATCTCGGCGCCCGGCCGATCGCGATCACCCGGCGCTCCGCCAAGCGACAGGCCCTGCGGGACCATGGCGCCGGTGATGTCATTGCTGCCGAGGAGGAGGATGTCGAAACACGCCTGAGGGCGATCGCGGGCCCGAAGGCGGTGCGCGTGGTGTTCGACGCGATCGGCGGCCCGCTCTTCGTACCGCTCATGGCCGCCATGGCCCGTGGCGGCCTACTGATCGAATATGGCGGCCTCAGCAGCGAGCCGACCCCTTTTCCGCTGTTCACCGTATTGAGCAAGAGCCTGACGCTGCGCGGCTATCTCGTTCACGAGATCACGGGCAACCCAGCCCGCCTCGACGCCGCCAAGACATTCATTCTCGACGGGGTACGAATAGGCGCGCTCCGTCCCGCGATCGCCCGGACCTTTGCCTTCGACGATATCGTCGAGGCCCACCGCTTCCTGGAGAGCAACCAGCAGTTCGGCAAGGTCGTGGTGACGGTGTAAGCAATGTGCCCCGGCTCCGTTCGGAGCGTGGTCCGAACCGGAACCGGGGATGCCGCCTGTCGGAGGCTCAGTGTTCCTGCAATTGCTCGGCGAAGCGGATCAGGTTGCCGTGGCAATCCGTGATCGAAAATTCGCGGGTTCCCCAGGGCTTGGCCTCGAGGTGCCCCTTGCGGTGCACGATGTTGAGCGCGTTGAAATGCTCGTAGAGCGCTGCGATGCCGGTGACTTCCAGCCAGCAGCTGGTGGCCTGCGGTACCCGGCGGTTGCCCGTCAGCCAGAAGCTGACGCGCACGCCGTCGCGATGCAGGAGCAGGAAGGAAATGTCGCTGTGCAACACTTCGAAGCCGAGCCTCTGGTAGAACTGCGTGGTCTCCTCGAAGCTGAGCGAGGCGAGGGTGGGGATGGCGCCGGTGAGGCGCGCAGTCACGGCCTGGTTCATGAGGTCACCACCTTCTGCAGGATGCCACGCCAGGCCGCCAGCTGATCCGCCGTCGCGCCGGTATCGGCCTGCAGCCGCGCGGCCTCGCCGCCCGAGGCGAGGTGCAGAACCAGGCTCGGCCTGTCGCCGGGCTCGATGCTGCCGCCCGACAGAGGCTTTTCGTTGAGGTGCCAGTCGAAGCCGGGATCGAGCACGTTGAGCCAGGGTCCCATCCTGACGATCCGCACCAGCGGCCCGCAATGGCTCTGCCTGACGCCGTGATTGGCGACTTCCAGCCTGACCGGAATGGCCTCGGCAGCCGCGGCTTCCAGCAGAGCTTGAAGACCTACCGGGGCGCCGGCCGGAGCGGGATCCGCCGCTGTTGCGGCAGGACGCGAGAAGGAAATGGGCTGCACGTCCTCCGGCCAGGCAAGGTCGGCCAGCAGCCGCTCGAAAGCGGCATGATCGGCCTTGTCGCGCGCATAGATCTTCCAGAGCGCACCGCCCGCTGCATCGAACAACTGGATGCTGCGCAACGGCCCCTTGGGGTTGGCATCCTCCACATAGAAAGCGTGCGCGACCGATGATGGTATCAAGGTAAGGTCAAATCCCGGGCCGTTGAAACGAATCTCGCCATCGGAGCTGGTTGCGGTTGGGAAGGCCACATCTTTCTCGTGTACGGCCGACTCATTGCGGATGAGCGACATCACGGTACCCAGATGTGGCAGGGCAGCGCAGAGCGCGTCGATCCGGACAGACAGGCGCTTCACGCCATCGCCGATCCGGGTCTCCAGCAGGGCAGCTTCCGAAACCCCCAATTGCGCCGCGGCATCGCGAATGCGCAATCCGGACTGACTTTCCCGGAGAGCTTGCCACCGTTGTTTTAACTCGCTCATTTCCCTTCTTTCCTTCGGTTCTGATCCGCGCAAAATAGAAAAGTTCAAAACTAGGCATCAAAAGGAATTATGCAGTTTAGAATAAAGAAAAACTGCGCAAATTATGCTAATAAAATCAAGCATTAATTCCTTGACACGTCCTGTTTGCTGCCGCAAATCGCTCAAAATTGTATGAAACGGCGTCTGCTTCTACAAGATAAATTATCTGCAGCGCAGTTTTGAATAATTATACGTTGCGGAGCCGAGATGGTCAGGTCGAATTACATGCGCAGTCGCAGCCTTGCGACGGTAGCTGCTCTTGCCTTGCTGGCGGGAAGCGTGACGCTGGCGCGCGCCCAGCAGGCACCGGCGGGCCAGGCTGCCGCGGCCGACGAGCCGGTGGTGCTCGATACGGTGACGGTGACCGCGACCAAGACCTCGGAGAAGCTGATCGACACGCTGGGCGGCGTCAGCCAGATCACCCAGGCGGAGATCGACCGGGCCCAGCCTGCTTCGGTTTCAGACCTGCTGAAGACGGTGCCGGGCGTCGCCACCCAGGTGAGCTCGAACGATCCGATGCAGTCGATCAATATTCGCGGCCTGCAGGATTTCGGGCGCGTCAACGTCCTGGTCGACGGCGCACGGCAGGACTATCAGATCACCGGCCACAATGCGCAGGGCAGCTTCTATCTCGAGCCTGAGTTCATCAACAATATCGACATCGTGCGCGGCCCGATCTCCAATCTCTATGGTTCGGGCGCCATTGGCGGCGTGGCCTCCTTCACCACCCGCGGGATCGACTCCATCCTCACCCCCGACCAGAACTGGGGCGTGGAGCAGAAAGTCGGCGTATCCTCCAATGGCCTCGGCGCCTTCACCTCGACCTCGGCCGGCATGCGCTTCGGCACGGTCGCCGACATTTACGGCCAGTTCATCTATCGCGGTGCCGGCGATTATCGCGACGGCAACAATGATCGCGTCACCTATACCGGCAAGAACAATTTCGGCGGCCTTCTCAAGTTCAACTATCATCCGGGCGACGGCCAGACCGTCAGCCTGAGTGCGATGAGCCAGAAGTTCGATTTCGACAACAACAATACCAGCCGCGGCAATTCACGCTGGCGCAACGACGTGGTCACCTCGACCTTCACGGCCGGCTACAAATTCGAGAGCCCCGATAATCCGCTGATCAATTTCAACGCCAAGGTCTATTACTCGGAAACCGAGAATGAAAAGACGATCATCGTTCCCGGGACCTATGCCAGCCTAGGCGTGCAGCCGGGCGACAAGCTTTCCGACAAGGTCGGGACGTTCGGCTTCGACATCTACAATACGTCGCGCTTCTCGACGGGGTCCTTCGACCACGCCCTGACCTATGGCGTCGATGCCGCCTTCGACCGCGTCGAGACACGGGACGGCGCCGGTGGCTTCGTTACAGCCTTCACCCCATCGGGCACGAGACGTCTTCTCGGCGCCTATGTCCAGGACGAGGTTCGCTACGGCGACTGGCTCCGAGTGGTTGGAGGCCTGCGCTACGATCACTACCAGCTGGAAGGCGGCAAATACGAGTCCGACGGCAGTCATCTGTCGCCCAAGATCACCATCGGCGTAACGCCGATCAAGGGCATGGAACTCTACGGCACCTACGCCGAAGGCTATCGTTCGCCTTCGATCAGCGAAACGCTCATGGACGGCATCCATCCCATCCCGTCCTTCCCGATCAAGCCCAACCCGAACCTGCGGCCGGAAGTCGGCCACACCTTCGAGATCGGCGTGAACACCAAGTATGACAATGTCTTCCGGGATGGCGATACCTTCCGCGCCAAGCTGAACGGCTTCGTCAACAATGTCGACGATTATATCGACATCGTCGCCGGGGCGCCCTATGTGCCGGGCTTTCCAGGTATTCCACCTTTCCTCTGCAACGTTCCCAACCCGAATCCGCAGATCTGCTTCCCCACGCAGCAATATCAGAACATCGCCAAGGCTCGCCTGATGGGTGTCGAGCTCGAGGCGGCCTATGACTGGGGCGGCGGCTTCGTATCGGTCGCCGGATCGCATACCAACGGCAAGAATCGGGTCACCGACCAGCCACTGAACTCGGTAGCACCGAACAAGATCAGCGGCACCGTGGGCCTGCGCTTCCTGGATGACCGTCTGACCATCGGTTCGCGCGTCACCCTGGTCGGTGCGACGTCCCGCAAGGTGACCGAGCCGAGCGGTGGCTACGGCCTAGTCGACGTCTTCGCCAGCTACAGATACAGCGACAATGTCAGCGCCAGCTTGGCGGTCGATAACATCTTCGACCGCCGCTACAAGGCGTTCCTCAATTCCGACTATTCCACGGGTCTGGCGGCGAAGTTCGCGCTCACCGTCAAGCTCGCGGGCAAGTGAGGAGGCGATGATGGGAACGTCCGAACTCAATCGCCGTGGTGTCCTGGTCGGCGCACTCGCCTTGCTGGCCCTGCCGACCGTGGCGCGCGCCGAAGGCGTCCAGCGTGTGGTCTGTGCCGGCGCGGATGTCACCGAGATCGTGGCAAGGCTGGCCGGCGCCTCGGTCATCCAGGGCGTCGACACCACCTCCAAGGCGCCGCCCGAGGTGACCAAACTGGCGTCCATCGGCTATCTCAGGCAGATCTCTGTGGAAGGCATCCTTTCCCTCAAGCCGGACATCCTGATCGCCAATCGCGATCTCGGACCGCCGACCGCAGTCGAGCAGTTGCGCAGTACGGGGCTGCGTATCGAGATCGTCTCCTTCCCCCTGAACGGGGAGGGCATGGCCGCCAAGATCAAGCATGTCGGCGCCCTGCTCGGGCGCGAGAAGGAGGCCGAAGCGCTGGCCGGCACGGTGAGCGGCACCATGGTCGATGTCGCCAGGCGCCTCGACGGCATCACCAGCCACCCCAGGATCGGCTTCATCCGTTCCATCGACGGGGGCACGCCGATGGCAGGCGGCAAGATGGGACTGGTCGATGCCACCTATGCCCTGGCCGGCGGCGCCAATGCCTTCGGCGACTTCCCCTTGTTCAAGCCTGTGTCGCGCGAGGTGCTCGCCGCCACGCCGCCGGATTTCATCCTGGCCGACAGCGCGGTCGTCTCCAACACCGGCGGCGCGGCGGTCTTTCTTGAGCAATTGGGGTTGAGCTCGGCCTTTGCGGGCCGGCCCGACCGGCTGGTCGAGACTGACCTTTCCACACTGTTCAGTTTCGGGCCGTCGGCGGCCACGCAGATCCAGTCGCTGGCGCGGCGCCTGCATCCGGACCGGTTCTCGGGGTAGGGCGATGAGTCTGGTGCAAGCCACACCGCGAGGCCTTTCCCAAGCTCTTTCGCCGCGCCGGCGGGAGGCCTTGGTGCAGGCCGGCCTGGCGCTGCTGCTCGCAGCCGCCCTGGCGATGGGCCTCAGCTTCGGCGGCGTGCGCATTCCGGTCTCGACCTGGTTCTCAACGGCGACCGGAAGCTGGGACCTCTATTCGGGCATCCTGGTCAATATCCGCCTGCCGCGCGTGCTGCTGGGTGCGCTGGTCGGGGCGGGGCTGGCCATGTCCGGTGCCGGCATGCAGGCCCTTTTCCGCAATCCCCTGGCCGATCCCGGCCTAACGGGGGCGGCGTCCGGCGGCATCCTCGCTGTGGTCGCCGGCATCGTCTTGCTGGAACATGTCGGCGGCACCGGCGGTCTCGGCAGCTATGCGTTGCCGGTCGCGGCAGCGGCAGCCTGCGGCCTGACCACGGTGATCACCTACCGCATTGCGCGCGACCGTGATGGCCATGTCAGCATCGCCAATCTCCTGCTGGCCGGCATCGGCATCAACGCCCTGGCCATGGCCGTGATCGGCCTGTTCATCACCATCGCCGACGACACCCAGCTCCGCTCGATCCAGTTCTGGATGATGGGGTCGCTCTCGGGCGCGAACTGGGTCGCCGTGCTGGCGGCGGGCGCGGCGCTCGGGATTGCGGCGGTGCTGATGGCCCGGCAGGCCCGCGGGCTCGACGCCTTCACGCTCGGCGAAAGCGAAGCCTTTCTTTCCGGCGTCGACACCGTCCATCTCAAGCGCATGGTGATCGCGGCGACGGCCCTGGCGATCGGCGCGGCCGTCGCCTTCACCGGCCTGATCGGCTTCGTCGGCCTGATCGCGCCCCATTGCGTGCGCCTGCTGGGCGGGCAGCGCTACCGTTTCGTGCTGCCGGCCTCGGCCCTGCTGGGCGCTGCCCTGGTGGTGCTGGCCGATACGGTGGCCCGCGTCGCGATCACGCCGGCCGAGCTGCCGATCGGCCTCGTCACCAGTCTGATCGGCGGGCCGATCTTCATCGCCATTCTGAAGAAGGCCCAGCGCGCATGAGCCTTGAGGTCGGCAATCTCCAAACCGGCAATCTTCAGGTCCGCGGCCTCACGGTCGAGCGCAACGGCCGCCCGGTGCTGCACGAGGTCTCGTTCGCGGCCCAAGCCGGCCGCGTTCTCATCGTGATGGGGCCGAACGGCGCCGGCAAGACGACCTTGCTCGCCGCCATCAGCGGCGCCATCAAGACGGCCCAAGGCGGGATCGAGTTCGGCGGGGCTCCGCTCACCGGTCTGCGCCCGGCAGCGATGGCGGCCCAGCGCGCCTATATGGCGCAGCATTTCGATTGTCCCTTTGCCTATAGCGTCGAGGATATCGTGGCCCTCGGCCGGCTCTGCCATGCCGGCACGCCGCGCGCCGCGCGGGACAAGGCGGCAATTGCGGCGGCGCTTGCCGGTGCCGATCTCGCATCCCTGGCCCGCCGTCCCGTCACCATGCTCTCCGGCGGCGAACGCCAGCGCGTGGCCTTCGCCAAGGCCGCGGCACAGATCTTCGACCGCAGCATGGCGGGCGAGCCGCATCTCGTCATCCTGGACGAACCGGTCTCCAGCCTCGACCCCGAACACCAGCACCGCCTGCTCGGCCAGGCCCGGCAACTGGCGAAACAGGGCGCGACCGTGGTGGTCACCCTGCATGATCTGACGCTGGCTTCGATCTATGGCGACGATGCGCTGGTGCTCGATCGCGGCCGCATAGCGGCGCAGGGCGTCATGGCCGAAACCCTTACCCCTTCCCTCATCGAGCGTGTCTTCAAGGTGCGCGTGGGTACCGCCATCCCGGATGGCGGCCCCCGCATCGTGCACGCCGTTCCACAGGACCAAGCCGCATGATGAAATTGTCCCGCTTCGCCGCCGTTCTCGCCGTATTGGCGCCTGTTCTGGCGCCCCTGCCGGCCCTGGCCGCCGATGTGTCGATCGACCTCAACAAGCTCGAGACCCAGAACGGCAATTGCCGGCTGACCATGGTGCTGGTGAACGGGCGGACGGAAGCGGTGCAGAGCCTGCGCGCCGATCTGGTGATGTTCGGTGCGGACGGGGTGGTCGCCAAGCGTCTGGCCGTCGATCTCGCCCCGATTCCGGCCAGCAAGACCATTGTGAAGGCCTTCGATGTCGCCGGGCTCGCCTGCGAGGGCATCGGCAGCATCCTGCTCAACGACGTGCCGACCTGCCAGTTCGCCAATGGCAAGGCAGGGGCTCCTTCCTGCCTCGAGGCAGTCAGCGTCAGTTCGAAGGCGGGCCCCAAATTCTTCAAGTGAGAATGCCCGCCCGTCCGTGTCCCAGCGAGTAAAGTGAGAGCGCCATGACCGAAACCGCCACGCATTTTTCCTTCGCGAATATGCTGCTCAACGCCGATCCGGTGGTGAAGGCCGTCATGCTGATTCTCGTATTGTCCTCGGTGCTGTCCTGGGGGCTGGGCTTCGAGACGGTGCGACGCCAGGCCAGGCTCCGCCGGCTGCTGCGGGCCGCCACCAGCCGGGGCCTTGCCGCTGCGCCTGCCGTGAACGCGGCGCTGCTGGTTCAGGGGCAGCAATCGGCGGCGCTCTCGGTACCCGGCGAGACCGGCGGCGAATATCGGGCGCGCATCGAGCGGGCGATGCGCGAGGCCGCCGGCGGCCTGGTCGGTGCCAGCGATGCTGGCCTGTCGATCCTTGCCACCATCGCTGCAGTGACGCCCTTCATCGGCCTGTTCGGCACGGTCTGGGGCGTGATGAACTCCTTCTCTGCCATCGCCGGTGCCAACGATACCTCGCTGGCCACCGTGGCGCCGGGCATTGCCGAGGCTCTGTTCACCACGGCGCTCGGCCTGGTTGCGGCGATCCCGGCCCTCATCGCCTATAACCGCCTGTCCCAGGGCATGGCCGGCCTCGGCCGCCTGTTCGAGCACATCCTGCGCCATGAAGCCGAAGTGATGGCGTCGCGTCGCGGCACGCCGGTCAAGGCCGCCGATTTCAGGGAGGCGGCAGAATGAGCTTCTCCCTCCAGGAACCCGAAGGCAGCGAGGCGTCCTGGGCGCCCAAGGCTGTCTCCGACATCAACGTCACCCCGTTCGTCGACGTCATGCTGGTGCTGCTCATCGTCTTCATGGTGACGGCGCCCATGCTGGCAGCTGGCGTCAAGGTCGACCTGCCCAAGGCGAGTGGCGTGGCGGCGATGTCGCCGACCAAGGAGCCGCTGGTGGTTTCGATCAAGGCGGACGGCTCCCTCTATATCGGGCAGGAAGCCCGCAGCGGTGAGGCTTTCGACACCGATATCCGTGCCCGTCTCGCCGCCGATCCCAAGGTGATGGCCCATATCCGCGCCGATGCCAGCGTGCCCTATGAGAAGGTGCTGGATCTGATGGCCGCTCTCAGCCGCAACGGCGTCAGCCAGCTTGCCTTCATCGGCAAGGCCGACAATGCGGCGCCCAAACCGACGTCCAAGCCATGACGGCGACGGGCATCTTCAGGGACTGGCGCATCGCGATGATCGCGGGAGCGGCGCTCCTGCATCTGACGGCCTTCGCCGGTGCCTGGGTGATGGTGCCGCATGACGGGGTTGAGACGCGCCTGGACCGCCCGATGGAAGCATCGCTGATGCCGGCGCCTTCGAATGACATGGTCAACAATGACAGCGCCGAGATCGCCAAGGAAGTCACAACGCTCAACGAACAAGGCGAGACGGCTCCCGAAGATACGGCCGAGATTGTGCCGCCGGATGCCGTGATGGCTGAGATGGTGGCTCCCCCGCCTCAACCCGATGTCGTTCCGCCGGAACAGACCCCCTCGCAGGATCCGGTCGACACGCCCACTGTGCCTATGCCGCAGCAATTGGCAACACTCGCCCCGGAAATCGTCACGACGACCAGTCCGGATGTCGTTACCCGTGCGCCCGTCATTGTTCCTGCGACGGAGCCCGCCAAGATCGCTCCCCTCCGGCCTGAGCCAGAAAAGCCGAAGCCTCTGAAGGCCGAAAAGCTCAAGCCGGTAAAGGATGTTCGCAAGAAATCGGAACCAGTGGTCAAACCGCAGCCCAATCAAAAGACATTGGCCAAGCTGGACGATAAGACGACGAAGGCGAAGATCCAACGGGGAGGCGAGGGAGCCATCTCGGATATCGGTGCCAGCAGCAATGCCGCGACAAGCGGGGCAACCAAGCAGGCCTATGGCGCGATCCTGGTCGCGCAGGCGCGTGCCCGAAAGCGCTATCCTGCAAGTGCCCAGGCGCGGGGGGCTACCGGTGAAGCCAAGGTTGGCTTCGTCGTGACCGGCCAGGGCACGATTGGAAACGTTCGGCTCGTGAAGAGTACCGGGGAACCGGACCTGGACGCTGCTGCTGTCGCAGTCATTCGCAGCCTATCGCCGCCGCCGCCGCCTGGCGGGCGCTTCAACACGATTCTGCCGATCAACTACACACGAGCCAAGTAAGTTCAACGAAAGGAAAGTCCCATGTTCATCGCCATGAATCGCTTCCAGGTGAAGAAGGAATCCACCGCGGATTTCGAGACCGTCTGGCGCGATCGCGAAGTGCATATCGACAAGCTGCCCGGCTTCGTCTCGTTCCACCTGCTGCGCGGTCCGGAGCGGGAGGACCATGTGCTGTATTCCTCGCATGTGGTCTGGCGCTCCAAGGCCGATTTCGAGGCCTGGACCCAGTCGGAGGCCTTCCGCCTGTCGCATCGCAATGCCGGCAAGGGCCCGGCGCTGACGCTCGGCCATCCCGTCTTCGAAGGCTTCGAAGTCCTGCAGACATTGGATGCGCCGGCTGAGAGCAAGGCAGCCTAAAGCGTTTTGCGATTTGGTGGTCACGCCAAGAATCGCAAAGATGCCTCGAACCAAAGAATGAGAGCAAGCAAGCGTCTAAACGCGCTTTGCTCTCGTCATCACGCGTTCCCCTCAGCGAGGGGAATGACGGGCGGGTTTCGGCCTCGTTCTCCCGGGAGAAGGCGACCTCCAGCTTCCGGGTGGGCGAGGGCGGGGACCCGCCCGTTTTCTATGCAAAGACAGAGATGTCTGGAACAGGTGTCCCTGCGAATAGATACTTACCTTCCGGGGCGGACGCGGGATTGGCGGGTCGATCTCCCGATCGACCGTCTTCGCCCTCTCTCACCCTCAGCGTTTCCAAAATGGTTGATCGGGAGATCGACCCTCCGATCTCGCACGCTCCCTCTCACAACGCTGCCCGCTTGAGAATCTCCGCCGTCTCGGCATTGGCGGGGTAGAAACATTCCAGCGCCAGTTCCGACAGGGTGATGTCGACCGGCGTGCCGAACACGGTGGTGGTCGAGAAGAAGGACATCAGGCCCTGCGGTGTCCTGAGCTCGAAAGGCACGACGATGCCGCCGAGGTCGGCGCGGGGCTTGGGGCGCGAGGCCGGCGCCGGATAGGCGGAAAGCTCTTCCAGGAGCCGGGCCAGGACCTCGTCGCCGCTGACGGCGATCTGTTGGCGCAGGCGTTCGAGCAGGTGGTCGCGCCATTCGGGCAGATTGGCGGTATGGGGCGCAAGGCCGCCGGGATGCAGGCCGAGGCGCAACACATTGACCGGCGGCTCCAGCAGGCTCTTGTCGGCAACCCCGACCAGCAAGGGTGCGACCGCCTTGTTGGCGGCGACCAGCGTCCAGTGGCGGTCGACGGCGAGGGCGGGATAGGGCTCGTGTCCCCCGATCACGAGGTCGATCGCCTCGCGGGCCGGGGCGAGGGCCGGATCGTCCAGCCCGCGCTCCTGATAGATGGGCGCATAGCCGGCCGCGAGCAGCAGGGCATTGCGCTCGCGCAGCGGCACTTCCAGCCTCTCGGCCAGATGCAGCACCATTTCGCGGCTCGGCTTGGAGCGGCCGCTTTCCATGAAACTGAGATGGCGCTGCGAGATTTCCGCCTCCAGCGCGAAATCGAGCTGGCTCATGCGGCGATGCTGGCGCCAGGCGCGCAGATGGTCGCCGATCCCCCGGGCGGCCCTCGCCTGTGGCGAGGCGCCCGGGCGACGGACGGTCTGGGCATTGCTGCGGACGCTCATGCCGCCGCCGGAACCTGGTCGAAGAAACCGCTGACCTGATGCAGACGCCCCTGGTCGAGCCGGGCGAAATCGGTGCCCTTGATCGGCCCGTCCGCGCCGGCCGGGCCGAACTGCCAGGAGAAACGGACATGGTCGCCATGGCCGTCCGCCTCGCCGATCAGGGAGAAGCGAAAATCGGGGAAGCGCTGCTGCACGGCGGCGATCAGGCCATCGATCTCGTCATGGCCCTGGCCGCGCATCAAGGGATCGACATAGAGGGCGTCATTCGTCCAGGAGGCGTCCAGCAGGGCGCGCCGGCGGGCCGGATCGGTCTCGTTCCAGGTGGCGATATAGATGCGGGCAATGGTGGCGGGTTCGGTCATCGACAGGGTCCTCTTGGCAAACCTGATCGCTTCAGGCCCGCTCAGCATGGCCGGGGGAAGGCGGCGTCTCAATTACGCGGGAGGTAATCACGGCGGCCTTCTTGGACGAATCTTTCCAAAGGCACATTATCGCCGTTGTCGATTGCCCGCATCGCCGGAAGACCTCAAATTGAGGCCAGCCTGGGTATATCGTCAGTCATGGTTCCCGCCCATCGGCAGGCCGTCATTTCGTGAGCGGAGAACAATGTGCCCCTCGACCCGCCGCCCGCCGGCCTTGCCAGCGAACGTCTCCTGCTCAGGCCCTTCGAAGCCGATGACGCCGATGAGATCTTCGCCTGCATCACGCCGAGCCTGACGCGATACATGGCCTGGGAACCGCTGCCGTCGCGCGAGGCCTTTGCCTCGGTCTGGCGCAGCTGGGGCACCCTCGCCGAGGTCGGCAGCGACTATATTTTCGTCATCCGCCGGCGGGACGGACTGTTTCTCGGCCTGGCGGGGCTGCATCGGGCCGGGAGCAGGACGCCCGAGCTCGGCATCTGGATCCGGGAAGACGAACATGGGCGAGGCTATGGCCGTGAGGCCGTCGGGGCGCTTGCCGACTGGGCGTCCGAGGATCCGGCCGTGCGCTATTTCGAATATCCGGTCGCAGAGGCGAATCTGGCGAGCCGCCGGATTGCCGAAGGCCTGGGCGGAATCCCGAAGGCGGAGCGGCGCGACAGGAAATATACCGCCGTGATTTATCACGTGCCCCGGCGAAGCAGGTAAGGCGGCTTGCCAGGCCAACTGCTCCGAACCCATGGTTCTCGCTTGCACGCGCTGGCCTGCTCGCCTAAATCCGAGCCATGATCGAGAAGGATGGGGCAGGGCGCATGGCCCGTGGGTTGAGTGCGGGCGAGGCGTTGTCTCTGCTGATCGAGGCTGTGAGGGAAGCGGGCGAGATCGGGCTCGGCTTTGCGCGCGAAGGAGCCCGGGTCTTCGACAAGGCCGACAAGTCGCCCGTTACCGAGGCAGATCTGGCCATCGATGCCCACCTGGCCAAGCGGCTGCGCCATGTTTCCAGCGCGATCGGCTGGCTGTCCGAAGAGGCTGCCGATACGGCCGAGCGCCTGGACAAGCAGCAGGTCTGGGTGGTCGATCCCATCGACGGCACGCGGGGTTTCATCGCCGGCAATGGCGAATGGGTGATCTCGGCTGCGCTGGTCGAGGCTGGGCGCCCGCTGGCAGGCGTGCTCTTGCGTCCCAGCAATGGCGATCTCTACACCGGGGCGCGCGGCCTGGGCGCCTTCAAGAACGGCGTCGCGCTGACGGCCAGCCAGGGACCCCTCGCTGCCACCCGCACCCTTGCCGGACCCAAGCCGATGTTCGATCTGGCGCAACGTAGCTTGCCGCGGGTGGCGCGGGCCTCGTCGATGTCCTCTTTGGCCTTGCGCATCGCCATGGTGGCGGAAGGCAGCGTCGACGGCGCTTTCGCTTCGGGGTCCTCGCACGATTGGGACATCGCGGCCGCCGACATCATTCTCGACGAAGCCGGCGGGCGCCTCACCACCGTGGCCGGCACGGAGATCGTCTATAACCGCCCCGACCCCGTGCATCGGCCGCTGGTGATGGCCGGGCGCGAACGCCAGGGCGATCTGGTTGCCCTGTTCGAGGGCATGAACTGATTTTAGAGCAAAATGACTTTTCTTCCGAATCGTCTTTTTCTCTAAGTCTTTGTTTTTAGCGCGCTTTCTTGATCGAAAGGCCTGTCGGCTTTTCTGGAAAACGCTATAGGAGTATGGGATGAGCGAACCTCAGAAACAATTGCTGCATCTGGTCTTCGGCGGCGAGCTGAACTCGATCGAAGGCGTGGAATTCAAGGATCTTCAGGGTCTCGACATCGTCGGCATCTACCCCAATTATGCCAGCGCCCAGGCCGCCTGGAAGGCCAAGGCCCAGGCCAGCGTCGACAACGCCCAGATGCGCTATTTCATCGTGCATCTGCACCGTCTGCTCGATCCGACGACCGACACGACGAAACGCTCGTAATCCTGCATGATCAAGAATATCGGCCGATCCCGCTTCGTGCAGAAGGCCATCGGCGAAGGCCTCGCCGCGTGGCTGAAGCTCGTGCACGGCACCAGCCGCTTTGCCGACAGCCCGGCCGATCTCTACGCGCCTATTCGCGATCAATATCCCTATATCGTGGCGATGTGGCACGGGCAGCATTTCCTGGTGCCCTTCATGCGCCGCGAGGGGCATGAGTTCCGCATCCTGATCTCGCGCCACGGCGATGGCGAGATCAATGCGGTTGCGGTGACGCGTCTGGGGCTCGGCCTGGTGCGCGGCTCGGGCGGCAGGCCCCAGCGCCAGCACCACAAGGGGGGCCCGGCGGCCCTGCGCGAGCTGGTGGCAACGCTGAAGGGCGGCCAGTCTGTGGGGGTGACGGCGGATGTGCCGCGCACCGGCGGCGTGGCCGGGCTCGGCATCGTTACGCTGGCGCGGCTGTCGGGACGGCCGATCGTGCCGGTCGCGGTGGCGACGTCCAACATGATCCAGCTCTCCACCTGGGACAAGGCCGTGATCAACCTGCCGTTTTCGCGCGGCGCCTTCGTGGTCGGCGATCTCGTGCATGTGCCGGAGGACGCCGACAAGACGCTGATGGAGGCAAAGCGCCTGGAGGTGGAGAGTGCCCTCGATGCGGCGCATCGCACCGCCTATGCCATGGTCGGGCGGACCTTCGTGAAGGCGGGCACGTGAGCGTAGCGCTTCCCCTCAGCCTCAAGGCCTACCGGCTGGCGACGAGCTGCTTTCGCCCGTTCGCCGGCCTGCTGCTGGACAAGCGCCAGCGCCGCGGCAAGGAGGACGCTTCGCGCCGGCCCGAGCGCCTCGGCATTGCCGGCCGGCCTCGGCCCGAGGGGCGCCTGGCCTGGCTGCACGGCGCCAGTGTCGGGGAGGCCATCACGCTGCTTCCGCTGGCGACGCGCCTGGCCGGCGAAGGCTATCGCATCCTGATGACGACCGGCACCGTCACCTCGGCGGCCCTGATGGCCGAGCGCTTGCCGGCCGGGGCGATCCATCAGTTCGTGCCACTCGACATTCCCTCCTATGTCGGGCGTTTTCTCGATCACTGGCGGCCCGATCTCGTCTGTTTCCTGGAATCGGAACTCTGGCCGGTGATGATCGCTGAGATCAAGGCGGCCGGTATCCCTCTGGCCCTCGTCAATGGGCGGATGTCGCCGCGTTCCTTCGCGCGCTGGTGCCGCGTGCCGCGCACCAGCGCGGCCCTGCTGGGGCGCTTCGACCTCATCGCCGCGCAGAGCGAGGATGACGGCCGGCGCTTCGCCAGCCTCGGGGCGCCGCGCGTCGTCGTCACCGGCAATCTGAAATTCGACGCGCCGCTGCCGCCTGCCGATCCGGGCGTGCTGGAAGGCTTGCGGCAGGCGGTGGCAGGCCGCCCGCTCTGGCTTGCGGCGGTGACGCATGAGGGCGAGGAGGCGCTCGCCGGCGAGGTGCATGCCGCGCAGAAGGAACGTTTTGCCGGCCTGCTGACGCTGATCGTGCCGCGCCATCCCGAGCGCGGCGAGGCGATCGCTGCTGCCTTGCGGGAAAGGGGACTGAGCGTCGCCCTTCGCTCGCGGGGCATCGCCCTGGAAGCACGGCACGACGTCTATGTTGCCGACACGGTCGGCGAAATGGGCGTGTTCTATCGCCTTGCCCGCATCGTCTTCATGGGCAAGTCGCTGCTCGGCAAGGGGGGGCAGAACCCGATCGAGCCGGTCAAGCTCGGCGCGGCCGTGCTGCACGGGCCGGAAGTCCAGAACTTCGTCGAGGCCTATGGCGCGCTCGACGGTATGGGCGGCGCCGTAGTGGTGCATGGCGCGGCCGAGTTGTCCGATGCCGTCGCGCGGCTGCTGGACGAACCCGCGGAAGTCGATCGTCTCGCCGAGGGGGGTGCCAGGGCGATCGCGACGCTGACCGGAGCGCTGGAGCGCACGCTCACTGCCCTGCTGCCGCTCGGGGCGAGGCGGCCATGAGCCTCAAGCCGCGCATCAGCTTGAAGGCGCCGGCCTTCTGGTACCGGCCGCGTGGCTGGCTGGCCCGCCTGCTCGCGCCGTTGGCCCGTCTCTATGGCGGCAAGGTCGCCGCGCGCATGCGCCAGCCGGGCAGCCGGGCCGGCGTTCCCGTGGTCTGCATCGGCAATTTCACGCTAGGCGGCGCCGGCAAGACACCGTTGGCGCTGGCGGTCGCCGATATCCTGATCGCGGCGGGCCAGCGCCCGGCCTTCCTCACCCGCGGCTATGGCGGCAGCGAAAAGGGCCCGCTGGTGGTGAAACCCGATGACGCCGCCGACAAGGTGGGCGACGAGGCCCTGCTGCTGGCCCGCAAGGCTCTGACGGTGAAGTCCGTCGACCGGCCTGCCGGGGCGGCCCTTGCAATCGAGCAGGGTGCCAGCATCATCATCATGGATGACGGCTTCCAGAATCCCTCCCTCGACAAGGATTGCTCGATCATCGCCGTCGACGGCGAGACGGGCATCGGCAACGGCCTTGCCTTTCCCGCCGGCCCGTTGCGAGCCGATATCCATGACCAGATCGGCTTTGCCTCGGCGGTGGTGGTGATCGGGCCGGGCGATGCCGGCACCGCGGTCTACGATTTCGCCCGCGGCTCGAGCATTGCCGTCTTCCGGGCCCGTATCGGCCTCGATCCGCAGGCCCCGTCGCTGCGCGGCAAGCGGGTGCTGGCCTTCGCCGGCATCGGCCGTCCAGAGAAATTCTTCAAGACCCTGGCGGATATGGGGGCCATCATCGCCGCGACGGAGGTCTTCGCCGACCACCATGCCTTCAGCGAGGAGGAGGCGGCTCGGATAGCGGCGCGGGCGCAGGCGGCCAAGCTCCTACCCGTGACCACCACCAAGGACATGACCCGCCTCACGGGAGGGCCGGCGCGCATCGGCCTTGCCTCGATCAGCCAGACGGTGCCGATCCGGCTTTCCTTCGACGACGAGGGCGCGATGCATGATTTCCTGGTGAACCGCTTCCGCCTGGCGGGGTGAGCGCTGCGGCTGGGACCGCGGACGACAGCCACATTGAATTTCGTTCAATGTGGCGGCCACGTCCGCATCTTCCTTTCCGACAGGCGGCGCGTTTCCAAAAGCGGACGGGGCGTCCGCGGTCCCAGCCGCGGTGCTTCCTGCGCGTGCTTTATCAGATCTCCCCAAGCCCCTTCAGCCGCTCCAGCACGGCTTCCCGGCTGGCATAGGCTTCCTGGCGGTCGACGTTCCAATAACGCAATTCGTCGATCGGGATATGCGTGCCCGTCACGGCGCAACGCACATAATTGCCCGGCTTGAGAATGCGGAAATCGGAATCGAGGTACTGGACCTGTGCTTCGCCGGGCAAAGTCATGCGGCTTTCGTGACGGTTCATGGAGGCGCTGGCCTATGTGTTTGCAGAATTTCTCGAAACTATAACAGAGCCGTTTCTAATCGTCGAACAGGCTCGGCTGCGGGCCTGCCTGTCCGGCTTTCGGCTTGGCTTTCGCCGGGCTTGGGGTCGGCGCCGCTATACCCTTGCCAACCGTGAAATGGCCATCGGCGAATTGCAGGTCAAGGCTCGCGGCCGCCTGGGCTGCCGCGACATTGCGGATGGGGCGGCCTTGCTCGTCGCGCACCAGGGCAAAACCGCGCTGCAGCACGCCCTGGTAGGAATAGGCTTCCAAGAGCACGGCGAAACGATCGAGCCTTTCGCGCTGGGCCGATGTGCGCGTGGCGGCGGCCTGCAGCAGGCGGCCGGCGAGAGTTTGCAGGCGCTCGCGCCCAGCCTCGCTGCGGCGGGACAGCAGCAGTGGCGTGAGCTGCGCGGCGCGGCCGGCGAAGGCCTCGCGCTTGCGGGCAAGGGCGATGCGCGCCGAGGCTTCGAGGCGCTCGGCGACCGCATGGAAGCGGTCGCGGCTGCGGTCGAGCCGGTTGGCGGGGCTCTGGGTCAGCAGCCGGCGGGTGAGGGCGTCGTAGCGCTGATGATGGCGGCGGGTGTTGAGGGTGAGGGCATGCACCAGGCGGCCGGCGGCAAGGTCGAGTTTTTGGCGCGGCGTCGCGAGCAGGACCTCGCCGCTGGGCAGGGCCCGGCCGAGATTGCGCAGGTCCTGGCGCCGGCGCTCGATCATGCGCAGGGCATGGCCGGTGAGGCGGGCACCGAGATCGTGCAGGTTGGCGAAGAGGTCGGCCCTGACCGGCACCGCCATCTCGGCGGCGCCGGTCGGCGTCGGGGCTCGGCGGTCGGCGACATGGTCGATCAGCGTCCAGTCGGTCTCGTGCCCCACGGCCGAGATCAGCGGGATCGAGCATGCCGCCGCGGCGCGCACCACGATTTCCTCGTTGAACGACCACAGATCCTCCAGGCTGCCGCCGCCGCGCGCGACGATCAGCACGTCCGGGCGCGGAATGGTACCGCCCGCCGGCAGAGCGTCGAAGCCGGCGATGGCATTGGCGATCTCGGCGGCCGACGTCTCGCCCTGCACCCGTACCGGCCAGACGACGACCCGGCGCGGAAAGCGGTCCGTGATGCGATGCAGGATATCGCGGATCACGGCGCCGGTGGGCGAGGTGACCACGCCGATCACCCGCGGCAGGAAGGGCAGCGAGCGCTTGCGGCCCTCGTCAAACAGGCCCTCGGCCGCGAGTTTGCGGCGGCGCTCCTCCAGCAGCGCCATCAGTGCGCCGAGGCCGGCCGGCTCAAGCCGGTCGATGATGATCTGGTAAGAGGACTTGCCGGGGAAGGTGGTCAGCCGGCCATGGGCGATCACCTCCAGGCCCTCCTCAGGCCGCTGGCGCAGCCGGGCGAAATTGCCCTTCCAGATCACCGCATCGATCTTGGCGCCCTCGTCCTTGAGAGCGAAATAGGCGTGCCCCGAGACCACCGGGCCGCGATAGCCCGAGATCTCGCCCCGGACGCGCACATAGCCGAAGGCGTCCTCCACCGTGCGCTTGAGCGCGCCGGAGAGCTCGGAGACGGACCATTCAGGGGCGTTGGAGGGCTGAGAATCAGGAGATATGTCGGACATGGCGGCATTCTATAGCACCAGTGGCAATCCTCACGCCCGATCTTGCCGCTCCGCGGGAGCCGACGCCCCCAGCAGATCGAAGTCACCGCCGAGAACCTTGTCGAGCCGGCCGCTGCGCCAGCCCCGGACATCGCGGACCAGGGGCGCCGGACCGTCGCGATAGCGCCGCACGATCACCGGGTCGCCGGCGTTGGCATCGAGCAGGGCGGCAGCTGTGCCATACTCCTTGCCGCTCGGCAGTTCCGAAGTTGGGCCCGGGACAATGCTGATGCGGACAACCGAGCGGACGGTGCCTTCCTTGCCTGTATCCTCCAGGACATGCAGCCCATTTTCCTGCAACAGGGTTCGGAAGGCGCCAAATCCGGTAACATGCAAGATCGGGAGCCGTTTGCCGTCAGGGGACGGGAATTCGCGCCATTGCATTCGGCGCTTGTCCGCCCAGTTGCGGTACATTGCCCATAGTCTCGTGCGCCAGGCCTCGGCATGTGGATTGTTTGCGTCATTATCGAGGGTTGGAACCGCGCGCAGCAGAACATCCACCGGGCTTCGAGCCGAAACGTCCTCGATCCCCTCGCGGAGATTGTGAAGTTGCAGGGCGAGCCGCGATGCCAGTTCCCGGGAAGAACGGCTCGTACGGTTCGCAACGGCCTTGAAGCGCTGGCTGAGGCGCTCGGCGGTTCGAGCCGCCTCCTTCACCCGATCCATGAGTTCGAGGCGGGTGAAGATCTCGAAGCGGTCGGCGCGTGACCAGATCTGAGGATCTGCCATCACCGCACGCAACTCCTCTTCGAGCATGGTCCAGGCGCTATCCCTCAGAGTGCCCTGGATTTGCTGCCAGGCCGCGTCGAGATAGCCGCTCTCCGCGGGCGAGCCGCTCGGATAGAGCAGAATGGCGGGTAGGGAAAGCGCAGCGCTGGCCGGTGCTTCCGGAACGCCCGCTTGCGCCGGATCGGCATCGGGATCGACGAACTCGACTTCGATTGCCGTGCCGCTGGAGCGTACGAACAGAAACTGGTCGCCTTCGGGAAAACGATGTTCGACCAGCGTGGCTGCCAGCGGGGCGAGCAGGTGCTGGTCTATGGCGCGTTTGAGCGGTCTTGCGCCCATCGTCGGCGTGAAGCCGTGATCGAGCAGAAACTCGATTGCGCTGGCTTCCCACTCCACTGCCCAGTTGCGTTCCTTCAGGCCTCGCCGTTCCTGCACCAGGGCGAGTTCCTTGTGCAGGATACTGCGCATCAGGTCGCGCGAAAGCGGCCGGAATACGATGATCTTGTCCAGGCGATTGACGAATTCGGGCCGGAAGGTCTGGCCGACGGTGGTGAGAACCTGATCCTCTCCGTAAACGCCCGACTGTGCCCTGAAACCGATACCGCTGCCGCGATGAGCGGTGGCCCCCAGATTTGAGGTGAGGATGATGAAGCAATGGCGGAAGTCGGCCTCCCTTCCGTCGGCGTCGCTGAGGCGGCCGTCGTCAAAGATCTGCAGAAACAAATCCCAGCAATTGGGATGGGCCTTTTCGAACTCGTCGAGCAGAATGACCGAGAAGGGCTGCTTGCGAACGCGGTCGATCAAGGCGTCGGAACCCGTTTCACCTCGCTGACCGAGAATCTTGCTGGTGGATTCGGCTGTCTGGAACTCGCTCATGTCCAGCCGGGTCATGCGGTCGGGGGAACCGAACAGATAGGATGCCAGCGTTTTGGCCAGTTCGGTCTTGCCGGTTCCGGTCGGGCCGGCGAAAAGAAAGACGCCGATCGGGCGGCCGGGATCCGTCAATCCGGCCTTGAGCATGGCGATGCGGTCGATGACGGCTTTCACGGCTTCGTCCTGGCCGATGACGCGACCGGCGAAAAATCGCGTGACATCCGCCAGGTCCACTTTCTGCGTGGTGTCGAGGATGACTTGCGGCAGGCCGGAGATCTGCGAGAGCGTCGTGACGACGCTTTGGGCGGTTACTTCAGGCTCGCCCGCATGCTGGCAATGGACTGCGGCGCGCTTGATCAGTTCCAGCACAGCGCCCGGCAATTGGCCGCTTCCCAGATAATGTTGGGCAAGTTCCATGGCAGCGGACACCGCCAGTGGAGCGACCGCAATGTCGGTTGCCGCGGTGATCCGATGGCCAAATTCGGCAGCCAGTTCCCTGGTCTCATTTTCGTTCATGGCATCCAATGGCACGGCCTCGATCACCGAGCGCAGGGATGGACGGGATTGGAACAGGCGCGTCGCTGCCGCCTGGCTGCATTCGCCCATCAAAATGAGATCGCCGGAAACCACGGCCGGCATGATCTGATCGAGAATGCTGGCGGTCTGGCCCTGATGGATGCCGCTGCCGGCCAGTTGCCAGAGGTCGCCCGCGAACCAGATGATCTTTCGGCGGGAATGCAGGGCATTGACGAGCAGACGAACACGCCCCTCGAGTTGGCCGATATACATCTGATCGGCCATCAGCTCGTTGCCGGTGGCGGCGAAGACGGTCCAGCCTTCACCGCGCAGCCGGATGCCGAGCAAACGCAGGAACGAGCTCTTCCCGATGCGCGGCTTGCCGCTTACCAGCACGGAGCGCGGCTTGGCTGACCGGACCGCCGCTTCGGCGGCCGAAAGACTGTTTCGCCAGGCCGCGGGGGAGACGAGCAGGCTATCTTCCTCCTCGTCATCCCAAAGCGTACCGACGCTCTTGAGGAATTTGCGATCTATGCGCGTTGCCTGCCAGGTTTTCAGCGCGGCGAGCAATTGTGCGGCGAAGGGATGATGGACCTTTTCCAGGAAGGCCTCGATCGGCGCAGCGTCGATCTCGGCGTTCAGGGAAAGCCCGGCGCCGAAACTCGGCGTATCGCCCAATTCGGCGCTGCGGTCGAAATAGGTCTCGAAGAAACCGGGCAGGACGGGATTCTGCTGCCACCAATACGGCGCGGCGAGCAGGGAAAGGCCGGTTGCCGGTCGCGGTTCCAGAGATGTGAGAAAACGCAGCGCGTAGGGCAGCACATAGGGGCGGGTATGGGGCAGGTGCCGGAGCACTGCCTCGGAAAGAACGTGCCGATCCGGCCGCTCACAGAGCGCCAGGAAGGCGGCACAGGCGAATGGCCAGTTCTCGCCCAGGGCGTAATTCTGCACGCTCTCCAATGTTGCGTCGGGGCGCTGCAGCTGTGCCAGCGCATCCTGAAAGCTGGGCAGATCGACCAGCTCGCGCGGATGGCTCACCTCTTCGGCAAGAGGCCCCAAACTCTGATTGATTCGCGCCATGGCGGCGGGAATGCTCTCGGAGGACGCGGGCGGTTCCTGTTCCGGCAATTGCTGAGATTGCGGAGGAGGGGCTTCGCGAGTGGCAAGGGTTTGCTGGGTATCGGTTGAGGCTTTCGTTCGCAGCCGCAGAATGGCAAATGTCGTAGCAGCACCTGCCAGGGCCCCGGCAACGGCGTTCAACAGAATGTCGGACATGAAAGACCCGCTTCTCGAAATATCGGATCCAAGTGGGACGGCACCCTGCCTCATTTGGCAAGGGGCCGCCGCAAAAATGCAGGCTGGTCCACATGGGCATATTGTCGGATTAATTTCGTCTCATCTGCCCTTCCAGTCTTGCCAAGCCGCGCCGGGGCTAGGAGCATGGCCGCAGATTATAAAGTTGCAGGAGGAAACGATGAAGGCGGTGCGGCTCGATGCAGTGGGTGAGCTTTTTCTGAAGGACGTGGACAGGCCCAAGCCCGGTCCGGGCGATCTCCTGGTGCGGGTAGAGGCCTCCGGCATTTGCGGCACGGACCGCCATCTTCTCAAGGGCGAGTTTCCTTCCAAGCCGCCGGTGACCCTGGGCCACGAATTCTGCGGCATCGTCGAGGAGCTCGGCCCAGATGTGCAGGGCTTTCGTCCTGGCATGCGGGTGACGGGCGATCCCAACATCGTGTGCGGGCGCTGCGTGCACTGCCAGAACGGGCGGATCAATCTGTGCCGCAATCTCACCGCCATCGGCATCCACCGCGACGGGGGCCTGGCCGAATATGTGATCGTGCCGCAGCAGCAGGCCCATGAGTTGCCGCTGTCCCTGAAGGCCAGCCATGGCGCCTTCTGCGAGCCGATCGCCTGCTGCCTGCACGGCATCGACATCGCCGACATCCAGGCTGGTTCGTCGGTGATCGTGCTCGGCGGCGGTGTGATCGGGCTGATCACGGTGCAACTGGCCAGGCTCGCCGGTGCGGCGCGCGTGGTGCTTTCCACCCGCCAGGCCGTGAAACGCGAACTGGCGGAGCGTGTGGGAGCGACCGCCAGCATCGATCCCACCCAGGGCGACTTCATCGCCAATGTCACTGGTCCCGACGGCCTGCTGCCCGGCGGCGCCGACGTGGTGATCGAGTGCGCCGGCGTGGCTGAGACGGTGGAGCAGTCCTTCCAGCTCGCCCGGCCTGGCGGCACGGTGGTGATCCTCGGCGTCATGGCGCAGGGGGAGAAGGTGGCGGTCGAGCCCTTCGATATCCTGTTCCGCGAGTTGAAGGTGTTCGGCTCCTTCATCAATCCGTTCACGCATCGACGGGCGGCCGAGCTGGTGGCCAGCGGCGCGCTCGATCTCGACGCACTGATCTCGCGCGAGGTCAAGCTGGCGGAGGTGCCCGCCATCATCGCGAGGCCCGCAGGGCCGGGGGAGGTCAAGATCCTCTACGTGCCCTGAGTCTGCTGGACGAAACGTTCCGTGAACAAAATGGCGGGCCGGGCTGGCGACTCGGCCGGGAAAACTTATCTTGCTGGGCATGAAGGCTGGGAAGAGCGGACGGGGACGTTCGCGGTCCCAGCCGCTCCGCTTTGAAATGAAGCTTCCATGCCCCGTAAACCGCCTTTCATCGACAAGACGCAGGCCCGGCGCATCTGGCTCCGGGCTCAGCGCCTCGACAGTCTCGCCCCTTTCGGCGATGGCCCCCAAGCCACCCCTGCGGCGACAGCGCATCTTGGCTATGTGCAGATCGACACCATCAATGTGATCGAGCGCAGCCATCACCACATCTTGTGGACGCGCATCCCCGATTACCGCCGCGACCACCTCGTCCAGGCGCAGAGCGCCGACAAATCCGTATTCGAATACTGGACGCATGCGCTGTCCTATATTCCCACGCAGGACCTGCGCTACTTCCTGCCCGATATGAAGGCCTATCTCGACAAGCCCAATGGCTGGTTCGAGAGCGTGGCAAAATCGGATCTGCGCAAGGTCCTGACCCTGATCCGCAAAAGCGGGCCTCTCACCATCCGCGACATCGACGACGACGTGCTGGTGGAGAAGACCCATCCCTGGGCCAGCCGCAAGCCTTCCAAGAAGGCGCTGCAGCTCGCCTTCTATACCGGCGTTTTGACCATCAGCGCCCGGGTAGGCATGGTGAAGACCTATGAGCTGATGGAGCGCCATTTCGGCTGGACCGAGCAGCGGGACCTCAAGCCCAAGCCGGCGACCGAGCGCCAGCGGCTCGACTACATCATCGACCGGGCGCTGCGTGCGCAGGGCCTCGTCAGCCTCGATTCGATCTGCCATCTCGATGCCGGCCGCAAGGGCGCGGTGCGCGAGCGCCTCGAAAGCCGGGTGCGGCGCAAGGAGCTCGTCGCCGTCGAGGTCGAAGGCGCGGGCAAGACCGAGCATTGGGCCAGCCCCGCCACGCTCGACAGTGCCGCCGAGGCGCCGCCGGCCGAGCTCGTGCATATCCTCTCGCCCTTCGACCCCCTGGTGATCCAGCGCAAGCGGCTGAAGCTCTTCTTCGACTATGATCACCGCTTCGAAGCCTATGTACCGAAGGAAAAACGGGTTTTCGGCTATTTCGCCCTGCCGGTGCTGGTGGGCGAGGAAATCGTGGCGGCCATCGATCTCAAGACGGACCGTGCCGCCGGCAAAATGCTGATCCAGCAATGGAACTGGGTCGGCGAGGGCGATGCCGCTTCCCACAAGCCGGCGATCGAGGAAGCGCTGGGGCGGTTCGAGGCCTTCCAACTGGCGGAGTGAAGTCGGGACGATATCGGCGCCGAAAGGCAACGTCCACGATTGCTTGAAACGAGCAGGTTCTATGGCCTCTCGCCAGATCAAATCGCCGTGCCCTTTCACGGGCACGGCAGACCGGTGCGCTATTTGGCGCCGGGGCGCAGCTTATCGTTGTCGCGGTTCCGGTCGGGGATCTTGTGGTCGGGATCGAGGGTGGCCTGCACCACCGTCTTGCCCGGCTCGACGATGACGGTGGTCGCGGGCTGCCTGATCCAGCTTTCGGCGGGCAGGCGATAGTCGCGATGGCCGCCGTCGGCGAAGTCGACCCGCAACGTCACCGGCATGACCAGCTTGTCGTGGCTGCCGATGGTGATCGCCGTGCCCTTCGGCGCCTTGGCCTTGTTGTCCTTGTCCTTGTCGTCGGTCACGGGGCCGATCTTGTCGATGGCGAGGTCGAGCGTCCAGTTGTGGTCATACCAGCCGCGCCACCACCAGGACAGGTCCTCGCCGGCGCTGCTTTCCATCGCCCGGAAGAAATCATCCGGCTTGGGATGTTTGAAGGCCCAGGCGGCGGTGAACTGGCGGAAGGCCGCATCGAAGCGTTCCGGCCCCAGGATCTGTTCGCGCAGCAGGACGAGGCCGAGCGCCGATTTGAAATAGGTCACCGGATGGCGGTATTTCTCGATCACCGTGTCGGCGCGCGAGAGGATCGGGGGCGCCTCGCGGTCCTTCAAGACCTCGATGATTTCGTCGACCGGATTACCCCCGCCCGGCGCATATTCGACATCGCGTTTCGGCGCATATTCGCCGTGGTTGAAATCGTCCGATTCATAGACGTCGATGAAGGTGTTGAAGCCCTCGTCCATCCAGGCGTCGCGGCGCTCGTCGAAGCCGACGACCATCGGAAACCAGGTATGGCCGATCTCATGGGCGGTGATCCAGAACAGGTCCTTGGTCTTGTCGCCGATGCCGTCGAAGAGCAGGCCGGGATATTCCATGCCGGCAAGATCGTCGGGGCCGGCGATGTTGACCGCGACCGGCCAGGGATAGGGATACCAGCGGGCCGAAAAGCGCTCGACGGCGTCCTTGAGATATTCGGTCGAGCGGCCCCAGCGCTCGCTGCCCTGGCTCTCGGCCGGGTAGAAGGACATGGCGAGCGCCGACTTGCCGGCCGGCAGGTTGATGCGCGCTGCATCCCAGGCAAAGGCGGCGGAGGCCGCGAAAACCACGTCGCGGCTGTCCTTCATGCGGTAATGCCAGGTCAGCGTGCCGTCTTTCTTGGGGCGTGACCTGGGATCGTCGATCTCCGGGACGCTGCGGATGGTCACGGTCTTGTCGCTGGCGCGGGCCTTCTTGAGCCGGCCTTGCTGCTCCGATGTCAGCACTTCCTGCGGGTTTACGAGCTCGCCCGAGCCCGCGACCAGCATGGCGCTCGGTGCCGTCACCCAATAATCGAAATCGCCATAGTCGAGATAAAATTCCTGGGCGAGATAAGGCAGCGTGTCCCAGCCGCGGATATCGTCATAGACGGCCATGCGGGGATACCATTGGGCGATCTCGTAGACTGGGCCGGCCTTGGCCTTGCCCCAGCCCATGCGCCCGCCCCATTCGCCCGGAATGGCGAAGTGATAGCGGATATGGAGCTTGATCTGCCCGCCCTTGGCGGCCAGCGGCCTAGGCAGGGCGATGCGCATGCGGGTGTCGCTGACGGTAAAGGAAACCGGCGCAGCCTTGCCGCCGCCGATCTCGACGCTGTCCAGCACGAAGCCGTCCGTGGTGCCCTCGCGTGGCTTGCCGTTGGCGTAGCTGCTGCGGCTGTCGGCCTTGTAGATGTTCTGGTCCAGCTGCAGCCAGAGCTCGCTCAACCGGTCGGGGCTGTTGTTGGTATAGGTGATGACCTCGTCGCCGCTGATGGCGGGCTGGTCGGGCTGGAGCGTCGCATGAATCTGATAATCGGCCTTGTTCTGCCAATATTGCGGGCCGGGCAGGCCATTGGCCGAGCGATAGGCGTTGACGGCCTGCGTCAGCGGACGCGGGGCAAAGGTTTCCCGAGGCTGATACTGTCCCAGGGCCGGCGTGGTGGCCAGGCCGAGGAATACGATCGGAAAAAGACGCGCGGAACGCGGTCTATAGCGCAAGAATCTTTGGTATGCTTCTACCATATTCATGGAAATACCTGCTGTCGATGGACTGTCCCCTCCATCCCAAATCGGATATCCCCATCCTCTTCTTAGAGCATGAAGGCCGTCGTCGCCATGACTTGTATGACGGGCGCAACAGAATTGCCCGATCCGCAGAAAAACGGCCCGATCCCGGCATCTTGCTAGCCCTCGCCGGCAAGAATAGAATGAATGCGTCGGTCGGATGTTACATGTGCGACGTCCGGCGAGGGGAGCCACAGGCGTGAGCGAAGCGGGAACAAGGAAGCCGGCCCGGTCCGTTAGGCCAGTGCCACGGCTGTCCGTCGGCTTCATCCTGGCGCGGCATTTCACCCTGAACGCCTTTGCCAATTTCGTCGACGTGCTGCGCCTGGCGGCTGATGAAGGCGACCGCAGCCGGCCGATCCGCTTCGAATGGAGCGTGTTGTCCGACACCATGAGCCCAATCGCCTCCAGCAGCGGCGTGGTGGTGGCGCCCAGTGAGAGGCTGGGGGATCCCGGCAAGTTCGACTATATCGTGGTGGTGGGCGGCTTGATCGACGAGGTTCCCAAGCTCAGCCCGGCCTATTCGCGCTATCTCCAGCAGGCCGCCGCGGCGAAGGTGCCACTCGTGGGGGTGTGCACCGGTGCCTTCATCCTGCACCATGCCGGCTTGATGGAGGGCTATCGCTGCTGCGTGAGCTGGTTCCACCACACCGATTTCCTGGAGCAGTTCGACGGTCTCCAGCCGGTCTCCGACCAGATCTTCATCGTCGATCGCGACCGCCTCACCTGTCCGGGCGGCGCCAGCGCGGCCCATCTGGCGGCCTTTCTGGTCGAGCGGCATCTCGGCAAGGCGGCCGCGACCAAGAGCCTGCACATCATGATGATCAATGGAGCGGAGGTCGGCGAGGCGCCGCAGCCGAGCCCGACGCTCGATTTCAACACCTCCGACCCCTTGGTCAGGAAGGCGCTGCTGCTGGTGCAGCAAAGCCTGGATGCGCCGCTGTCCGTCGGCCAGATCGCCCGGCACCTCGGGATCACCAAGCGCCGGCTCGAACGCCATTTCGAGAACGCGCTCGATACCTCGCCGCGCGCCGCCTTCATGGAGATGCGGCTGTCGCTCGCCCGCCATATGGTCGAGACCTCCAACAAGTCCTTCGCTAAGATCGCCATCGAGTGCGGCTTCTCGGATTCGGCCCATTTCAGCCGCCGCTTCCGCCAGCGCTTCGAGGCGACGCCGAGCGAGTTCCGCAAGGAGCGGCAGAAAGGGATGGCGCAGGCCTGACGTCGAGACGCTCGTGGCCAAGGGCACCTGCGGGTCCCCCCTAGGCGATCCGTCGCTTTGCGCTGTGCAGCCGGTTGAGCAGCGCGAGGCCGAGGACGATGGCGACGAAATTATAGGCCGTCGCGACGGCGAAGGCCGTGCCATAAGCTCCCGGCGTCGCGAGAATGGACGTCGAGGCCTCTGTTCGGCCCAGCATGCCGAACAGGATGACGCCAACGATCGTCACCCCGAAGGCTGCCCCCACGATCTGCATGGTACTGAAGGCGCCGGAAGCCATGCCGGCTTCGTCATTGGGCACCGTGCTCAGGATCATGTCGAGCAGGAGGGGCATGACGATGCCCTGGCCGAGTCCGTTGAGGACCAGCGAAAGGCTCAATGCCTTCAACTGCCCGCCGCCTTCGAGGCCGACCATCATCGCGATTGCCAGACCGACTGCGAAGACGAGCATGCCGGCGAGCGGCGCCCACCGCCCCCATTTCCGCGCCAGTGGAGCCGAAAGAAGTGAGCCGGTGAAGAAGGCGGCGGTGGAAGGAAGAAAGAGCATGCCGGCTTCCAGGGGAGTCAGGCCGAGGCCGAGTTGCAGCAGGATCGTCAGCGACAGGGACAACGAGCCGACGGCCGAGAAGAACAGGAACGTCGCGAGGATTCCCAGGTTGAAGCTCTCCTTGCCGAAGAGCGACATGGCGATGATCGGAACGTCGCCGCGCCGAGTCAGCCGGTTTTCGTGGCAGGCGAAGCACACAAAGGCCGGGACGGACAGGATCATGCTTGCGATCATCCACCACGGCCAGTCATTGTCCCGCCCCATGGTGAGCGGCAGCAGGATCAGAGTGAGCGCGGACGCGCCCATGGCCGCGCCTCCCATGTCGAGTTTCGCGGGCAGGGGCGATCGCGTCTCGATGATCAGCCACCATCCTGCGATGAGGGCATAGAGGGCGACCGGCAGGTTGACGAGGAAGATCAGGCGCCACCCCAGGCCGCCGATGTTGAGTGCGATCAGATACCCGCCGACGATCTGCGAGGCGGCGCCTGCAACCCCCTGCACCGCGCCCATGACAGCCAAAGCTCGCCGCCGCTCCTCACCTTCGAACAGAAGCCGCAGCGACGTGTAGACCTGCGGCATCAGCAGGGCGGCACCACCACCCTGGACTGCCCGTGCTCCGATGAGGGTCCACGACGAGGGCGCCAGGGCGCATGCCAGCGAACCGATTGCGAAGACCGCCATTCCCGTCAGGAACAACAACCGTCGTCCGTAAAGATCGCCCAGGCGGGCCGCGTTGAGCAGCAGCGCACCATAGGGAACCTCATAGGCGACGATGACGAGTTGCAAGCCGGCATTGGAGGTGTGGAGCTCACGCTGGATGTCGGGAAGGCCGACATTGACGATGAACAGATCGAGGATCGTGACGAAATTGCCGACCAGCAGCACCGCAAGCGAAGACCAGGATCTCGCCTTCTTCGTTTCAATGGGAAGTGAGGTCACGATGCTTCCTTTCCAGCCGAAGGGACACGGCGCCTTCGTTGCGGAACGGATACTATTTTGTCTTCAATATTGAACAATCACCGTCGCTGTCGGTATATAAAGGACAAAATGTCTCTAATCTGAGAGCCATGGAGAGCTTCACTGGTATCACGGCCTTCGTGCACGCCGCCGAGCAGCAGAGCTACGTCGCGGCCGCCCGCATCACGGGCGGATCTCCCTCCGCGATCGGCAAGGCCGTGGCCCGCCTCGAAGCCCGGCTAGGCGTCCGGCTGTTCAATCGCACCACGCGCACCATGAGTCTGACGGAAGAAGGCGAAGTTTTCTACGAGCGCTGCAAGCGCATCCTCGATGATCTCGGAGACGCCGAAGCTACGGTGCTGCGAAGTTGTGAGCAGCCGGCGGGACGCCTGCGCGTCAGCCTGCCCCACATCGTGGGGCACCACCTTTTCATGCCGCTTCTGCCCGCCTTCACCGAGGCGTTTCCGCGGATCGAACTGGATGTCGACTTCGAGGACAAGGTCGTCGATCTGGTCGCCGAAGGCATCGATGTGGTGGTGCGCAGCGGAGAATTGGCCGATACTGGCCTGATCGCCCATTTTCTCGGCCAGCAGCATTTCGTTGTCTGTGCAAGCCCCGATTATCTGGCACGTCGCGACCTGCCGACGACGCCGGCGGAACTTTCCGGGCATACCTGCATCCACTTCAAATATCCATCCAGCGGCCGCATCGCGCCTTGGGCCTTTCAGAAGCCCTATGAGCGGCTGCTGCTGCCCAAGAGTCTCGTCTTCAACAATACGGACGCCGGGCTGCGGGCAGCGAAGGATGGGCTGGGGCTGTCACATCTGCCCGTCTATGTCGCCGGACCCTACCTACGCGAGGGCACGTTGAAGCCGGTCCTCACCTCCTTCATGCGGCCTTTCGGCTCGCTGTCGCTGGTCTGGCCGTCCAACCGCCAGCTTTCACCCAAGGTCCGGGCTTTCGTCGACTTCATGGTCGAGAATCTCGTTTCCCGCGCCAATGCGTTTCAGTCCGCTGAGGCGTGGCAGGCCTAATCCGCGGTCCGCCTCCAACGCGCGCCAGCAGGCCGTGGATTACGCACGCTGTTAGCCATGATCCGCGCAATCGAGCATCCATTGCACGCCGAAGCGGTCGGTCAGCTTGCCGTAAAAGCTTCCCCAGGGCTGTACCGCGAGCGGTGTCGTCACGGTGCCGCCATCGGCCAGGCTGGCAAAGAGCCTGGCGGTCGTGCGGCGGTCCCGCGTGACCAGCATATGGGCGGAGCCGCGCATCGGTTCCGCGTCGTGATTGTCCGAGGCAAAGAACAGGATCCCGGGGCCCTCGAAGCGGGCGTGCATCACCTTTCCCCGCATCGCCTCGTCCGCCAGGGGAATGCCGCGCTCGCCATGGCGCAGCAGAATCGAGGCCCGGCCCAATCCGCATTGGGCGTAGAAGGCCAGTGCTTCTTCGCAATGGCTGGTGAAGAACAGGTAATTGGCAAGCTGCATGGTTCATCCCGCCGAGGTGTCGAAGCTACGAGATCAGCGGTTTGGCTGGTTGCCCGGCGAGGGAGCCGTCGGCCGCTGCCCCGCAGGAGGAGCAGCCTGAATGGCATCGATCAGGTCGTTATTGCTGAAACTGCGGCCGGCGATGCCCCACGCCCATTCGGGCGCGTAGACGATGTTGATCCAGATGTGTTCGCGCTTCAGCCGGCCCTCGCCTGCATGTTCCAGGATGTCCGTTGCCTTTTCGATGAAGGCTCTTTTCGCCTCGGGGGCAGTCAGGGCGATCTCGGGCAGCTTGAGTTCGATGAAGGCGGCCGGCGCGGATTGTCCCGCTGCGAGCACGTGTTCCCTCGCAAGCACGTTGATCGTGCCTACGATATTGGCCGTCATGAAGCTGTTGCCGGTGAGGCCGGAGACTTCGAGAAGGGCACTCGTCAATCCGGCAAAGGCCTCTGCCTGGGCCTGCGGCGACAGCAGGCCGTCTGATATGGTGAGTGTGATCGGCATCGGTAGCTCCCTGTTCGAACAGTGGCTGACATCATATATATCGATTGCTCTCTATGGATACATAGCGATCACTTTCTATGCAAGGATAAAGAGTGGTTGCTCTCAATAGGTGACATCATGCGGTACAACGCCGAGCACAAGCGGGAAACCCGGGAGCGGGTGATCGCGGCGGCAGGACAGATTTTTCGTAAGGAAGGCTATGGCGGCGCAGGCATCGACGCGCTGACCAAGGCGGCCGGCGTCACCAACGGCGCCTTCTACGGACATTTCAAATCCAAAAGCGAGGCATTTCGTACGGCCGTGCTGACGGGACTGGAAGAACTGCGGGAAGGCATCGCCGCTTTGAAGGCGCAACAGCCGAAAGCTTGGCTGAAGAGCTTCGTCAGCTATTATCTCGGCTACAAGCGCACCTGCGGCCTGGGCGAGAGTTGTGCCCTGCCGAGCCTCTCGCCAGACGTCATGCGCGCGGATGAGGAGACGCGCGGTGCCTATACGGTCGAGTTGCGCCGACTGATCGAAGAGGTTGCCGGTGGCCTGTCCAAACGCCCGTCAGGTGCCAAAAATCCGGCGGGCGCGGAGGAACGGGCAATCTTGCTGCTGGCCATGCTCAGCGGCGGCGTCACGCTGGCGCGCGCCGTTTCCGATCCGGGCCTCTCCGAGCAGATCGCGGCCATCGTCACGGGCGCGGCGCTGGCCCTGGAGGGCCCGGACACCGTGCCCGGATCGTGAAGGCGCTGTCCCATGTGAAGGGGCGTGAGCGGGGGAGGGTGGGTCTTGAGATCCGGCAGAAGCTCTCCGGCTAGAATGGTGTTTCTAGGCGGATCCGAAGACCCGCCTCCACCACTACCTACGGCACCAGGTCGGTGTCCTTGACCGATTCCATCACCACGAAGGTGGACGTGTTGGCGACATGGGGCAGGCTTGAGATGCGCTCGCCCAGCACCTGGCGATAGCGGCGGATATTGGCGGTGCGCACCTTGAGGAGATAGTCGTAGGAGCTTGCGATCATGTGGCATTCCTCGACTTCCGGGATCTTGAACACCGCTGCGTTGAAGGCCTTGAGCGCGGCTTCGCGCGTGTCCGAAAGTTTCACCTCGGTATAAGCGATATGGTCGAGCCCCATCTTGCCGGAATCGAGGATGGCGCGGAAGCCGCGGATATAGCCCTCGTCGATCAGGCGCTTCAGGCGCTGATGGCACGGTGTCTTGGAAAGCCCAATCTTTTCAGACAGTTCGGTGATGGAGATGCGGCCGTTTTCGACCAGCGCGTCGATGATCTTGCGATCATAGCTATCCAGATTTCCTGTTTCAGTCGCTTTTGCCATTCAAAAATCCTGAGTAAGGCTCAAACAAAAGTGATATCGCCTATAAATGCCCATGATCTTGGCAAAAACGCAAATGCCGGGCGTGCTATGTGATCGCTGCGACGCGAGGTATCATCGCCAATCCGGGCCAATGGCACCTGACGTTTTCAAGAGCGAGACCGCCATGACGACATCTGCCGCATTCAGCCAAGCTTCCTTGCAGAATCCCCCGACAGCCGCCACGCCCTTTGCCAATTTTGCGCCGCCGATCCGGCCGCAGACACCGCTGCGTCAGGCGATCACGGCGGCCTATCGGCGCTCCGAGGAAGAGTGCGTGGCGGCACTGCTGGAACAGGCCGACATGCCGGCGGGTGCCAGGGAAGCGATCAGCGCCACGGCGCGCAAGCTGATCGAGGCCCTGCGCGCCAAGCGCCGGGGCGGTGGGGTCGAGGCGCTGGTGCATGAGTATTCGCTCTCCAGCCAGGAAGGCGTGGCGCTGATGTGCCTGGCCGAGGCCCTGCTGCGCATCCCCGACATGGCTACGCGAGACGCCCTGATCCGCGACAAGATCGCCGATGGCGACTGGCGCTCCCATGTCGGCGGCGGCCGTTCGCTCTTCGTCAACGCCGCGACCTGGGGCCTGGTCGTCACCGGCAAATTGTCGAATACGGTGAACGACCGCGGCCTGTCGGCGGCGCTGACGCGGTTGATCGCCCGCTGCGGCGAGCCGGTGATCCGCCGCGGCGTCGACATGGCGATGCGCATGATGGGAGAGCAGTTCGTCACCGGCGAGACCATCGCCGAAGCCCTCAAGCGCGCCCGCCCGCTGGAGGAGAGGGGTTTTCGCTATTCCTACGACATGCTGGGCGAGGCAGCCACGACGGCCGCCGATGCCGAGCGTTATTACAAGGACTACGAGACCGCCATCCATGCCATCGGCCGTGCCTCGGCCGGCCGCGGCATCTATGAAGGGCCTGGCATTTCCATCAAGCTCTCGGCACTGCATCCGCGCTATGTCCGCGCCCAGGCCGAGCGCGTGATGGCGGAATTGCTGCCCAGAGTGAAGGCGCTGGCCGCGATCGCCAAGCAGTACGACATCGGCCTCAACATCGACGCCGAGGAGGCCGACCGGCTCGAACTCTCGCTCGATCTCCTGGAGAGCCTGTGCGAGGACCCCGATCTCAAGGGCTGGGACGGCATCGGCTTCGTGGTGCAGGCCTATGGCAAGCGCTGCCCTTTCGTGCTCGACTTCATCATCGATCTGGCGCGCCGCACCGGGCACCGCGTGATGGTGCGCCTGGTCAAGGGCGCCTATTGGGATGCCGAGATCAAGCGGGCGCAGGTCGACGGCCTCGCCGACTTTCCCGTCTTCACCCGCAAAGTGCACACGGACGTTTCCTATATCGCCTGTGCACGCAAGCTGCTCGAGGCCACCGACGCCGTCTTCCCGCAATTTGCCACGCACAACGCCCAGTCGCTCGCCACCATCTATCATCTGGCGGGCCCCGATTTCAAAACCGGCCAATATGAGTTCCAGTGCCTGCACGGCATGGGCGAGCCGCTCTATGACGAGGTGGTCGGGGCGCATAAACTGCGCCGGCCGGCCCGCATTTATGCGCCCGTCGGCACGCATGAGACGCTGCTTGCCTATCTGGTGCGTCGTCTCTTGGAAAACGGCGCGAACTCCTCCTTCGTCAACCGCATCGGCGACAGCAATGTCTCGGTCGACGAACTGATCGCCGATCCCGTCGAAATGGTGCGGTCGATGGCGGTGGTCGGTGCGCGGCACGACCAGATTTCCCTGCCGGCAGACCTCTATGACGAGCGCGCCAATTCCGCCGGGCTCGATCTCTCCAACGAAACGACGCTGGCCGAGATCGGCATGATCCTCAAGGAGAGCGCCGGCCGGGCCTGGACCTCCGTGCCGCAGCTCGCCGGCGCCAAGAGCGGCGGGGAGAGCCGGCCCGTGCTCAATCCGGGAAACCACGACGATGTCGTCGGGCGGGTGACCGAGGCTACCGAGGCCGATGTCACGACGGCGATGGCGAATGCGCAGAAGGCGATGCAGGGCTGGTCCCGCTGGTCGCCCGCCGAACGGGCAACCTCACTGGGGCGGGCCGCCGACATCATGCAGAGCGAGATGCCGGTGCTGCTCGGCCTGATCATGCGCGAGGCGGGCAAGTCCATGCCGAACGCCATTGCCGAGGTGCGCGAGGCCATCGATTTCCTGCGCTATTATGCCGACCAGGCCCGCCGCACGCTCGGCGTCGCCCACAGGCCGCTGGGGCCGGTCGTCTGCATCAGCCCGTGGAACTTCCCGCTGGCGATCTTCTCCGGCCAGGTTGCCGCCGCTTTGGTGGCGGGCAATGCCGTGCTGGCCAAGCCGGCGGAAGAAACGCCGCTGATCGCGGCCCAGGCCGTGCGCATTCTGCATGAGGCCGGCGTGCCCGCCGATGCCCTGCAGCTCCTGCCGGGAGACGGCCGGGTCGGCGCGGCGCTGGTCGCCGCGCCTGAGACCGCGGGTGTGATGTTCACCGGCTCGACCGAGGTGGCACGCCTGATCCAGACCCAGCTTGCCACGCGCCTTGGTTCCCATGGCAAGCCGATCCCGCTGATCGCCGAGACCGGCGGCCAGAACGCCATGATCGTCGATTCCTCGGCCTTGGCCGAACAGGTGGTGGCGGACGTGATCGCCTCCGCCTTCGACAGCGCCGGACAGCGCTGTTCGGCCCTGCGCGTGCTCTGCCTGCAGGAGGATGTCGCCGACCGTACCCTTACCATGCTCAAGGGCGCGCTGAAGGAGCTGCGCATCGGTTCGACCGACAGTTTGAAGATCGATATCGGTCCGGTCATCACCGCCGAGGCCAAGGCGACCATCGAGGCCCATGTCGAGGCGATGCGCGCCCGCGGCCGCAAGGTCGAGCAGCTGGCGCTCGGCCAGGACACCCTGCGCGGTACCTTCGTGGCGCCGACCATCATCGAGATCAACGAACTGGCCGATCTCGAGCGCGAGGTTTTCGGGCCGGTGCTGCATGTGGTGCGTTACAAGCGGGACGATCTCGAGCGCCTCATCGATCAAATCAATGCCACCGGCTATGGCCTGACCTTCGGCCTGCACACCCGCCTCGACGAGACCATCGCCCATGTCACCAGCCTGGTGAGGGTCGGCAATGTCTATATCAACCGCAACACGATCGGCGCCGTCGTCGGGGTGCAGCCCTTCGGCGGACGCGGCCTGTCGGGCACCGGCCCCAAGGCGGGCGGCCCTCTCTATCTCGGGCGCCTGGTCGATATCCCGCCGATTCCCCCGCGGCACAGCACGGTCCATACCGATCCCGCCCTGACCGACTTTGCCAAATGGCTGGGGCAGCGGGGCATGAACAATCTGGCCCAGGATGCGCGGGAGATCGGTGGCGACTCGGCCCTGGGCCTGGAGATCGAGCTGACCGGGCCCGTCGGCGAGCGCAACCTTTACGCCCTGCATCCGCGCGGCAGCATCCTCTTGGTGCCGCAGACCGAGATCGGCCTGCATCGGCAGCTCACCGCGGCGCTCGCCACCGGCAACAGCGTGGTGATCGACATGGCCTGCGGGCTGCAGTCCGTGCTCAAGAATCTCCCGGCCAACGTGGCGGCGCGGGTGAGCTGGAGCAAGGACTGGAAGACGTCCGGGCCGTTCGCCGGAGCCCTGGTCGAGGGAAGTCCGGAGCAGATCCAGGAGGCGAGCAAGGCCATCGCCGCCCTGCCGGGCCCGCTCGTTCTGGTCCAGGCAGCCTCCTCTCAGGAGCTGGCGGCGAAGGCGGACGCCTACTGCCTCAACTGGCTCCTGGAAGAAGTTTCCACCTCCATCAACACCACGGCCGCCGGCGGCAATGCCAGCCTGATGACCATCGGGTAAGGGCCAAGCCAAACGAGGCGCGTTTTTCCTCCCCCACGAAGTTGGGGGAGGTGGCCTTGCGAAGCAAGGCCGGAGGGGGTGCAGCGGGCAGGGCATCAAGCATGATGAAATGGTACCACCGTCGTGCAAGTCCGCGTAAGCGTGTCGCTCTACCCGCCGCACCCCCTCCGTCACGACTTCGTCGCGACACCTCCCCCAGCTTCGTGGGAGAGGAAACTCGTGCCTTCCTCGATACGGTCGCGATGTAGGCCCTGTTCCCTGCGAAACCTCTATCCCCAGCAGAGCTTGAAACTGCGCATCGCAGCGATTGTCTTGTCGCCGCGTGCCGATATCTTGGCGCCTGCGCCGATCCCGTGAATCGGCTGCAGTGGAGACCATGATGACGGATGGACGGCGGGCTGTAGCGATCACCGGGAGAGGGCGTACTTTCCTTGCTGCATCTTTGGCAGGTGTCTTGATGCTGGGTGCCTCGGCGGCTCCGGCTCTGGCCGCGGCGATGGGAATGGGGGACGAGCCGCCCTCCACCAGCAGCGAGGTCAAGGGCGTGGTGTTCCGCCTTCTGACGACCTTGCCGCGTGCCCCCGGGCCGGTGGAAGGAGCGGACGAGTGCAGCCATCTGACCGTCAAGCCGACCTCCGAGGCCGGCCGCCTCGTGGCTGATCGCGGCTGGGCCGTGACAGGCGAGGCCAAGCTGGGGACCGCCCTGCGCGCCGTCAGCTTCGCCGGCGGGTTCGAGCCGGGCACCAGCGGTACCTGTCTTGTCAATGACGGCAATGTCGGTGTTTTCGACGGCAGCAAGCTCGTTGCTTTGCTCTATGCCGAAAAGGGGGCCAAGGCGACGCTGGGCCGCCTCGAGGCACTCGAAGGAGGTGGCGTCCGGGTTCTCGACGGCGATTATCTCGCCACGCCGCTCGGCGACATCCGCTCGATCGACGACTACAAGTTCGAGTTCAACCCGGTAGCGGCCAATGACAGCGTCTGCGGTGGCCGCGCCAAAGTGCCGAACATCAACAACATGTCGATCGACAAGGCGCGCGCCGCGCTGCGGGCGAATGGCTGGGTGCCCGTGCCGTCGAGCGAACAGGATCGTGCGGACAGCCGTGTCGCCGATCTGGTCAAGCTCGGCGTGGTCGAGGCGGAGGCCTGCTCGGGCACCGGCCTTGGTTATTGCAGCTACAATTATCGCAGCGAGGCGGGCACCCTCTCGGTCACCACGGCCGGCGACAACGACTACCCCTCGGTGACGGACTACGCCGTGAAGTGCAACTGAGCCTTCGGCTGGCGCAAGCGGGCTTGAACTCGCGCGACCGTTGTCATTGCCGGGCTTGACCCGGCAATCCCGGTCTTTTCTCGCCATCGCGCCTGGCACTGCAATGGATGCCCGGGTCAAGCCCGGGCATGACAAAGCTCAGTGTCGCCCTTCATGGGCGGCCCCTCACACCGTCGGGTCGACCCAGCCGAAAGGCGGCTCGAAGCCGGCCATGGTCGGTGGTCCCCAGCTGCCGGGCTGATAGGGAGTGACGGGCACGACATTGCCGATGACCGGATCGAAGATACGCCAGGCGATTTCGGCGGCGTCCTGCCGGGTGAACAGGGCGTTGTCGCCTTCCATGGCGTCGCCGATCAGGCGCTCATAGGGGGCGAGGTCGCCGGTGCCGTCGTCGACGGCCACGAGCTCGACCGGCTCGCCGACAAGGTTCTCGCCAGGCGCCTTGATGCGCGAGCCGAGGCCGATTGTGATCTGCGGATTGATGCGGAACCTTAGTTCGTTGGCAGGTCCCTGCAGCCGTTCGGCGAACACGTCGTGCGGCGGCTTGCGGAACCGGACCACCACTTCGGTGCAGCGCACGGGCAGGTTCTTGCCGGCGCGGATATAGAACGGCACGTCCGCCCAGCGCCAGGAATCGACGAACATCCTAACGGCGGCGAAGGTCTCCACGGTGGAGTTCGGCGCCACGCCGGGCTCGTCATGATAGCCGACGAACTGGCCGCGCACCACGTCCTGCGGTGTCAGCGTGCGGATCGCCTTGAAGATCTTGACCTTTTCCTCGATCAGATCGTCCTCGAGCCGGCCGGCCGGCGGCTCCATCGCGAGCAGGATCAGGACGTTGACGAGATGGTTCTGGATCACGTCCCTGATCGTGCCGACCTCGTCATAGAACTTGCCGCGGCCCTGCACGCCGAAATTCTCGGCCATGGTGATCTGAATGCTCTCGATGAAATTGCGATTCCAGATCGGTTCGAGGAAGGCATTGGCGAAGCGGAAATAGAGCAGGTTCTGGATGGCTTCCTTGCCGACATAATGATCGATGCGGAAGATGGCGCTCTCGTCGAAGAAGCGATGCAGCACGGCGTTGAGCTCCTTGGCGGAGGCCTCGTCATGCCCGAAAGGCTTTTCCACCATCAGCCTGGCATTGGCGGCGCAACCCGATTGCTGCAGGCCCTGAGCCACCGTTTCGAACAGGCTCGGCGGGATGGCCAGATAATGCAGGGGGCGGTTCGCCTGGCCGAGGGCCGCCTTCAGCTTGGCGAAGGTCTCTGGGCTGCGATAATCGCCGCTGACATAACCGAGAAGATCGGAAAACCGGGCGAATACGCTCTCGTCGAAGGCATCGCCATAGGCTTTCACCGTGCTCTCGCGGGCCCGGGTGCGCAGCTTCTCCACATCCCAGGGATCGAAGGCGACGCCGATGACCGGAACGGTCAGCACGTTGCGGCGGACCATGGCGTAAAGGGCCGGAAAGATCTGCTTGAAGGCGAGATCACCCGTGGCGCCGAAGAGAACGAAAGCGTCGGAATGCGGTGCCGGCATGATGTCTTCCCGAATTGAACTGCCACCGAGCGGCGTCCAGGAGCAAAGCGCGTTTAGAAGGCAACGCTCGTTTGCTCTCACTCTTTGGTTCGATGCGTCTTCGCGATTCATGGCGATTCTGCCAAATCGCAAAACGCCTCCCCGTTGGTAAAACGGAAGGAGCCGCATGGGAAGCCGGAAAGACGTTGCGTCAGCCCGGCATTCGAAGGGACCGGCGGGGACGGACCCGTGCGCGCCGACGCCGCTACAGCCGCATACCCATATAGATGCTCGCAGGCCGCGCGATCTCGCGGAAACCCAGCTTTTCGTAGAAGCCGAGCACCTTGGTGTTGCCGGCACTGACGCCGAGGTGCAAGCCCGGCACGCCCCCGGCACGCAGCGCCGCGAGTTCGGTTTCGACCAGGCGACGGCCCCAGCCGCTGCTTTGGAACGGCGGTAGCAGATTGATGTGGAGGTGCGCCGGATAGCCGGCGAGCATGGCCGGATCCTTCGTCTCCGGCTGGCGAATCAAGGCCAGAACCCTTTCATCACTGGCCGTGCGCGGCGCGAGGCCGGCGACGAGCCGGCGGACATCGGGCCACCATTCGCGTTCGAGCCTGGCGGCGAAGGCAGCGGTGTCGGGGGCGGCGACGACATAGCCCACGGCTCCGCCGCCGGCATCGAGCACGAAGGCGAAGTCGGGGGCGATGGCCTGATAGGGCGCCGCCCAGATGAAGCCGGGCAGGCGCGGCTCGGAATAGAGATGGCTGGCGTCGGAACCATTGTCGGCCGTGCGCAGGCAGATTTCGTAGAGGGCAGGGCGGTCGGCCTCGGTGGCGGGACGGATGACAGGATTCTCGGCCAAGGCTGCGCTCCCGTGCTGACTTCGAGGGATGGAATGGTCCAGGGTCGGATCCTCCCCACCCGGCCTTACCTAGAGCAAAAAGCGTTCAAGCGTGAACGCTTTTTGCTCTATCTCTTTGTTTCAACGCGTCTTTGCGATTCTTGGTGACGCCGTCTAATCGCAAAACGCTATAGCATTGCAGTCGCATTTCGCCAAAGAAGGCGCCGGCGATGCGGAGTGCCGGCCTCCGGTCGGCATCGTTCGTGCCGCAAAGTGCAGTGTTTCCCGGAGGGCCGATCTGGAGATCGACCCTCCGGTCCGGTGTCATTCCGCGAGTGAGGCCCAATGCGGACTGGTATTACAAATGCAGCTTGCCAAGGGGACGCTTCCCCATGATGGTAGCGCCGACGATGAGAGAGACGCTGCCGCTTCTGCTCTTCTCCGCGGCGGCGAGTATCCGGTGCAAACGCAACGCAGGGAGGAATTGCCGATGTTGCGGACGGGGACGTCGTATTTGAGAACCAGATTCGTATTGTGTCGGCTCCTGCCTTCCCTGGCACTCGCCGCCCTGTGGTGGGGAACTGCCCCCGAGAGCGCCGGGGCGCAGACGCTGACCGTCTGGGACGATCAGGCCCTGCCGTCCCAGGCCAAAGTGATTTCGGAGATCAATGCCAAGTTCGAGGCGGCCCATCCCGGCGTGAAGATCGCCCGGACGGCACGCACCTTCGAGGATCTGGGGCTGACGCTCAAGCTGACGCTCTCCTCCGGCGGAGGGCCGGCTGTCACCAAGGCCAATCAGGGCGCGCAACAGATGGGAGCCCTGGTCAAAGAGAAGCTGCTGCTGCCCCTCGACGCCTATATCAGCAAATATGGCTGGGACAAGAAGCAGTCCGACGGCGTGCTCGCCCGCGACCGCTGGTCCGACAAGGGCGAATTCGGCACGGGGCCGACCTATGGCATTTCGGCCCTCGGCGAACTGGTCGGCCTTTACTACAACGCCAAGGTGCTGAAGGAAGCCGGCATCGACAAGCCGCCGGCCACGCTGGATGAACTGGCCAAGGATGTGGAGACGCTGAAGGCCAAGGGCGTCACGCCCTTCACCCTCGGCACGACCAAGGGTGACATGGCCCTGCACATGTTTGCCTCCCTGTCGCAGGCCATGATCGGCGCCGCCGACCGCAAGAGCCTCGACGATCTCGTCTATGGCCGGGGCGGCAGCTGGAACACGCCCGGCAATGTCGCTGCCGCCAAGCAGGTTCAGGATTGGGCCAATGGCGGAGCCTTCAATGACGGTTTCCAGGGCATCGCGGATGACGATGCCGTGCAGCTCTTCGTGGGCGGCCAGGGTGCTTTTCTGATCAGCGGCACCTGGCGGCTCGGCGACATGCAGGCCAATCCCGACATCCACTTCATGGCGCTGCCGCCCGCGGCCAGCGTGAAGGATCCGCTCGTGGTCGGCGGGGTCGAGCTGGCCTGGACCATCACGGCGCTCGCCAAGGACAAGGCGACGCAGGACCTGGCCGCCGACTATATCAACTACCTTCTGTCCGACGATGCCGCGGCAGCCTGGGCGGCGGCGGGCTACCTGCCGGTGGCAGCCCTCGAAAAGCCCGACAAGGTGCAGATCCCCGCCTTGCTCGGCGAGACCATCAAGGTATGGAATACGGTCAATGCCGCCAATGCCCTCGGCCACTATCCCGATTGGGCCAGCCCCACCATGCTGAAGACCCTGACCGATGGCCTGACCCGGGTGATCGCCAAGGAAGAGACGCCGGAGGCCTTCGTCGCTGCCGTCGACAAGGATTATCAGGGCTATATGGCAAGCCTGAAGAAATAGGGACGATCCCCGGATCGGTCCCCGGAGAAGCGCGACACTCCTTCTCCCGCAGGGGAGAAGGAAGCCGCGCCCTCTTTGATCAACGCCTCAGGAAGGCCAGCCGCGCCTATGCTCGACGCCTCCAAATATCGCAACCTTCTCTACATATTGCCGTCGCTTCTGATCTATGGCGCCTTCGTGCTGGTGCCGATCCTCAGTTCCATCGTGCTTGGATTCACGGCCTGGGACGGCATCAGCGCGCCGCGCTTCGTCGGCCTGGAGAACTATGCCGCGCTGTTCTCCGATCCGGTGTTCTATGTCGCGCTCAAGAACAATCTGGTTCTGCTGATCTTCTATGTGGCGCTGCCGCTGCTGCTCGGCCTGGCGATGGCGGCCATCGTCACCTCGATCCATTCGCGCGAGCAGCTTGTCCTGCGCACCCTCTATTTCATGCCCTATGTGATGCCCACCGCCGTGCTCGGCATCATCTGGCGCTGGCTCTACAATCCCGCCTTCGGGCCGTTGAACCAGGCCCTGAAGGCGATCGGCCTGAAATCGCTCGCTCTGCCCTGGCTCGGCAGCTTCACCTTCGCCCTGCCAGCCGTCGGCCTCGTCGCCACCTGGTATTATGCCGGTTTCTGCATGGCCATCTTCATGTCCGGCCTGCAGCGCATCGAGCCCTCGCTCTACGACGCCGCCAAGGTCGACGGCGCTACGCCCCTGCAGTCCTTCCGCCATATCAGCGTGCCCTCGCTGCTGCCGGAAGTGCGCATCGTGCTGCTCTTGACCATCATATTCTCGATCAAGAATTTCGACCTCGTTTTCACCATGACGCGGGGCGCCCCCGCCAACGCGACCCTGGTGCCCAATCTCTACATGTATCAGCTCGGCTTCGATCTCGGGCGCTACGGCTATGCCTCGGCGGTTGCGGTGATCGGCGCGATCCTGATTTTCATCGTGAACGGGGCGATCCACCGTTTCATGCCGGAACGGGAGAGGGAGCACTGATGGCGGCCTCCTCGCGTACCGCGTCTGCCTTGCTGCCGCTTCGGGCCCTGTTGTGGCTGTTTGCCCTGCTGACCGTCGCGCCCTTCGCGCTCCTGGTGCTGACCTCGCTCAAGAGCCAGAAGGACGTTCTGGCCGGCGCCTTCGCGCTGCCGCAGCAGCCGCATTTCGAAAATTTCGCCCGGGCCTGGGTGGACGGGCATTTCGACACTTATTTCCTCAATTCCATCCTGGTGGTGGTGCCGGTGGTCGGCATTTCCATCGTGCTCGGCATCCTTTCGGGCTTTGCCTTCGCCTTTCTCACGCTGCCGCTCAAGCGCATGCTCTTTGCGATGCTGACGCTGGGCATGATGGTGCCGACGGAGGCTTTCATCATTCCGCTGTTCCACGAGTTCCGCTGGCTCGGTCTGCTCAACACTTATTGGGCGCTTATCCTGCCGCAGATCGGCATGTCGATCCCCTTCGCCACCCTGTTCATGGCGAGTGCCATGCGGCAATTGCCGACCGAACTCGTCGATGCCGCCGTGATCGACGGCGCCACGCGGCTGCAGGTGCTGCGCCACGTCATCCTGCCCTTGATGAAGCCGGCGATGTCGACGCTCGCGCTCTTCCTGTTCATCTGGACCTGGAACGAATTCCTGATCCCGCTGATCCTGGTTAACAACGACGAAGTGCGCACGCTGCCGATCGGCATGCTGTTCTTCCAGGGACGCTATATCGTCGACATCCCGACCCTGACGGCGGGAGCGGTGATCATCGTGGCTCCGATCATCGTGGTCTATCTGATCTTCCAGCGCAATTTCATCCAGGGCCTTACGGCGGGAGCTGTGAAATGAAACGCCTCCAGGCTGTGGGCGAACGCTCCCTGCCACCAAGGATGTGTTCAATCGTTCGCGGAAGGCCTGTAGGAATTGTCCGAACAGTCACGGAGTAGGCGGAATGAAGGTCGGCATCATCGGGCTCGGCTATCGCATGGGCTATCTTGCCCGCATCTTCAGTCTGATGGTGCCGGGCTTCACCGTGGTCGGCTATGTCGATCCCGCGCCGGCAGGCCTGGGCTATATGAAGGAGCATGGCATCGCAGCGGGCCGCGCCCATGACAGCCCTGATGCCTTGCTCGCCGCCGACACGCTCGATCTCCTGATGGTCGGCTCGCCGAATGCGATGCATCTGGACCATATCCGGGCGGGGCTCGAGCATGGCGTCAAGGTCTTCGCCGAAAAGCCCGTGGTGACCTCGCAGGAAGACACCTTCAAGCTGCTCGAACTCCTTCGCACCCACGGCACCGACAGCGTGATGGTCGGCCTGGTGCTGCGCTATGCCTCGCTCTATCGCGACCTCACGCGCATGCGCGACGAGGGCGTGCTGGGCGACATCGTCTCGATCGAGGCCTCCGAGCATCTGGCGCCCTATCACGGGGCCTTCTTCATGCGTGACTGGCGGCGCTATCAGCATTATTCCGGCGGCTTCATGCTGGAAAAATGCTGCCACGACATCGACCTCTATCAGGGTCTGGTCGGCTCGCGCCCGGTGCGGGTCGCAAGCTTCGGCGGCCGCCGTACCTTCCTGCCGGGCAATGCGCCCAGCGCCGAGGGTGTCAACGACATGGAGGTCTATCACCGCAAGCCGAGCGGTTGGCTGAGCACGGACAAGGTGTTCGATTCCGATGCAGACATCATCGATTTCCAGGTGGCGATCGTCGAATTCGAGAATGGCGTCGCCCTCAATTTCCACACCAATATCAACGTGCCCGACGAATTCCGGCGCTTCTGCGTGATCGGCTCCAAAGGCATGGCCGAAGGGGATTTCGTGCGCAATTACTTCCGGGTGCATGATGCGCGCACCTCGCAGAAGCTGATCGACAAGAGCTATGAGACGACGGAGCTCTCCGCCCATTACGGCGCCGACGAGCAGATGGCCGCCGATATCGGCAAGCACCTGATCGACGGCGCGCCGCTGCCGGTCTCGGTGGTGGACGCGCTTGCGGCTGGCCTGACCGCCATCAAGATGGACGAAGCCCGCGCCAGCCGCGCCGTGCTCGACCTCACCGACAGCTGGCGCCGCTTCGACGAGGCGCTGACGGGCGAATGATATCAGGACAGGCCTAAAGCTGATCCGTCGTTGCGAGCGCAGCGAAGCAATCCGGGGCTTGAAGGCACAAAGCTCACGGCCCCTGGATTGCTTCGCTACGCTCGCAATGACGGTGCTTGATCTGTCAAGCATCAATGCTGTTGGTATGAGCCCTACAGCTCGACCACACGGTTCGGCAGTTGGTTCCGCGGCTGGCTCTCAGGCGGAAAATGCTGGGCCAGCAGGCCCCCGCATTGGCCGATGGCGGCAACCAGGCCCTCGGCGAGGCGCCCGGCGGCGGCGGCCTTGGTGAGGCCATCGATGGTATCGTCCCAGACCTGCTGCTCGACTTTGGCGTTGATGCCTTCGTCGGCGATCAGCACAGCCTGCCGCTCGGCCATGGCGATAAAAAGGAGGAGGCCGGTGCGGTCGGCGGTCTGCTGCAATCCCTGGGCCAGGAACTGGCTGCGGGCCGCAAGCGTCACCTTGTGGCGGCGCATGGGCGGCGGGGCAAACCAGAGCCGCATGCGCTGTGGCCAGCTCAGGGCGGTCACCACCACGAAGACGGCGATCTGGATCAGGCTGAGGGTGAGCAGCCCCTTTCTGAGGGCGGACGCCATGTCGGCCTGGCTGAAATTGCCGCTGCTCCACGGCTCGCCGAACAGCGAGGCGTGCAGCAGATCCGGCGCCAGCAGGCCGATCAGCACCGGAGTGAGCAGCACGGCCACTGCGCCCAGGGTTACCGGGATCCAGCGATAGCTCGCCACGGCATGGCTGACGACGCAGTAGATCTCGCCGGACGTGCCCGCTTCCGCCGCGGTGATGGCCGCCGCGATGCGGCGATGATCGTCCTGCGTCAATACACGGGTCATCTCACCAGCTCCCGCTCGAACCGCCGCCGCCGAAGGAGCCGCCTCCGCCGGAAAAACCGCCGCCGGATGATCCTCCGCCCCAGCCCGAGCCGCCGCCCCAACCCGACGAGGTCGGGATGAAGACAGGGCCGGAGCCCCGCCGCCGGGCACCCGGCCCGCGGGGGCCGCCGCGCGAGGAATCGATCCAGCCCGAGGCAATCACGAAGATGAAGAACAGGATGAAGAAGATCACGAAGACGGTCTGAGGATCGAAGCCTTCGTCGCTGCGGGCGCCATCCTTTGCCCGCTGCTTCCATTCGCTCTCATTGTTGAGCAGCACATCCTCGATGGCGGCGACGCCGGCCTTGATGCCGGCTGGCATGTCGCCGGCCTTGAACTTGGGTAGGATCGCCTGCTGGATCACCACGCTGGAGAGCGCGTCGGTCAGCGTGCCTTCGAGCCCATAGCCGACCTCGATGCGCACCTTGCGTTCGTTGGGGGCGACGATGAGCAGCACGCCATTGTTGAGCTTGCCCTGGCCGATGCCCCAGTGACGGCCGAGCTGATAGCCGTAATCGGCGATCTCCAGGCCTTCCAGGCTCTTGAGGGTGACGACGACGAGCTGGTCGCTCGACTTGTCCTCCAGAGCCTTCAGGGACTGGTCGAGGCTGGCGCGCTCGCCGGCTGGAATGATGCCCGCCTGATCGACCACGCGGTCCGTCAGGGTGGGAAAGTTCAGGGCGAAGGCGGGAACGAGGAAGAAAAGCAGCAAGGCGAGCGCAGTGCAAAATGTTCTGCCGATCTTCAGACCGGCATTCTCTGCGGCCCGTGCCGGTCCCGCTCCATCTCTCGATGGAGCCGAGAAGACCGGCACACCGAAGAACACCTGCTTGCTCATGCCTCGCGAAGCCTCAGTTGAAGTTGACCTTCGGGGCGGCCTGGTTCTCCGGCGCGGCGCTGAAGGTCTCCATCGGCTTGGTCCCGCTGTAGAAGATCGCCTTGTAGATGCTCTGCGGGAAGGTGCGAAGGTCGGTGTTGAAGACCCGGACCGCCTCGATATAGTCCTTGCGCGCCACGGCGATGCGGTTTTCGGTGCCTTCGAGCTGCGATTGCAGCGACAGGAAGTTCTGGTTCGATTTCAGGTCAGGATAGGCTTCCCGCAGGGCGATCAGGCGGCCGAGAGCACCGGACAGGCCCTGCTGCGCTTCCTGGAATTGCTTGAACTTCTCGGGATCGGTGATCGTGCTGGCGTCGATCTTCACGCTGGTCGCCTTGGCGCGGGCCTCGACCACTTCGGTCAGCACCTTTTCTTCCTGCTTGGCATAGCCCTTCACGGTCTCGACCAGGTTCGGCACCAGATCGGCGCGGCGCTGATACTGGTTCTGGACCTCGCTCCAGGCGGCCTTGGCCTTCTCCTCGTCGGTGGGAATGGTGTTGATGCCGCCGCTGACCACCAGCCCGACCACCACTACGATAACGGCAAGGATCGCGAGAATTCGTGCCAATCCCGACATGCAAGGCCCCCTTTGTCGTGCCGGCGATCAGCCAGCCATCATGTCCTTATATCGACGCCGCCGGCGGGGGCAAAGCATCCCGCGGAACAGCCCACAGCCCCGTCGGTCGTTGTCACGGCGCGATAACGCCGATTGTCGCATGAGAGAACCGGAACGTTCGGTACGGCGACAAGGCAGGAGGAAGTCATGCGATCCTATGTCATTCTGCGTCGGCCCAAGGCGGACCAGCCCGGTCGGATGGGGCTAGAGCGGCTCCAGCCCAAGCCGCCGGAAATCACGGTCGAGACCCTGCCGGACCATGCCCTGCGCGAGTTGGAGGCTGATCCGGACATCTCCTATGCCGAGAACATGCCGACGGCGCTGATCGAGCCTCTCGACAGCCCCGCACCGGCGGTAGCCGAGGCTGGCGCCAGCTGGGGCATCGCGGCCGTCGGCGCCGATGCCAGTCCCTTTACCGGCGCCGGGGTCACGGTTGCCGTGCTCGACACCGGCATCGATGTCGCCCATCCGGCTTTTGCCGGCGTAACACTGGTCGAGAGGGACTTCACCGGCAGCGGCAATGGCGACGTCAAGGGCCATGGCACGCACTGCGCCGGCACCATTTTCGGCCGGGACGTCGGCGGCCAGCGTATCGGCATTGCGCGCGGTGTCGGCAAGGCCTTGATCGGCAAGGTGCTCGGCAATGACGGCAAGGGCGATTCCGGCATGATTTTCGAAGCCCTGCAATGGGCGCTGACAGAGAAGGCCGATATCGTCTCCATGTCGCTGGGCTTCGATTTCCCCGGTCTGGTGAAACGCCTGACCTCGGAGGGCTGGGATATCGAACCGGCCACCTCGATGGCCCTGGTGGGCTATCGCAGCAATCTGCGCATGCTCGACACCATCATGGCAATGCTCAAGGCCCATGGCGCCCTCGGCACTTCGCCGCTGGTGGTGGCGGCGGCGGGCAATGAGAGCAAACGAGCGGCGGTGACGCCGTATCGCATCGCCGCTTCCCTGCCGGCGGCAGCCGACGGCGTGATCGCGGTGGCGGCGGTGGGACGGGACGCCGACACATACAGGGTGGCGTCCTTTTCCAACATGCTGGCGGCAGTGGCGGCGCCCGGCGTCGACATCACCTCGGCCTGGCCCGGTGGCGGCCTTCATACCATCAGTGGCACCAGCATGGCCTGCCCGCATGTCTCGGGCGTGGCTGCCTTGTGGTGGCAGGCGCTGGAGCACAAAGGCATCAACGGCAGCGCCGCCAGCGTCGGCGCCCGCATTCTCGCCAGCGCCCGCCGGAACGTGTTCGCCCCGGATGTTCCAGAGGTCGATATCGGTCAGGGCATGGTCACGGCCCCGGAATGAGATGTCCGAAGCCGATTGTCATCGCCGGGCTCGACCTGGATTGCCGGGGTCAAACCCGGCAATGACAAAGGTCTTGCAAACTCGAAGACGCCTCGGTGAATTCCGAGGAAGGTCCAGGCCTTACTTCTTGGCCTCCAGGGCTGCTTGGGCGGCCGCCAGCCTGGCGATCGGCACGCGGAAGGGCGAGCAGGAGACATAGTCGAGCCCGCTGCGCTCGCAGAAGGCGATCGAAGCCGGATCGCCGCCATGCTCGCCGCAAATGCCGAGCTTGAGATTGGCGCGCTGCTTGCGGCCGCGCTCGACGCCGATCTCCACCAGCGCGCCGACGCCTTCCTGGTCGATCGAGACGAAGGGATCGGTGGCGAAGATGCCCTTCTGCACATAGGTGCCGAGGAAGGAGGCCGCGTCGTCGCGCGAGATGCCGATGGTGGTCTGCGTCAAGTCGTTGGTGCCGAAGGAGAAGAATTCGGCACTCTCGGCGATCTCGCCGGCACGGATGGCGGCGCGCGGCAGCTCGATCATGGTGCCGACCTGGTAGACCAGCTTGACGCCCTTTTCCTTTTCCACTGCCTGCGCCATGGCATCGATGCGGGCCTTGACGAGGTCGAGCTCGGTCCTCGTCGCCACCAGCGGCACCATGATTTCCGGCGTTACCGGCTGGCCGGTGGAAGCGGCCGCCTCGACGGCCGCTTCGAAGATGGCGCGCGCCTGCATCTCGGCGATCTCCGGAAAGGCGATCGCCAGCCGGCAGCCGCGGAAACCGAGCATCGGGTTGAACTCGTGCAACTCCTGGGCCCGCGACTTCAGCTTGGCGGCCGAGGCCCCCATCGCCGCCGCGACTTCGGCGATTTCCTCCTCCGAATGCGGCAGGAACTCATGCAGCGGCGGGTCAAGCAGACGGATGGTGACCGGCAGGCCCGACATGATCTCGAAGAGCTGGCGGAAATCCTCGCGCTGCATCGGCAGGAGCTTGGCGAGCGCTGCGCGCCGGCCCTTCTCGTCGTCGGCCAGAATCATTTCGCGCATGGCGACGATGCGGCCTTCGTCGAAGAACATGTGCTCGGTGCGGCACAGGCCGATACCTTCGGCCCCGAACTGGCGGGCCTGGCGGGCATCGGCCGGGGTCTCGGCATTGGTGCGCACCTTCATGCGCCTGACGCCGTCGGCCCAGGCCATCAGCTCGGCGAACTCGCCGGAAAGCTCGGGCTGCACCATGGCGATCTTGCCGGCCAGCACCTGCCCGGTCGAGCCGTCGATGGTGATGACGTCGCCTTTCTTGTAGGTCTTGCCGCCGGCCATCAGTGTGCCGCTGGCACCATCGACGCGGATGCTGCCCGCGCCGGAGACACAGGGCTTGCCCCAGCCGCGCGCCACCACGGCGGCGTGCGAGGTCATGCCGCCCAGGCGGGTGAGGATGCCGGAAGCCGCCAGCATGCCCTTGATGTCCTCGGGGCTGGTTTCCTGGCGCACCAGGATGACGGTCTTGCCGGCCGCCTTGCCGGCTTCGGCCTCCTCGGAGGTGAAGACGATCTCGCCGGAGGCCGCACCGGGGGAAGCCGGCAGGCCGCGTGCGATCTCGATGCGCTCGGCCTTGGGATCGATGGTGGGGTGGAGGAGCTGGTCGAGCGCCGCCGGATCGACGCGGCCGACGGCCTCTTCCTCGCTGATCAGGCCTTCCTTGGCCATTTCGACCGCGATGCGCAGCGAGGCCTTGGCGGTGCGCTTGCCCGAGCGCGTCTGCAGCATCCACAGCTTGTTGTCTTCGACCGTGAACTCGATGTCCTGCATGTCGCGGTAGTGCTTCTCGAGCACTTTGGTGATGCCGACGAATTCGGCGAAGGCGGCGGGCATCGCCTCCTCCATCGAGGGCTTGTTCGAGGCGCCGGCCTGGGCGGCCGCCTTGGAGATCGGCTGCGGCGTGCGGATGCCGGCCACCACGTCCTCGCCCTGGGCGTTGATCAGGAACTCCCCATAGAGCGCATGCTCGCCGGTGGAGGGATTGCGGGTGAAGGCGACGCCGGTGGCCGAGGTATCGCCGCGATTGCCGAATACCATCGCCTGCACATTGACGGCCGTGCCCCATTCGGCGGGAATGTTGTGCAGCGAGCGATAGGTGATGGCGCGCGCATTCATCCACGAAGCGAACACGGCGCCGACAGCGCCCCAGAGCTGCTCCTGCGGGTCTTCGGGGAAGGGCTTGCCGAGCTCCTCGAGCACCAGGGCCTTGTATTGGCCGACCAGCGTCTTCCAGTCGCCGGCCTGGAGATCGGTGTCGAGCACATAGCCCTTGCGCTCCTTGTAGGTGTCGAGGATCTCCTCGAAATGGCCGTGGTCGACGCCGAGCACCACATCGGAGAACATGGTGATGAAACGCCGGTAGGAATCCCAGGCAAAGCGCTCGTTGTTGGAGGCTGCCGCCACCGCGGCGACCGTGGTGTCATTGAGGCCGAGATTGAGCACCGTGTCCATCATGCCCGGCATCGAGGCGCGGGCGCCCGAGCGCACCGAGACCAGCAGCGGGTTCCTGGCATCGCCGAAGGCCTTGCCGGTGATGCGGCCGATCTCGGCCAGCGCCGCTTCGACCTGGCCCTTGAGCTCCGGCGGATAGGTCCGCTCGTTGGCATAGTAATAGGTGCAGACTTCCGTGGTGATGGTGAAGCCGGGCGGCACCGGAAGGCCCAGATTCGACATCTCCGCCAGGTTGGCGCCCTTGCCGCCCAGCAGGTTTTTCATGCCCTGTTCGCCTTCGGCCTTGCCGTCGCCGAACCCATACACCCACTTCGTCATTGCACTTCCTCAGTGATTTCGGATTGGCCGATTACGCCGGCACGTATTTGGCGCAGAGCCTTTCCACAGCCGGCCGATAAATTCAATTCTTCAAACGTCTAAATCGATAGGTTGGCCGGATAACAAAATGTGTCAGAGTGTAATAATTGCGTCTGACCCTGCTTTTGTCTGAAGAACCGACGTGTCCAGGGCCTTATATGTCGGATTAATTGGACCGAACGCTCGATATGGCTTTGTCCAGGGATCGCAGGCCGGATCGGCGTGACGGATCGCCGACCATGCGGCCATTTTTCCGCTTGCCATAACCGGCTCGGGCCTCGAAAACGCCAAGACACGATCTGGACACCAGACAGCAATTGCAGGAGCGTGCATGTCGACTTTCAAGGCTCTCGTCGTCACCAAGCCGGATACCGGCTATGCCTGCAACTTCGCCGAGTTCGACGAGCGCGATCTCATGGATGGCGACGTCACGGTCCGGGTCACCCACTCGACCGTCAACTACAAGGACGGCCTTGCCATAACCGGCAAGGGGCCGGTGGTGCGCCGTTTTCCGATGATTCCGGGCGTCGATTTCGCCGGCGAGGTGATCGCCTCCTCCTCGAAGGACTGGGATCCGGGCGACCATGTCATCCTCAATGGCTGGGGCGTGGGCGAGACCCATCTCGGCGGCTATGCCGAGCGGGCCCGCGTCAAGGGCGAATGGCTGGTGCGGGTGCCCTATGGCATGACGCATGCGCAGGCGATGGCGATCGGCACCGCCGGCTATACCGCGATGCTGAGCCTGATGGCGCTCGAGGCCCATGCCATCACGCCCGCCCGCGGGCCGGTGCTGGTGACCGGTGCCGCCGGCGGCGTGGGCTCCACGGCCGTCGCCTTGCTGGCGCGGGCCGGCTACACGGTGATCGCCTCGACAGGGCGCCCGGAAGAAGGCGATTATCTCAAGAATCTGGGCGCCTCCGAGGTGATCGATCGGGCCGAACTCACCGGCCCCGTGCGCCCTCTCGGCAAGGAGCGCTTTGCCGGCGCCGTCGATACGGTCGGTTCGCTCACTCTCGCCAATGTATTGTCGCAGATCAAATATGGCGGCGCCGTCGCCGCCTGCGGCCTGGCGGGTGGATCGGACCTGCCGTCCAGCGTGATGCCATTCATCCTGCGGGGGGTCTCATTGCTCGGCATCGATTCGGTGCAATGCCCCCAGGTCGTCCGCCAGGAGGCCTGGCGGCGCCTTGCCAACGAGCTCGACCGCGACAAGCTCGATGCCATGACGAGCTCGATCCCCTTCGACGAGGTCCGCGAAACCGCCGCCAGCATCCTGGAGGGCAAGGTGAGGGGGCGGGTCGTGGTGGAAATCGGCTGAGGGGCGGCCAAAACCCGATACGGCAGAGCTTGCCGGCCTTGTGCCATTGCCGGGCTTGACCCGGCAATCCAGCTTCGGCCGGCGCCGGTGCCTGGGTCAAGGGCGGGGCATGTGTCGGTTTGAGCACTACTGCGTCGTAAAGCGAGGTGGCCTTTCTTTACCCCCCCCCTCCAGGGGAGGGTATTAACGGCACTCGTCAACCTGAGTTCTGAGCCCCGGGATTCGCCGGCGCCGTTCCAAAATCGCCCGCTTCATGCTATCCGGAGCCCCGGAGGGATAACCGAAGCGCTGCCTCGAAACCCGACATCCTTGTCCTCGCGAGGCGGATCGTCGGCACCATCCCGATCGCGAACGCGAGGTCTCATGATCGGGAAGACCAGATGGATCGCCGCGTCCTGCTCCTCGCACTCGCCACCTTCGTCACCGGCACCGCCGAGAACATCGTCATCGGCATCCTGCCTGACATCGCCGGCGGACTCGGCGTCTCCATCGGCCTGGCCGGCCAGCTCACGGCGATCTTTTCGATCACCTTTGCGCTGGCGGCGCCGCTCGCTCTGCTGCTGACTGCGCGCTTCGAGCGTAAGGGCGCCTTCACGGCCGCTCTTGCCGCCTTCCTCCTCTGCAACCTCCTCGCCGCCGCCAGCCCCGGCTATGGCGTTTTGTTTGCCGCCCGCATCGGCATGGCGGCGGCGAGCGCCACCATCGCATTGCTGGCGACCATGCTCGCCACCGAACTCGTCGACGAGCGCATGAAAGGCCGGGCGATTGGCATGATCTTCATGGGGGTCAGCGGCTCACTGGTGCTCGGCGTGCCGATCGGCATGCTGGTCAGCTCGCTTGCAGGCTGGCGCAGCGTGTTCCTGGCGCTTGCCGCCCTGGCTGCCGGCGTCCTGATCGTCTGCCGCCTGAAGCTGCCCGACATCGGCGCCAGCCGGCAGGGCTCGCCTGATTACGGGACCCATCTGCGCTCCACTCCATTGGCGAGTGCCCAGCTCGTTTCCATCCTGATGATATCAGGCCACTTCGTCCTGTTCGGCTATCTTTCGCCTTATATTGCCGACGTCCTCGGCGTCACCGGCGCTGGAATCGTACTGGGCTTCGTCGCCTTCGGCGTCGCCGGCGTCTCGGGCGGCTATCTCGGCGGCCTCGCTGCCGACAAGGTCACGCCGCGCCGGGCGATCGTGCTGGTTCCGGCAGGCTATCTCGCGGCGCTCTTGCTGATCCCGTTCGCAGCCGGCACGAGCCTGGCGTTCTTTCCGGTGATGATGGTCTGGGCCTGCCTGAGCTGGATGATCTCGCCGGTGGTGCAGAGTTTCCTGATCGCGACGGGGCCCGATACCGCGGAGGCGGGGGTGAGCCTCAATCTGTCGGCCATGCATATCGGGGTCGGCCTCGGCACGGCCCTGGGCGGCGTCGCGGTGGAGCGGGTGCCGATCGTCTATCTGCCGGGCATCGGCGCGGGCCTGGCCGCCTTGGCCCTGGCGGCAGCGGCGCTGGCCTATCGGGGAGCGGGCAGGCGGACCGGGATGGTGGTGTAGCGGGAAACGAAAAGTGCGATGCCCGATTGGCGGAGCAGGTGCTCAGGCTTCGCCGGTTCCCTCCAGCAGGGGCCGCAGCTTCGTCAGCGCGTCCCAGCCATGGTCCATGAAGACGCGGACCTTGGCCGAGTGCTTGAGATCGGGATGGGTCAGGAGCCACAGGCCGGCGCCGACGCCCGGTAGCGGTTCGGACAGGCGCGGCAGCGGCAGGGTATCGCCGATATAGCAGGGCAGCAGGCCGACGCCGAAGCCGGCCCGCAGGGCCTCGGCGACGCCGAGAATGGTGTTGAGGCGCAACACGATGCGCTCGTTCGGCACTTCGCGTTCCACCCAACGCGCCGGCGGGATGTTGGAGAGCCCTTCGCCGGTGGCGATCCAGCGCTCGGCGAAGAGATCCGTGAGTTCGGCCCCTTTCAGGCGCTCCGGGCCGTAGATGGCCCAGGCAATGGTGCAGACCCGCCGCCCCACCAGCGTATCGGGGGGCGCCGATGTGGCACGGATCGCGATGTCGGCGTCCCGCTTGGACAGGTTCAGCGGCAGGTTGGAGACCACGACGTCGAGGCGAATGTCGGGAAAGCTGGTCAGGAAGCTGGTGAAGACCGGCATCGCCAGGTGGGCCATGATGCTGTCATTGGTGGTGACGCGCAGTTCCCCGGAGGGTTTGACGTCCCGTCCCGCCACACGGCGCTCGAAGCCGCTGATGTCCTCGGCCATGCGGCCGGCGAGCGCCACCATCTCTTCCCCCGCCGCAGTGAGGGCATAGCCGCTGCGCCCGCGCTCGAACAGGCGGGCGCCGAGCATGTCCTCGACGGCATTGATGCGGCGGAACACGGTAGAATGGTTGACCCCGAGCGCCGTTGCCGCGCCAGCGAGGGATTTGGTCTCCGCGACGGCGCGAACATAACGGTAATCATCCCAATTGGGAGATGGACGCTGTAGAGCGGAGTCAGAAACGGTCATGCAGGCGTCCCTGGCGGCAAGAAACGCGGATCCGATAAAGGCTCTCTATTCCCAGAGCAAAGCGCGTTCAAGCGTGAACGCTTATTTGCTCTAACTCATTGTTCTGACGCGTCTTTGCGATTCTTGGTGGCTCCGTCTAATCGCAAGACGCTATAGCACCGACGAGCAACGGCGCAAGATCGTCTTGTGGATGACAATCCGCCCTGGACCTAAACAAATGTTTTTCCGGGCTTTGCCAGTCAGGGCGCATTGCCCCTCGGTTCTATCCTCTGGCCGCGGGCAGAGAGGATCGAGGCGAGGGGCAGCGTGATTTCAGCCCTCGATGCGCGAGAAATCGGCCACGCTGCGGGTCGCCGTCCGGATCTCCTCGAGCAGCTTCAAGCGGTTGAGGCGCAGGGCGGCATCCTCGGCATTGACGAGGATCTTGTCGAAGAAGGCGTCGACGGGCCGGCGCAGTTGCGCGAGGGCCGTCATGGCGCCTTCATAATCCTCGGAGTCGATGGCGCTGGTGGCTGCCTGCCTCGCCGTCTGCAGAGCCGCCTGCAGGCCCTTCTCCTCCGGCTCGGTGAGAAGAGAGGCGTCTGCGCCGCCGGCATAGGCCCCGGCGCCGTCCTTCTTCTCCTCGATGCGCAGGATATTGGCGGCGCGCTTGGCCCCGGCCAGCAGGGCCTTGCCGTCCTCGCTGCCGAGGAAGCGGCCGAGCGCCTCGACGCGGCGGACGATGAGCAGGAGATCGTCCTGCCCGCCAAGGCCGAAGACGGCGTCGACAAGATCGTGCCGGGCGCCCTGTTCGCGCAGCTGCACCTTCAGGCGGTCGGCGAAGAAGGCGAGGAGGTCGTCGGCGATGTCGTTGCTCTTGGCAAAGGGAGCCTTGGCGATGACAGCCAGCAGGGGAAGGCGCAGCCTGTTGTCGAGTACCAGGCGGATGACGCCGAGAGCGGCCCGTCGAAGGGCATAGGGATCCTTGCTGCCGGTCGGCTTCTCGTCGATGGTCCAGAAGCCGATCAGCGTGTCGAGCTTGTCGGCGAGCGCCACGGCGACCGCGACAGGATCGGTCGGCGCGCCATCGCCGGCACCCTTGGGCCGGTAATGATCCTCCAGCGCGGCGGCGATGGCGGCGTCCTCACCCTGGGCCGTGGCGTAATAGCGGCCCATCAGCCCCTGCAATTCGGGGAATTCGCCGACCATTTCGGTGGCGAGGTCAGCCTTGGCGAGCCTGGCCGCCCGCTCGGCCTTGGCCGGGTCGGCACCCACGGCGGGGGCCAGCGCCCTGGCGAGAGAGGCGATGCGTTCGATGCGCTGGCCCTGCGTGCCGAGCTTCTCGTGGAACACCACGTTCGAAGCGACGATCTTGGCGAGACGCTGGTCGAGCGGTTTGCCTTCATCTTCGTAGCCGGGCAGGGGCTTCTGGTCGGTTTCCCAGAAGAACTTGGCATCGGACAGACGGGCGCGGATGACGCGCTCATTGCCGGCGACGATGGCCGCTCCGCCATCGCTCGCCTCGATATTGGCGATCAGGATGAAGCGGTTGGCAAGGCGCCCGGTCTTGGGATCGCGCACCACGAAGCACTTCTGGTTGGCGCGGATGGTAGCCTGGATCGCTTCGTCCGGCACCGAGAGGAAGCTTTCCTCGAAGGAGCCCATCAGCACCACCGGCCATTCCACCAGGCCGGCGGCCTCGTGCAGCACGGCATCGTCCTCGACCAGTTCCAGCCCTTGGGCGAAAGCGAGGTTGCGGGCATCGGTGAGGATGATGTCGCGCCGGCGGGCCGGATCGAGCACCACCTTGGCCGCTTCCAGCTTGGCGACATAATCCTCGAAGCGCCTCACCTGGATGGTACCGGGCGCCAGGAAGCGATGGCCCTTGGTGGTATCGCCGACGGCGACGCCCTCGATCTCGAAGCGCACCACCTCCGGGTCCTCGGTCTCGGGACCGAAGGTGCAGAGGATCGAATGCAGCGGGCGCACCCAGCGCAGGCTTCCCGACCCCCAGCGCATGGATTTGGGCCAGGGGAAAGTGCGGATGACCTCGGGCACGATCTCGGCGATGAGGTCGGGCACGGCCCGTCCGGCCTTTTCCACCACCGCGACGTAGAACTCGCCCTTCTTCGGGTCGCTTTCGATGCGCGCCTGATCGAGCGAGGCGAGGCCGGCCGCCTTCAGGAAGCCCTGGATCGCGCCGTCGGGGGCGCCGACACGGGGGCCCTTGCGCTCCTCGCGCGTGTCGGGCTGGCGGATCGGCAGGCCGTGTACCGTCAGGGCCAGACGACGCGGCGTGGCATAGGCCGAGGCGCCCTCATAGACAACGCCACGCTCGACGAGCGCATCCGTCACCATTTTCTTGAGGTCGTCGGCCGCCTTGGCCTGCATGCGGGCGGGGATTTCCTCGGAGAAGAGTTCGAGCAGGAGGTCGGGCATGGGAGTTAACGTTCTTCGTGTTCGTCAAAAGGCGGAATTGGGAGTTGCGCGGAGACCAACGGACCTTGCTCCATTCCGTGCAGGCGCCTGCGCTCGAAGCGGGTCGGAGCTGTGTTCAGGTCTCCGTAAAGCGTCGCGTAGATAGTGTCGAGCACGCCTTCCAGATTTGAACGCAGCTCGTGGTTCCAGAAGCGAATGACACGATAACCTTGGCTTTCCAAAAAGGCAGTGCGGCGGGTGTCGTGCGGGCGGTTTTGGTCGAAGCCGTGCTGTTCTCCGTCGAGTTCGATAATCAGGCCAGCCTTGTGGCTGGCGAAGTCAACGACATAGCGGTCGATCGGAGCCTGTCGGCGGAAATGGGTGCCGTAGATCGGTATCCGTTCCAGATGATGCCAGAGGATCCGTTCGGGATCAGTGGCCTGCTCACGCAGGCGTCTGGCATTGGCAAGCCGAAAGCGGTCGAGCGAACGTGCCTTCATGGGAAGTACCAGTCCAGAGGACACCGCGACCCTACCCTCCCCTCGATGGGGAGGGTCGACGCAAGGCGTCGGGGTGGGGTGATGGAACTCGCCATGCGCTTGCTCTGCCTGCCTTTTCCAGTCCGTCATTGATAGCGTGGTGTGACCCACCCCACCCCACCCCACCCCACCCCGGCCCTTCGGGCCGACCCTCCCCATCGAGGGGAGGGTAGGGCGAGGCGCTGCACGACCGCGCTAGGCCCCGCCCGCCTCGGTCCTGACCCAGGCCTCGCCGCAGGCCTTGGCGAGTTCGCGCACGCGCAGGATGTAGCTCTGGCGCTCGGTCACCGAGATGGCCCCGCGCGCGTCGAGCAGATTGAAGCGGTGGCTCGCCTTGATGCACTGGTCATAGGCGGGCAGGGCGAGCAGATGCCGGTTGCCCTTGTCGCCGGCGGCCAGCAGGGCCTTGCACTCCCTTTCGGCATCGGCGAAATGCTGCTTGAGCATCTCGATGTCGGCATGCTCGAAATTATGGCGTGAATATTCCTGCTCGGCCTGCAGGAAGACATCGCCATAGGTCACCTTCTCGGCGCCTTCCCGGCCGTTATAGTTGAGGTCGTAGACGTTCTCGACGCCCTGGACATACATGGCCAGGCGTTCGAGGCCATAGGTCAGTTCACCGGAGACGGGATTGCATTCCTGGCCGGCGACCTGCTGGAAATAGGTGAACTGCGAGACCTCCATGCCGTCGCACCAGCACTCCCAGCCCAGGCCCCAGGCGCCGAGCGTGGGGCTCTCCCAGTCGTCCTCGACGAAGCGGACGTCATGGACCAGGGGATCGAGCCCGATGGCGGCCAGCGAGCCGAGATAAAGGTCCTGCAGTTCCGGCGGCGAAGGCTTCAGGATGACCTGGAACTGGTAATAATGCTGCAGACGGTTGGGGTTCTCGCCATAGCGCCCGTCCTTGGGCCGACGCGAAGGCTGCACATAGGCGGCATTCCAGGCCTTGGGGCCGAGCGAGCGCAAGGTCGTGGCGGGGTGGAAGGTACCGGCGCCCACTTCCATGTCGTAGGGCTGCAGCACGACACAGCCGCGATCGGCCCAATAGCGCTGAAGGGTCAGGATCAGGCCCTGGAAGGAGCGTTCAGGGCGCATATGGTCGGGGGTGGCGTCGGCCATGACGGTTCTCGAACTAGCGCGTTTTCCCATAGAACCGGCGGGCTTCGCCGATTGGGAAAACACATCAAAACAAGGAGTTCGGAAAAATTACGGTTCAAGCAATCCGCACTATTTCCGGCTGATCCGTGCCGGAGAACCTGTTTCCCCCGGTACAGACTAGCGCCCGACCCTTAGAGCAAGATCGACACTGGGGAAACCTGTTTGTGCGCCGCGCGAGCTTGTGCCTGTCCGCACAGATGCCGGCAAGCTCTCATGAGACAAGGGATGCAACGGGACACCACAACCGATCCCGTCCAAACCAAAGCTCAGGAGAGTAAACTATGTCCAGGCAATCCCTTCTTCGTACCGGTCTCGTCGCAGCCCTGATCATGGGCTCGCTGGCCGGCTCCATCTCCACCTCCTTCGCCGCGAGCACCGGCCCGGGTTCCGCCAGCAGCGGCGGTAACGGCGGTGGTGGCGGCGGCAACCGCGGCTCCGGCCCGTCCAATCCGGGCGGTGGCGGTGGGGGCGGCGGCGGTGGCGGCATGTCCGACGAGGCCCGCGTGATCATCACCAACCCGCCGCCTTGCCGCACCCATGCCTGCAATCCGCCGCGGCCCCGCCCGGCCCCGGTGCCCGTCCAGCTCAAATTCGTCGATCAGCAGCGCTGCACCAATGTCTGGCGCCAGGTCGTGCTGGATGACGGCTCCGTGATCGAGGATCGCAGCGCGCCGATGCGCAAGCATTGCCGGATCATCCGCAGCTTCAACTGATCCACGCCCCGCCAAAAAAGAGAAGCAGGTTCGCGAGAACCTGCTTCTTTGCATTTGGCGGATCTGCTGAAGGCCCGGCGACCGGGGCGGCCGCTTCAAGCCTATTCGGGGCGATAGACGCCGCTGCGCGGATCGCGCCGCAGATTGATGGCTTCCTGCCGAACGGGCTGAGGCTTGTAGAGCTCGTTGTTCACTCGCTCCCATTCGCGCTTGACCAGACGCGCGAGAACCACGGTCCCGACAAGGCTGGCGACGGCTAGAACGACAGGATGCATGGCAGGCCCTCTTCATTCATCATGTCGTAACTATAAACCGAAACGGGCTCGAATTGCACGCCCTTCGAGTGCGGCAAGAACGCCTTCGGTCATCTGCTCGCTTTCGGCCGCCGACAAACGGGCCCCGAGGCCCAGGCGCCGGCCGAGCAGGCCGCGCGGTTCGACGATGGTCTTGAAGCGCACTTTCTCGCCGAAACGCTCGCGCATGGTGGACCTGACGTCGCCGACGGCATCTGCAAGGCCGAGCTCGATCGCCCGGGGCGCCAGCCAGAATTCGCCCGAGAACAACAATTCCTCCTCACCCTTGAGCTTGCCGGCACGCCGCTCTTTGACCAAGGCGATGAACATGTCGTGGATTTCGCGCTGCAGGGCGGCGAGGCGCTCGACATCCTCCGGCTTTTCGGGGCGGAAGGGGTCGAGCAGCGTCTTGGAGCGCCCGGCGGTATAGACCCGGCGTTCCACCCCGATCTTCTCGATCAGCTTGTCGAAACCGAAGGAGGCAGAGACGACGCCGATCGAGCCCAGGATCGAGGCGGGGTCGGCGATGATCTCGTCGGCGGCGCAGGCGATCATGTAGCCGCCGGACGCGGCGACATCCTCGACGAAGGCGAAAACCGGCAGCTTCTTTTCGGCGGCGAGGGCACGGATGCGCCGCATGATCAGATGCGACTGCGCCGGCGAGCCGCCGGGCGAATTGATCACCAGGGCGACGGCCTTGGCGCCTTTCAGCGCGAAGGCGCTTTCGATCTGCTTGTCGAGCTTGGTCATGTTCAGGCTGCTCGAAAAGCGCGAGCCGGTGCCGATGGTGCCCGAAAGCGGGAGCACGGCGACCAGGGGTGCCGGGTGACGCCATTTCTCGGGCAGCAACTGCCGGATCCGCCCGAGACTTCGCTTCACTGGATTGTCCGATTGCGGGATGTCAGATGTGGTCAACGCGGCTTCGCCTCTTCCTGTGCAGCAGGGACGGCAGTCCTCACGAGAAGGTGATGAACGGCCTTTGCCGCATATAGGCATGAAATCCCGGCGGTACGATAGGTTGCCGGGCGGCTGAATGCAGGATGAACGGGTCGATCAAGTGGCGTTCAGCCGATGATGGGATAGTGACGGCGGAAGGGGCGAATGATAGTCGCCGCTCCCCGGAACCTTTCCGGTTCCGGCGGTTAGTAACATAGTAAGCTGGCCCATCGGGGCTGGGTCGCGCTTTCGCCGATCTGAATCGCAGGAGGAACGAATGTTTCGCAAACTCGCTCTGGTTGCCGCTCTGGCCTTCGGCATGGGGGGCGCTGCACTGACCGCGCAGTCGGCCCAGGCCGCCGTGGTCCATCCCGCAGCCAATGCCGGTGTGATCCAGGCCATCGAACAATCGGCTCCGGCATCGAATGCCGCGCAGAAGGTCTATCACCGCGGCCGCCCGCATTATGGCCGCCCGCATTATTACCGTCCGCACTGGCGTCCGCGTCCGGCACGTTACTGCCGCTGGCAGCGTGTGCGCGTCCACACCTATTACGGTTGGCGCTGGGTGAACCGCCGCGTGTGCTGGCGCTGATGACCATCGTCACCATGGCCCGATGATCGCCACCCCCGAACCGAGTTCGGGGGTGTTTCTTTCGGTGGGCCGGGTTGATCAGAAGGCATCGATGCCGAGTGCCCGCCAGGCCTCTGTCAACTGCAGGGATATCGGCAGGTTGAGATTGTCGCCGCCGGGCGTGGCCTGCAGGAACCACCGGCGATAGGTCCGCACCAGCTTGCCCTGCTCGGCCATGGCGGCGAAGGCGCGCTTGACGGCTTCGGTCATCAACGGATCGTCCTTGCGGAACATGATGCCATAGGCGTCATAGGTGATGAAATCGCCGACCACGGCCAGGGTCTTCTGGGCATGGTTGCGGGCGATGAAGCCGTAAAGCAGCACGTCGTCGGTGGCGAAGGCATCGGCCTTGCCCGCTGTCAGCATGTCGTAGGATTGCTGGTGGTCGGGGGCGGAGGCGATGATCATGCCCAGGTGATATTTGTCGTTGAGCTGCTTCAACGCCGCTTCATTGGTGGTGCCGGCCGTCACCACCAGGGTCTTGCCCTGCAGGTCCTTGTAGGAGCGGATGCCGGAGCCACGCTTGACCAGCAATTTGGTGCCCGCGACATAAGTGACCGGCGAGAAGGAAACCTGCTTCTCGCGCTCACGGTTGGCGGTGGTCGAGCCGCATTCGAGGTCGACTTCGCCCGCCGTCACCGCCGCGATGCGGGTATCGGAGGTGACGAGCTTGTAGTCGATGCGCACCGGCTTGCCGTGCAGTTCGCGCGAGATTTCCTCGACCACGCCCTTGCACAATTCGATGGCGTAACCCTGCGGTTCGGCCTGTTCGGGGCGCTTGTAGGAGAAGGGGAAGGAGGCATCGCGATAGCCGATGGTGACGGCACCGGCCTGGTTCGCCTTCAGCAGCGTGCCGGAGAGTTCCAGCGGAAAATACTCCTGCTTCGGCGCTGCCGTCAGATCCTGCCCGATCATGTCCTCGGCCTTGGCGGGGGCGGTTGCCGCCAGAATGACGATGGCCGCCAGCGCGACGAGCTTATGCAAGACTCTCTCCTGAAAAATCCGGACGGTGCAGGGGGGTGGCGCCGCCATGCGAAAATGCTCGACGAAGGCCGGCGGCGGCACGAGCCGTGCCGCCGCCGATGTCTCAGGCGGGCGCCGCCGCGGGCGCTCCCTCGGGAGCGTTGATATCGTCCTTTTCAGGGCCGAGGCCGCCCTCGAACTTGGCGACCGCCGAGGCTGCCAGCGAATTGCCGATCACATTGGTGGCGCTGCGGCCCATGTCGAGGAACTGGTCGATGCCGATGATCAGGTAGAGACCGGCATCCGGGATGTTGAACTGATGCAACGTTGCCAGGATGACCACCAGCGAGGCTTTCGGCACGCCGGCCACGCCCTTGGAGGTCAGCATCAGCGTCCCGGCGATGGCGAGCTGGGTGCCAAGCGACAATTCCATGCCATAGGCCTGGGCGACGAAGAGCGTCGCGAAGGTCGTATAGGCCATGGTGCCGTCGAGGTTGAAGGAATAGCCGAGCGGCAGCACGAAACTGGCGATGCGCTTGGGGACGCCGAACCTCTCGAGCTGGTCGAGGATCTTGGGATAGGCGGCTTCCGAACTCGCGGTCGAAAAGGCGAGCAGGAAGGGTTCGCGCATGCGCCGGATCAGATTGCCCATGCGGGCGCCGAGCAGGAAATAGCCGATGGCGATCAGGATCGCCCACAGGATCAGCAGCGTCAGATAGAAGCCGCCGAGGAACTTGACGAAGTTCAGGAGCACGCCCGGGCCGGAGGTGGTGATGACGGAGGCCACGGCGGCGCAGACGGCCAGGGGCGCCAGCGTCATCACATAGCCGGTGATGGTCAGCATCATATGGGCGACGTCGTCAGCCAGGTGGACGAGGGGCTTGCCACGCTCGCCCAGCGCCATGCAGGCGACGCCCGCAAACAGCGAGAACACCACGATCTGCAGGATCTCACCCTCGGCCATGGCCTTGAAGATCGAGGTGGGAACCAGATGCTCGATGAAATTCTTGAAGCTGAACGAGGCCGTCTGGATGTTGGCGGTGTTGCCGCTCTGATCGGCGATGACGATGCCGTGCCCGGGCTGGACCAGATTGGCCATCACCAGGCCGAGCAGCAGCGACACGATCGAGGCGGAGACGAACCAGGCCATGGTCTTGGCGCCGACCCGTCCCAGCGTCGCCGCATCACCCATATGGCCGATGCCGACGATCAGGGTGGACAGCACCAGCGGGCCGATGATCATCTTGATCAATTTCAGGAAGATCGTGCTTACCAGCGACATGTACTCGGCGATGGTCGCTGCCGTCTTCTTGTCAGGAAAGGAATAGAAGCAAGCGATGCCGATGGCGATGCCCAGTACCAGGCCCGTCATCACGTAGATGAAGTTCTTATTCAAGCCGACCCCCCTCATTTGACCTAACGGTTGCATCCGACGAGATGCAGATAAGCGAGATTCCCCCTGAGCAAATCATCAGACAAACGGTGCCGAGAAGAGCGTCTGCCAGAAATTTGCAACAGATTTGTCATGTTATTGACATAGTTGCACTCCAGCCGGCGGCGCGAGTCAAGCCTTTTCAAAGCGCTTTCGTAGATGACGACCGCTGTTGTTTTGATGAATATTGACGGGCCGTTTCGCTTGAAAAACGGCAGGGGTTCGTTTGGTCAACGGGTGCGACCATGATACCGCGCGAATGGCGATGGCCCGCAAGGCGCGTCGAAGCCGCCCGGAACCCCGGGGGGCGAGCGCGAGCGGGTGGTGGCGCGAAATGCCGGTGGCTCAGCCGATGCTTTCGCCGCCGTCGACGACCAGGGCCTGGCCGGTCATGAAGGAGGAGCGGTCCGAGACCAGGAAGAGGATGGCTTCGGCGATCTCTTCCGCCGAGGCCCAGCGGCCCATCGGGATCTTCTCGCGCACATAGGCCTCGATGGCGGCGCGGCCGCCCATCTGGCCGATGAAGGGCTTGTTGAAGGGCGTGTCGACCCAGCCCGGGCAGAGGGCATTCACCCGCACCTTGTGCCGGGCATAGTCGAGCGCCATCTGGCGCGTCATCGCCACCACTGCATGCTTGGACGTGGCATAGGCGATCATCTCCCGGTCGTAGAACACGCCGGAGTTGGAGGCGGTGTTGAGGATGACGCCGCCGCCGGCCGCGATCATCGCAGGCATGGCCAGGCGTGCCGCATGGAAATGAGCGCGCACATTGACGCGCCAGGAGGCGTCGAGCCCCTCGAGGCTGACATCGGTGAGCGGGCCGCCGACCTGGATGCCGGCATGGTTGTGCAGGATGTCGAGGCGGCCGTGGCGCGCGAGCGTACCGTGGATCAGCCGCTCCACGGCGGCATCGTCGGCCACGTCGGTGGCGACCGCTTCGGCGCGCCCGCCCTCCGCCCGGATCAGGCCGGCGGTCGCCTCGCTGGCGTCGGCGTCGCGGTCGGCGATGACGACCACGGCACCCTCGCGCGCCATTGCGAGCGCGCCCGCCCGGCCGATGCCGGAGCCGGAACCGGTAACGATGGCGATGCGGTTTTTGAGAATCATGGTCGGTTACTCGCGACTTTCTATCGGCGCTTGCGCAGCAGGAACTGGGCGGCGAGCACCATCAGCACCGAAGCCACCAGCACCAGCGTGGCGATGGCGTTGATCTCCGGGGTGACGCCGCGGCGAATCGAGGCGAATACATAGATCGGCAGGGTGGTCTGGGCGCCGGCCACGAAGAAGGCGACGATGAAATCGTCGAAGGAGAAGGTGAAGGAGAGCAGGAAGCCCGCCAGGATGGCCGGGAGGATCTGCGGCAGCACGATGGAGCGGAAGGTGGTGAAGGGCGTGGCGTAGAGGTCGCTCGAAGCCTCGACCAGGTCCCTGCTCAGGCTGCCGAGCCGGGCCCGCACGATCATGGTGACCAAGGCCATCGAGAACAGGCCGTGCGCGGCGATGATCGAGCCATAGCCCAGGCCCAGCCTGGGCGGGGTGTCGCCGGGCCAGATCGCGCCGAGCACCGGGTTGGCGAAGGCGAAGACCTGCACCAGCGCCACCAGCGTCGCGATGCCGATGACCACGCCGGGCACCACGATGGCGGCGCCGAACAGGGCATCGAAGACGAGGCGCGTACGGGCGCCGACGCGCGCAAGGCCGAGGGCGGCGGCAGTGCCGAACACCGCGGCGAGGGCGGCGCTGCTGGAGGCGACCACCAGGCTGTTGCGCAAGGCCTCCATCAGGAACGGATTGGCGAGGGCGGCGGCATACCATTTCGTCGAGAAGCCGACGATCTCGCTGGCGTTGCGGCCGGCGTTGAAGGAGAACAGGACGAGCAGCCCGATCGGCAGATAGAGGAAGGCGAAGACGGCGGCGACGAAGGCTCTCATCAGATCAGGTCCACCTGCCGGGCGCCGGAGACGCGCGCCGTGATGCGGTTAGCGATCAAGAGCACCACGACCGAGGCGACAACCAATGTCACCGCGATGGCCGAGCCGAACGGCCAGTTGCGCGATTGCAGGAAGAGGTCAACCAGGGCATTGCCGATGAAGAAGACCTTGCCGCCGCCGAGCAAGGACGGGATCAGATATTCGCCGAGCAGCAGGATCATCACGAGGCTGAAGCCCGTCATCACGCCGGGCAGGGACAGGGGCAGGGTGACGCCGAAGAAGGTGGAGGCCGGCGTGGCGCCGAGGTCGGCCGAGGCTTCGAGCAGGCGGCGGTCGAGCCGTTCCAGGCTGACATAGATCGGCAGGATCATCAGCGGCAGATAGCCATAGACGATGCCGACCAGCACCGAGCCCGGCGTGTTGAGCAGCCTGATATCGGCAATGCCGACGAGGTCGAGCAAGGCCGGGATGCCCCGCGAGCCGAGGATGTACATCCAGGCATAGGAGCGCATCAGCAGGCTGGTCCAGAACGGGATGACCACCAGCGCCAGCAGGATCAGGCGCCAGCGCGGCGGCGCCTTGACGGCGAGGTAATAGGCGACGGGATAGGCGACCAGCAGGCAGGCGAAGGCGCCGGCCGGCGCCAGGATCAAGGTGTTCCAGAAGGCGGTCGAGCGCGCCCCGAGATTGGCATATTGGGCCCAGGAGAGGGCGGCCTGATAGCCGCCCTCCGGCGCCCGCTCGCCGACGCTGAAGACGAGCACGGCGATGAAGGGCAGCACCAGGAAGACCACGAGCCAGGCGCTCGCCGGGGCGAGCAGCAGGGTCGTCACGAGAGTGCGGCGGGCGCGGGAGGAAGCCACGGGTAAGATTCCGACGGAAGGACGGGACTGCATTGGTGCAAATGTGCTCAGCGTGGGAATGCCGTCATTCCCGGCGCCGCCGCAGGTGGCGGGAAGGGAATCCAGGGCCAGGGGCGCCGTGTTGGCCCCTGGATTCCCTTCCCCTCGCTACGCTCGGCCGGGAATGACAGAGCTGCTGGTCTCCAGCCCTCACGAGGGGCCGCTCAGGCCGATTTGAAGCGGGCCATCAGCTCGGCCCGGTTGGGATCGGTCAGCGTCGCCGCAGCCCCGAATTCGAGCGGCGTCAGCAGGTCGGCGGCCGGATAGAGGATGGGATTGGAGAGAAACTCCTTCGGCAGCAGGGCATTGACCCTGGAATCCGTCGAGGGCGCGCCATTGGCGATGTGCTCTTTCACGGCATTTTCCGGCGTCATCAGATAGTTGAGCAGGGCATAGCCGGCGGGCTTGTTGGGCGCGTCCTTGGGAATGGCGTAGAAATCGGTCCAGATCTCGCCGCCCTCCTTGCCGAGGATGTAGCTGATATGCGGCAAATCGCGGTGGAGCTGGGCGCCGTCATTGGTCCAGCACATGGTCAGCCAGGCGTCGTTGGCGCGCATCGGCGGCTGGTAGTCCGAGGACACCGCGTACAGATGCGGCTTGACCTTGATCAGCAATTCCTCGGCCTTGGCAAGCTCGTCCTGCTTCAATGAATTGAAGGAATAGCCGAAATATTTCAGGGCGTTGCCGATGGTGGTGAGCTGGTAGTCATGCACCATGGCGCGGTTGGAGCCCTCGGCCATGGCGATGTCCCAGAAATCCTTCCAGCTCGCCAGCGGCTTGGTGAGCTTCTGGGTGTTGACCGCAAAGCCGGTGGTGCCCCAATTCTTCGGCACGGCATAGACCGTGCCGTCGACGGTGCCCTCGGCCGTGAAGCGGGCATCCTCGGTGGGGGCGCTATAGGCCGGCAGCTTGGCAAGATCGATGGCGTCGATGAGCCCGAGCTTCTTATAGGTGGAAATGGTGTAGTTGGTCGGCACGAACAGGCTCCAGCCAGTCGCGCCGGCCTGCAGCTTGGCCAGCATCTCCTCGTTCGAACCGAAGACGTTGACCTCGACGGCGACGCCCGTCGCCTTGGTGAAATTCACGAAGGTCTGCGGGTCGTGATAATTGGGCCAGGTGGCGATCGACATCTTGTCGCCGAGGTCGCCGGCGGCATGAGCGGGCCCGGGCAGGACGCCGTTCTCGCGGCCGAGGACGGCCATCGCCAGGCCCAGGCCTGTCGCGCCCAGGAAATGGCGGCGGCTGATCGAGCCCCTCCGGTAGCGCAGCAGCTGGTCGACAAAGCCCTGAGCCGAGATCGGCAGGCCGTCGCGATAGGATTTCGACATGGCTCATTTCCCTCTGGTGGTGCCGCTTTACGCGGTTTTTCGGATCGTTCAGGCGGCGAAGGCGAGTGGGGCTCCCGGTGCGAAGCCGATCGAGACGCTGTCGCCAAGTCCCTTGAGGCCCGGGCCCTGCGCCAGGTGGTCGGCGGCGACCAGGATTGTGCCGACGTCCCTGACGTCGATGGCATATTCGGCCGTCGAACCGAGAAAGATGCGGTTGTGCACGGTGCCGCGCAGCCTCGGTCCGTCGCCGGCTTCCAGGCGCATGGCTTCAGGGCGGATGCTGACGCGCGCGGCTTGGCCGGGCCGAAGCGGGGCATGGCTGCGGGCCTGGAGCGTGGTGCCGTCGGCCAGCACGATGCTGGCCGCCTTTCCGTCGACCTCGGTGACCTTGCCGTCGAGGAAATTGGACTTTCCGACGAAATCGGCGACGAAGAGGTCGGCCGGATCGTCATAGATCTGGCTGGGTGCCCCGGTCTGGACGATATGGCCCTTGTTCATCACGCAGACGAGATCGCTCATCGAGAGCGCCTCTTCCTGGTCATGGGTGACGAGCACGAAGGTGATGCCGAGGGACCTCTGCAGGTTCTGCAGCTCGAGCTGCATCTCGGTGCGCAGCTTCTTGTCGAGAGCGGCGAGCGGTTCGTCGAGCAGCAGCACGGCGGGCTTGTTGACCAGCGCGCGGGCCAGCGCGACGCGCTGCTGCTGGCCGCCGGAGAGCTCGTGGATGCGCCGGCGGCCATAGCCTGAGAGGCGCACCATGGCGAGCGCCTCGTCGACGCGCCGGGCGATCTCCGAGCCTGGCAGGCGGGGCCGGGCCTGGCGCAGGCCATAGGCAATGTTGTCGCCGACGCTCAGATGCGGAAACAGGGCATATTGCTGGAAGACCATGTTGACCGGGCGGCGATAGGGCGGCGTGCCCGCCATGTCCTGGCCACGGATCATCACCTGGCCGCTGCTCGGCTGTTCGAAACCGCCGATCATGCGCAGGCAGGTGGTCTTGCCGCAGCCCGAGGGCCCGAGCAATGCGACGAAAGCGCCGCTGGGAATGGCGAGGTCGATGCCATGCACCGCAGTGACCTCGCCATAGCGCTTGGCAACGGCGCGAAACTCGATGTCGGGCGAGGTCGTATCGTTCATCCGCGCTGGTCCCCTCGGTCGATGCCGGGCCTTATCGTTCCGGCCGGTTGTTCTTGCTTTTCGGCCCTTATGCGAAAGGAAAGCTAGCAGAGCCGATTTCCTATCGTATATACCCAACAGGGGGTATATGCTGCATGTTTGTTCAGCACAGGGGGTAGAAATCGGCAGCTCCAGGCATAATTTGGCGGCATCTACGGCGCTGGCAGACGCGATAAAGGCGGCGGGGCGCAGCGGTTCGGGTGACTTCGAGCGCGCCTTGCTGGCTTGGCTCGGGCTGCATGCGCGGTTCGACCACAGTGTGGTGTTCGCCTATCGCGGCTCGGCTCGGCCGCCGATGCTGTACGAGACCTTCTCGCCCGCCGAGAGCCATGTCTTCGTGGCTCTCTACCAGGATGGCGCCTACCTGCTCGACCCCTTCCATCGCGCCGCGATCGGGGGATGCGAAGGCTTCCGGCGCATGCGTGAGCTGGCGCCCGATCGGTTCTACACCAGCGAGTATTTTCGCTCCTATTACAGTCAGACGGGCCTGGCCGAGGAGGTCGGCTTCTTCGTTCAGCTCCCCGAACAGACCTCGGTGGTATGGTCGCTGATGCGCCTGGCCGCCTCGGGGCCGTTCGGCACCGCGGAGGTGCGCGGACTGCGCGACCTGACCCCGATCGTGCTCGCGCTCTGCGCGCAGCATTGGCGCGACCTGCCGGAGTTCGGTGAGGCCGGCAGCCGGGTGACGACGTTGCCGCTGCCGGGCAGCGATCTCGACCGGGCCCGGCTCTGGGCCAGCCAGTCGCTGACGGCGCGGGAAGGTGAAATCGTCAATCTGGTGCTGCAGGGGCACTCGTCGGATTCGATCAGCCGCCTGCTGCATATCTCGACGGGCACGGTGAAGGTGCATCGCCGCAACATCCACCACAAGCTCGGCATCCATTCCCAGGCCGGCCTGTTCGCCCGCTTCCTCTCGCTCCTGAACGAAACGGGCTAGGCTCGAGGCGGGTCCTGCCAGTCGATCGTCGCTTCGCCGCGATGCAGGGCATCCGCTTCGGCTGTGAAGCCGCCGTCCTCGGTATGCAGGACCAGCGGCGGCAGCAGGAGGAAGGGCGCGCGCGATCCCTTGACGGTGCGGATGAGAAGGCGGACTGCCGGCGTGCCGGCCCGAGGCTGCACGGGCTTGACCCGGATGTCGCCGAAGCGGCGGTCGAGGCTTGCCAGCAGCCTGGGCAGGGCGTCGGGCCGGTGGATGAGGGCGAGGCTGCCCCTGGCGCGCAGGAGGGCGAGGGCGCACAGGATCCAGGCTTCCTCGTCGGCCTGGCCATGCACATGCGCGCCGGCGCGATAGGCATCGGGTGCCGGGCGAATCGTGCCAGGAAGGTGGAAGGGTGGATTCATGATGACGTGGTCTGCCGTGCCGGGAACCAGGGATTGACCCCTGGCAGGACGCCGGGTGACGTCGGCCTCGAGCGTGGCCACGCGCTCGACAAGGCCGTTGCGTGCTGCATTCTCGGCCGCTAGAGCCGCGATGGCCGGGTCGATCTCCACCAAGGCGACGCGGCACCGAGGGCAACGGATGGCAAGGCCGAGGCCGGCGGCGCCGATTCCCGCCCCGAGGTCGTAGACCACCTCGTCGGCGGCCGGCGAGAGGCAGGCAGAAAGCAAGGCGGCGTCGGTTCCGACCCGATGGCCCCGGCCCGGTTGGGCGAGCTGCAGCCGGCCGCCGAGAAAGGCCGAGAGCGTTGTCCCGGTCCCGGGCTCGGTCTTGGTCACGGCGTTCGCAGCTCCTTGCCGAGACCCGCTTCGGTCAGACGCCGGCGCGCCAGCACGCTCTGGTCGGCGTCGACGAGGATGCGGCGCTGGATCATGCCGAGCGAGCCTTCCAGCACGCTCATATGCGTGTCGAGCACGAGATGGACCACGCCCGCCTCGGTCAGCAAGGCCTCGATATAGGAGATCAGCACGGGATCATTGGTACGAACGATTTCTTCCATACAGCAATCGTTGCGATTATCGCGACAATTGCAACGAGCTTGTTGGCGCGACAACAGCGAGCTTGTATGCGGAGCCGCGCATTTCTATGGTGCCGGCAAAACGGAGTGCATGTATTGGGCGTCGTTGTCGCATTCGAGGACAAATCCGGGTCGCAAGGCTCGCTTCAGCCGATCGTCGACCTGACCAAGGCGGATATGGCGCGAGTCAACACCACCATCCTGTCGCGGACGGGGTCGGAGGTGACGATGATCCCGGAAGTCGCCAACCATCTGATCTCCTCCGGAGGCAAGCGCCTGCGCCCGATCCTGACATTGGCGACCGCGCAGCTCGCACGCTACCGGGGCGATGGCCATGTGAAGCTCGCGGCCTCCGTGGAATTCATGCACACGGCCACGCTTTTGCACGACGACGTCGTCGACGAGAGCGACATGCGGCGCGGCAAGCCGGCCGCCCGCATGCTGTGGGGCAATGAAGCGAGCGTGCTGGTCGGCGATTTTCTGCTCGGCCAGGCTTTCAAAATGATGGTGGAAGTCGGCTCGCTCAAGGCGCTCGACATTCTCTCGACCGCCGCAACCGTCATCGCCGAGGGCGAAGTGGCCCAGCTCGCCGCGGCCAAGAATACGGCGACCACGGAGGACGAATATCTGGCGGTGATTCGCGGCAAGACGGCCGAACTCTTCGCGGCTGCCTGCGAAGTCGGCCCGGTCCTGGCCGAGCGGCCCAAGGATGAACAGGCCGCCTGCCGTTCTTTCGGCATGAATCTCGGCATTGCCTTCCAGCTCGTCGACGATGCGCTGGATTACGGCGGTTCTGACGCCAAGCTCGGCAAGAATGTCGGCGACGATTTCCGCGAGGGCAAGATCACCCTGCCGGTGGTGCTGGCCTTCCGGCGCGGCAACGAGGCCGAGCGCGACTTCTGGCGCCGCACGCTGGAGCGCGGCGAGATCGAGGAGGCCGATCTCGAGCATGCCATCGGCCTGATGCGCCGCCACAAGACGCTGGAAGACACCATCGAGCGCGCGCGTCACTATGGCGCCATGGCCAAGGACGCCCTGGCGCTGTTCGCCGACAGCCCGATGAAGTCGGCGCTGGCGGACGTGGTGGAGTTCTGTATCGGCCGCGCTCACTGAAGCGTCGGCCGGTCCTCCTCGGCCGGATGTGGAATTCTGCAGGCATATCCATGTGGGCGGCCCGAGGCCGTCCGGGGAAGCAAGCCCATGGCTGACCTTTTCGACGTTTCCGTACCGGTTTTCCTACGCTATCTCAGCAATCTCGATGCGATCCTGGACAAGACGGCCGAGCATCTGCAGCACCAGGGCACGGAGCAGGCGGAGGTTCTCAACCTCGCTTTGCAGCCGAACATGTTCCCGTTGAAGTGGCAGGTTCGGATCGCCCTGGGCTTTTCCATCCGCGCCATCAATCCGGTGCTGCAGCAGCCGATCATGCTGGATGACGGCCCGATCGATTCGATCGAAGACATCCGCCTGCTCCTGGGAAGCACCATCGCCCGGCTCAGGAGCGTTTCGCGACGCGATTTTGCCGGCGGGGAAGCCAGGCTGGTGCGGGAAAAGGCCGGCCAGGCCGTGTTCGAGGCCAGGGCCGTCGACTTCGTCACCCAATATGCCTTGCCGAACTTCTTCTTTCACCTCGGCATGGCCTATTCGATCTTGCGCCTCGCCGGCTGCCCGATCGGCAAGGGCGATTTCGACGGCTTTCATCAGTATGAAGCCGGCGTCAATCTGGTGGCGGAAGCGCAGCCGCAGTTACAGCCGCTGATGCAGCGGCTGCCCGGTTGAATCAAAGTGCGGTGATCAGCTTTCGGAGCAGGCCATTGAGGGTCTCCTGCTCCGTCCGCGTCAGCACCGACAACAGCCGCTCCTCATTGGCCACGTGGCGCGCGATGGTCTCGTCGATCACCGCCTTGCCGGCCTCGGTGAGGGCGATCAGCTTGCCGCGACGATCATTCGGATCGGGGCGCCTCTCGACCAGCCCGGCGCGTTCCAGCCTGTCGAGGCGATTGGTCATGCCGCCCGAGGAGATCATCGCCGCTTCATAGAGTCGGGTCGGCGAAAGCATATAGGGTTCGCCCGAACGCCGTAACGTGGCCAGGACGTCGAATTCGCCGGGCTGCAGGCCCGCTGCGGCGAAGAGCGGGTTCATATGGTCGCGCAGCACCCGTTCGGACGCATCGGACAGGCGGCCGAACACCGCCATCGGCAAGGAGGGGAGGTCGGGTCGTTCGCGAGCCCATTGTTCGACGGCGGTATCGGCGCGGTCCATCGGCAAGTCTCTCGATAGAAAGTATCTTGACATTAAGATACTTTCTATTTACTAACATGGTAGCGAGACAATAGGACAACTCGCCCATTCGGTGAAGGAGGAAATGATGGCCAGGATGATTTTCTTGAACCTGCCGGTGCGCGATCTCGCCGCCGCCACCGCATTCTATGTCGCCCTGGGCGGCGAGGTGAACCCGCAATTTTCCGACGAGCAGACCACATCGATAATGCTCTCCGATGCGATCGTAGTGATGCTGCTCACCCATGAGCGCTACGGCCAGTTCACCCAGCGCCCGATCGGTGATGCGCGCCAATGGAGCCAGGCGCTGATCGCCCTCAATGTCGACACCCGCGACGCGGTGGACGCCACGCTCGCCCGCACCACGCAAGCGGGCGGCAAGGCCGATCCCAACCCGGCGCAGGATCACGGCTTCATGGTGAGCCGCAGCGTCGAGGATCCCGACGGCAATGTCTGGGAGATCGTGTGGATGGATCCCGCTGCGATGGGGCCCCAGGGCTGAGGCCAGCGCAGTGGTTTCCACATCGTCGAGCCGGGTCGAGCCCGGCTATGACAACCCGGAGCTTTTCTCCATTCGGCGAACCGTGCATTGGCAACTCAGTGCGAGTCCTGGGCTTGCCCGGCACGGCCCGCCGCAACGCGCGTTCCGGCGGCGAGAATGATCGCGGCCACCATCAGGAGCGCCGCGGTCCCGAAAGTTGCCTCCATGCCGAAGGAGACGGCTTGCGCAGCGGCCTTGGCGATATCGCCCGTTCCCGCGGCGAGGTGGAAGACGGCGCCCATGGCCGAGGCCCCGGTTATCAGTCCGAGATTGCGCGACAGGGTGATGAGGCCTGACGTCACGCCCCGCCGGTCCGCCGGAATGCTCGCCATCACGGCGGTGTTGTTGGCGGCCTGGAAGAGCTGATAGCCCGGGGTCAGCACGGCGATGCCGGCTAGATAGCCCGCGACGCCGAATGCCGGGCCTGCGGCGGACAGGACGATGGCCCCGAGCGCCATCTCGGCGAGGCCGACGAGGATCAGGCGCGGGGCGCCCAGACGATCGACGATACGGCCGGCAAAGACACCGCTCGCGATGGAAATGACGGGTCCCACCGCCATCACCACGCCGATCACCGCCTCGTCGAGCGCGAGGGCGCGGGCGAGATAGAACGGCCCGACGACGAAGGTCGTCATCATCACCGTGGCGACGAGGGCGCTGGTGGCCAGATTGACACTCAGTCCCTCGCTGCGGAAGGCCGCCAACTGGATCAGAGGCGACCTGACGCGCGCCTCCACCAGCAGGAAGAGCCCGCCTCCGATGACGGTTGCCAACATAAGGCCGGTGCCGATCCAGCCGGAAGCGCTGCGCCCTGTGGTCATCGCCAGGGCGTAGGAGGCGAGCGTTGCGGCCAGCAGCAACGTGCCGAGGCTGTCGAAGCGGCTGCGCACATGCTGGGATTTGTCGCCGTCAGCAGGAAGAAAGCGGCCGGCAAGACAAAAGGCGAGCACGCTCAGGGGAATGTTGACCAGGAAGATGCTCCGCCAGCCGAGGGCGGAAATCAAGAAGCCGCCGAGCGATGGCCCCAAGGCGGTGCCAACCGCCGACATCGTGCCGAGCAGCCCCATGGCGCTACCTGTCCTCTCCTTGGAAACGGCTTCGCCGACCATCGCCATGCCGAGTGCCGCCATGACGGCGGCACCGAGGCCCTGGACGGCGCGTGCGGCCACCAGCAGCGCGAATGTCGGTGCCATCGCGCAGCAGGCCGAGGCGGCCGTGAACAGGAAGAGCCCGGCCAGCAGCAGCCTGCGCCGGCCGATGATGTCTCCCAGGCGCCCGGCGCTGACGACCAAAGTGGTCATTGCCAGCAGATAGGCCAGAACGATCCACTGCACCTGTTCGAATGAAGCCGAGAAAACCGAGGCCAGGGAAGGCAGGGCGACATTGGCGATGCTGGTGCCGAGCGACGACAGCAGGATACACAGACAAAGGCCGACCAGCGCGCCGTGGAACATGGGAGCGGGCCGTTCGTGCATCCTTGCATCGTCTCTCGTGGCTGATTTCGGCATGAATTGGATCTTCCGCGGTTCTGAAGGGAGGAACCGCTGGAGGATAAGCCTGCGCCCGGCATGGCGGAACACGCATCATTTGCACTTCATTCGTGCATGAGACGGCATGCCAGGAGTGCGGGTGGGTGCTATGATCGGGCCTATGTCGCTGCCCGATTTCAATCTCCTCATCACCCTAGACGTCCTGCTGACCGAAGGCAGTGTCGCCGGGGCTGCCCGCCGCCTGCGGCTCAGCCCTTCGGCGATGAGCCGCACCCTCGCCCGTTTGCGCGAGACGACCGGCGATCCCCTGCTCGTGCGGGCCGGCCGCGGCCTCGTGCCGACGCCGCGGGCGCTGGAACTGCGCGAACGGGTCGGCCCGCTCGTCCAGGCGGTCGAAAGCGTTCTTCGTCCTGCGGAAGCGCTCGATCTGAAAAAGCTCACGAGAACCTTCACCCTTCGCAACAGGGAGGGTTTCGTCGAGAATTTCGGAGCCGATCTCATAGCTCATATCCGCGAACAGGCGCCGGGGGTCACGCTCCGCTTCGTGCCGAAAATCGACAAGGAGAGCACGCCTTTGCGCGATGGCAGCGTGGATCTGGAGACGGGCGTCATCGGTGACTCGACGGGGCCGGAAGTGCGTGCGCAGGCGCTGTTCCGCGATCGGTTCGTCGGCGTGGTCAGGATGGGACATCCCCTGAGCGGGGCACCGATCACGCCGGCCCGCTATGCGCAGGCAAGTCACGTCCTGATCTCCCGCCGGGCCCTCTATAAGGGGCCTGACGATGGCCGGCTCGAGGCACTCGGGCTCAAGCCGAACATCGAGACCATCGTCAGCGGTTTTTCCGAAGCCCTGGCCCTGGCCCGTGCGACCGACCTGGTCGCCACCGTGCCGGAGCGTTCCACCGGCCGGCTGCGTGCTGGGATGTTCTGCTTCCCACTGCCATTCGCCTTGCCGGAGATCACGATCTCGCTGCTCTGGCACCCACGCCTCGACGCCGATCCGGCCCATCGCTGGCTGAGGGACTGTGTCCGCAAGGTCTGCATCGAGCAGCTTGCCGGTTAGGTCTGCTCACAACGGTACTTATACCTGCCGCCTCGCGCGGACCGTACTTCTTCCTGGGACCGCCAGCATGTTGCTGCCTGCTGGAGGGGCGGCCGGTACGGGCGGAAAGAGCCAGCAACATGCTGGCGGTCCCGGGAAGGGGCCTTCTCTATACGGCGAGGCCGACCCTATGGCGCCATGGCAGGCTTCAGGCCGGACAGCAGTTTGGCGAGGCCGGGGTCGTCCACGATGATGGAGGCATCGCCGAGGCCCATCCATTGCACGCGGCGCTCGGCCTGTTCCTTCCAGGCCGGCAGCGTGCCGGTGACGCGCAGGGGATAGACATTGACCTTGATCCGTTCGAAGCGATCGGTCAGGCGTTTCCAGTAGACGAAGGAGCCGAGCGCCTTCTTGCGCGGCTTGCCGGTCAGCCCTGCTTCCTGCTCGGCCTCGATGCGCGCGGCGACATGATCCTTGCGCCCCTTGATCGGCCACCCCTTCGGCACCGTCCAGCGATGGGTGGTGCGGGTGGTCACCAGGCAGACCTCGATACGGCCGTCCTTTTCGCGAAGCGGCAGGGCAGCGACCTGGCGGCGCGTCGGATTGGGCAGGATGTCGATGGCGGTACTCGGCATGGTACTCTCACGCTTTTCGGTGGAGCAAAGGCTCCTACGCGCTGACTTGCCGATATCTTTGCTCAGGCGCCGCTATGTCGCCGTGACATGGCGCACGTGCTGGGGCCTCATGACGTGCCGAACAGGTATCACTCCTCCGCCGGCAGCACCTGCTTGCGCTTGCCGAGCAAAGCAAGGATCGCGGCTCCCTTCACAGCCAGGGCCAGGATCAGCGTGATCAGGATGATCAGGAAGGCGGCCGCGGCGATGGCCGGGCTGATGTTCTCGCGCAAGGAAGAAAACATCTGCCGTGCCAGCGTGGTCTGGTTGGGCCCGGCGACGAAGAGGGTGATCACCACCTCGTCGAGCGAGGTAGCGAAGGCGAAGGCCGCGCCGGTGAGGATACCGGGCAGAGCGAGCGGGAAGGTCACGGCGCGGAAGACGGTGCCGGGCGAAGCCCCGAGGCTGGCCGCCGCCCGCTCCAGGGCGGGATCGATGCTGGCGAGCGAGCCGGACACATTGACCAGCACGAAGGGCACGCACAAGACGGCATGGGCGATGATCACGCCGGCATAGGAGGAGGCGAGGCCGAGCCTTGCATAGAGAATCTGCATGCCGACGCCGAGTACCACCGCCGGCACCACCATAGGAAGCAGGAAGATCGAGCGCAGCACGCCGGAGAACGGCACGAGGTTGCGCCGGAGGCCGAGGGCGGCGAGCGTGCCGACCACGGTGGACAGCACCGTCGCGCCGGTGCCCACGATCATGGAGTTGACGATCGAGCGCTGCCAGGCCTCGCTGGTGGCGAGGGTGTCGAACCAGCGGGTCGAGGGCCCCGTCATCGGGTATGTCAAGAACACGCTGTCGGTGAAGGCCAGCGGCAGGATCGCCGCCAGCGGGATGACCAGGAACGCCACCACCAGTGCGCCGAAGGCAAGGCGCAGGGCGTTGAAGGAGCTCTTGCCCAATCCAGTCATGTCTGCACCATCGGCGTGCGCGAGAGTCGTCCATAGACGAAATAAAGCACCGTGGTCGGCACCAGGAGGAAGACGCCCAGTGCCCCGGCCATGCCCCAATTGGCGGTGCCGGTGGCATAGAAGGCGATCACCGAGGAGATCATCTGCTCGTTCGGGCCGCCGACCAAAGCCGGGGTGATGTAGTAGCCGAGCGCCACCATGAAGACGAGCAGCGAGCCCGAGAGCACGCCCGGCATGGCCAGCGGTAGCAGGACGTGGCGCATGGCCCGCAGCGGCGGGGCGCCGAGCGAGGCTGCCGCCGGCATCAGATTGCGCGGGATGGCGACGAGGCTGGCATAGATCGGCAGCACCATGAAGGGCAGCAGCACATGTGTCATGGCGATGAGGATGCCGGTGCGGTTGTAGATCAGTGGCAGCGAGGCATCGATCAGGCCGAGGGCCTTCAGCGTCTGGTTGATCAGGCCGTTCTCCTGAAGGAGGATCATCCAGGCGGCGGTGCGCACCAGCAGCGAGGTCCAGAGCGGCAGCAGCACGGCGAGCAGCAAGAGATTGCGCTTCCAGCCGGTGACGCTGGCCGCCAGCATGGCGAAGGGCAGGCCGATGGCGACGCAGAGCAGCGTGACCTGCAGGGCGATCACGAAGGTGCGCAGCATGATCATGCGGTTTACCGCCATATCGGGCGGCACATTGGCGACGCTGCCATCATCGGCGCGCTTGAGGTCGACCGCTGCCAGCAGGTTGGCGTCGGTATAGGCCGGCATCGAGCGCTTCAGCGCCAGCCAGAAGGCGGGCTGGTTCCAGCGTGGATCGATGCCCGCGAGGGGCGGCGGGCTGTTCTCCGGCGCGTTGCGCACGGCCGTCGCCGTCTTGGGCAGCAGGGTACGGAAGCCCGCCTGCTGGCTGTTGAGGGCGCGGACGGCATCGCCGAACTGCTCCTGCGGGATCGTCGTGCGCAGATCCTTGGCAAGTGCAGCCTGGACCTCGGCCGGCGGCAGGCCGTCGCCCTTCCAGCCGGCGATCGCCTCGGCAGTGAGCGGGAAGGCGTGGCGCACGGTGCCGCCCTGCACGGAGGTGACGATCATCATGCCGAGCGGCCACAGAAAGAAGATGCCGAGAAAGGCGATGAGGGGCAGCACCAGGAGAGCGGCCTTGAGCCGCGCGGCAGCCGTCATGGCAGGACCAGCGTGCAGTCGTCGGGGGCGAAGCCGACATGGGCGTCAGAGCCGATGGGGCGGCTGGCCTCGCGCCTGTCGGCCTTGGCCACCAGCCGGCGTTCGCCGCTCCTGAGATGCAGGCGGACGTGATCGCCGTGATAGACGTCGTCCTCGATACGGACCGGCAGCGTGTTGGCCAGGGCCGGCGCGTCGCTCAGATGCAGTCTTTCGGGCCGCACGGAGACCAGAACCGGCGCGTTCGGCCGGGGCGAGAGCTCGGTGCGGCAGGAGACGGTCGGCCCCAGAGCCAACTCGACGGTGGCGAGGCCGTCCGAACAGGATTTCAGGGTGCCGTCCAGCAGATTGGTCTCGCCGATGAACTCGGCAACGAAACGCGTGCGCGGGCGGTCGTACAGGCCGGATGGTGTGTCGAGTTGCTCGATCTTGCCGAGATTGAGCACGGCGACCCGGTCGGACATGGTCAGGGCCTCGCCCTGATCATGGGTGACGAAGATGACGGTGAGGCCGAGCTTGCGGTGGAGCTCGCGGATCTCGAGCTGCATATGCTCGCGCAGCTGCTTGTCGAGCGCGCTGAGCGGTTCGTCCATCAGCACCACCTTGGGCTCGTAGACGAGGGCGCGCGAGAGGGCGATGCGCTGCTGCTGGCCGCCGGAGAGCTGGGAGGGCTTGCGGTCCTTGAGATGGCCGAGGCGGACGAGATCGAGGGCCTTGGCGACCCTGGCGTCCCGCCTGGCCCGGCCGACGCCGCGCATCTTGAGCGGGAAGGCGACGTTCTCGGCAATGGTCATGTGCGGGAACAGGGCGTAGTTCTGGAAGACCACGCCCATGTTGCGCTTATAGGAAGGCAGGTTCTCCACCCGCGTGCCGTCGACGAGCAGGGCGCCGCTGGTAGGCGCCTCGAAGCCGGCCAACATCATCAGGAGGGTGGTTTTGCCGGACCCGGAGGGGCCGAGCAGGCTGACGAACTCGCCTCGTCCGACATGGAAGTCAAGATCGTCGACGACCTTCATCGTGCCGAAGGATTTGCTGACACCGTCGAAGTGAATGAACGAGTCCATCGGATCCGAAAAGCTCCTTGGGGGATGCTGGGCCCGGGGGGATGCGTGTCATCGCACGCATTGCGGCATGAAGTGATGCGATGCAGATGTAGGACCGCAAGCACAATAGGGCTGAATTCAACGCGATTCCGGGTCAGCGTTGCAGCATTCCATGCCGCAACGCGCCGGAATGACCAAACCTTCGTATTCTCTACTGCCCCAGCCAGGCGTTGAAACGCTTGGTCAGGTCCTCGATGTTGTCGTTCCAGAATTCGGTGTCGATGGAGACCGAATCCGTCATGTTGGCCGGCGAGGTCGGCAGGTCGACGGCGAGATCGGCGGGCACTGCCGCGGCGGCTGCCTTGTTGGGCAGGCCGTAGGCGATGTCCTGCGGCAGCTTGGACTGGTTCTCCGGCAGGCTGGCGAAGGCGATGAAGTCCATCGCCGCATCCTTGTTCGGGCTGCCCTTGAGGATCACCCAGCTGTCGACCGCGTAGATCGAGCCCGGCCACACGCCCTTGAAATGCGTGCCCTCGGTCTTGTTGATGCCGGTGATGCGGCCATTATAGGCCGAGGTCATCACCACCTGGCCCGACTTCAGGAGCTGGAGCGGCTGGGCGCCTGATTCCCACCAGACCATGTCGCTCTTGATCTCGCCGAGCTTCTTGAAGGCGCGGTCGACGCCCTCGGGCGTGCGCAGCACCGTATAGACGTCCTTGGGCGCCACGCCATCGGCCATCAGCGCGAATTCAAGAGCGTATTTGGGGCCGCGGCGCAGGGCGCGCTTGCCCGGGAACTTCTTGGTGTCCCAGAAATCGGCCCAGGATTTCGGCGCTTCCTTCAGCTTGTCGCCGTCATAGGCGAGCTGGGTCGACCAGACGATGGCGCCCACTCCGCAATCGCTGACGGCGCTGTCGATGAACTTGTCCTTGCCGCCGAGCTTGTTCCAGTCGAGCGTCTCGTAGATGCCGTCGGCGCAGCCGATCGCCAGTTCCTCGGCTTCGACCTGGACGGCGTCCCAATTGGGCGTGCCGGCCTTGACCTTGGCCTGCAGCACGCCGATGCCGCCGTCCCAGGCCTCGTCGAGCACCGGCTTGCCGGTCTTCTCGGAGAAGGGCTTGAAATAGATCTTGCGCTGGGCGTCCTGGTAGTTCCCGCCCCAGGATACGACGGTCAGGTCGCGCGCCGAAGCGCCCGCGCCGCCGGCAAGAGCGGTGCCCAAGGCGATGCCGGAGGCAAGAAGAAGGTGTCTAAAGCGCATTGCGGTCTTCCCCACTGGTTCGGTCTCTGGTGTGCGTCGCGGTGTCGCTTTCCTAAGGAAAGGGCCCGCTTCGTCTGTTGCACGCGGCTCGCCGCCGCATGGAATGCTCTCATCGGAACCCGCGAGGCCGCCGATGGCAATGGCAGCGCCCGCGTCCGGTGAAAAAATTAGACGCCGATCTCCGCAAGCAATTGCTTGGGAGCGAGGCGCAAGGCTGCCGCCCGGCGATGGCCCTCCAGCCCCTCGCTGGCGCTCTGCCGGATGGCCGGCGGGGCGACTGCGGCGACGCCGCGCTCGTCCAGCCACTGATGGGTGCAGGTCTTGAGGTAGGATCCGACCCACAGGCCTCCTGTGTAGCGCCCCGCGGCCATGGTCGGCAAGGTGTGGTTGGTGCCGCAGCACTTGTCCGAATAGACCACGCTGGCCGAGACGCCGATGAACAGCGAGCCGTAATTGCGCAGCCTGGCCGCTGTGGCATGGGCGTCGCGCGTATGGACCTGCAGGTGCTCGGCGGCGATGAAATCCGAATAGGCCAGCATGGCCGCTTCGTCCTCGCACAGCACGATCTCGCCGTAGTCGCGCCAGGCGGGGCCGGCGACGTCGGCGGTGGGCAGGTTGGCAAGCTGGCGCTCGACTTCGGCCAGGGTCGCTTCGGCGAGAGCCCTGTCGGTGGTGATCAGGCCAACGCGGGTGCGCACGTCGTGTTCGGCCTGGGCCAGCAGGTCGACGGCGATGGTGACCGCGTCTCCCGTCTCGTCGGCCACCACGAAGATCTCGCTAGGGCCGGCGAGCTGGTCGATGCCGACCAGGCCGAAGACCTGGCGCTTGGCCTCGTTGACGAAGGCATTGCCGGGCCCGAAGATCTTGTCGACGGCCGGGATGCTCTCGGTACCATAGGCCATGGCCGCGATGGCCTGGGCCCCGCCGATCCGGAAGATGCGATCGGCGCCGGAGAGATGGCAGCCGGCGATCATGGCCTGGTGGGCGCCCGGCGGCAGGCAGGCGATCACCTCGTCGCAGCCGGCGACCTTGGCGGGCACGATGGTCATCACCGGCGCCGACAGCAGCGGATAGCGCCCGCCGGGCACATAGGCGCCGACACGGGCGATCGGGATGATGCGATGGCCGAGATGCAGCCCCGGCAGGGCCTCGATCTCCAAAGGCTGGAGCGTGGCGCGCTGGGCCTGCGCAAAGGCGCGCACCCGCTCGATGGCGAATTCGGTATCGGCGCGGGTCTGCGGGTCGAGCGCATCCACGGCGGCCTGGCGCTCGGCGGCGGTCACTTCGAAGCGTTCGACATCGACCTTGTCGAACTCGCGCGAATAGTCGCGCAGCGCTGCGTCGCCACGCTTGCGCACCTCGTCGATCACCTGCTTCACGGTGGCTTCCACGGGAGCATTGTCGGTCAGGGCGCTGCGCCCCGGTGCCTTGATAGGGATGATGCGGGCTTGGATGGCGGCGTCGAGCATTGCTGGCCTTTTCTCTAATTCTTTGTTTCGACGCATTTTCTCAATCGAGAAGTCGACCGACTTCCTGGGAAAATGCTCTGGGAAGCGAGGTGCGCAAGACTTGCCACCGTCAGCGCCCGGCGCAATTGCCCCCGACGGGCTTGTTCAATATATTCACCGCGCCAATGCTGGGAAGGCCGGAGGGGGACGATGAAGATCGGAGACAAGCTGCGCGAATTGCGCCACCGGCGCAAGCTCAGCGTCAGGGAGGTCGCCCTGCGCTCGGGCGTGTCGCATTCCTCGGTATCGCTGATCGAGCGGGACCTGATCAGCCCCTCGCTCGACACGCTGCGGGCCGTTCTCGATGCGCTCGGCACGACGCTGCCGGGCTTTTTCATCGACCTCAAATCCGCACTGCCGCAAAGCCCCTTTTACCGGGCGGCCGACCTGACCGAGATCGGACAGCCGGACGCGATTTCCCATCGCGTCATCGGCCTGGATTATCCCAACAAATCCATGCTGCTGCTGCATGAGGCCTACGCGCCCGGTGCCGATTCAGGCGAGGCCTATGCCCATTCGGCGCAGGAAGGCGGCATGGTGCTGAGCGGGGCCATCGAGATCACCGTCGACGGCAGGGTCGAGGTACTGGGGCCGGGCGACGGCTATTATTTCGATAGCCGGCTGCCGCACCGTTTCCGCAACATCTCGGACGGGCGCAGCGAGATCGTCAGCGCGATCACACCGCCGACCTATTAGACGAGATGCACCCTGGTCGATTTACCGACCATTACTTGGGCTCTCTCCGCATCCAGGGGTTGCGTTGCCGCCTGAGGGATGGGAGACGGAGGGTGCCATGGCGCCTCCACAGACATCGACCGTTCTCTCCACGCCGGCCCCGCCTGTTTCCAAGGTGCGTGCCGAGGCCCTCATCCGCGATCACTATGCCCTCGACGTCGAAGCCTTCCCCCTGATCGGCGAGCGCGACAGCAATTTCCGCCTCCTGGCGCGCAGCGGGGGCGAGTTTCTCCTGAAGATCGTCAACCCGGCCGAAGACGTGGCGGTGACCGATTTCCAGACGCAGGCCCTGCTGCATATCGCCCGGCATGATGCCGATCTGCCGGTGCCGCGGGTGGTCTGCACGCAGGCCGGCCAAGCCTATTTCCGGCTGGAAGAGGGAGGGCAGCCGCCGCGCCTGGTGCGCGTGCTGACCTATCTGCCGGGCACACCGCTGGCCAAGCTCGAACGCGGCCCGGCGCTTCGCCGTAATCTCGGTGCCGGCCTCGCCCGCCTCGACCTTGCCTTGGACGGCTTTGAGCATGCCGGCAGCCCGGCCGACCTTTTGTGGGACCTCACCCACGCGCCCAGTCTGCGGCCGCTGGTCGTCCATGTCGAGGACGAGGAGCGTCGTGCCCTCGTCACTGCCGTGCTGGACCGGCTCGAGGCCCGCACCCTGCCTCTCACGGCCGGGCTCCGGACGCAGGTCATCCACAACGACTTCAATCCCTCGAACATATTGGTCGGCCCGGGAAGCGATGGAGCACTGGACCAGCTCGCCGGCATCATCGATTTCGGCGACATGGTGCGGGCGCCCCTCGTCAACGAAGTCGGCGTGTCCGCCTCCTATCATGTCGGGGCAGGGGACACGTTCCTGGAGCCGGTCAAGCAATTCGTCGCCGGCTACAACAGCGTCTTGCCGCTCCAGGACAAGGAGATCGCCTGCCTGTTCGATCTCATCCAGGGGCGCATGACGCTGACGGCCATCATCACGGCCTGGCGCTGCACGCTGGAGCCGGACAATCGCGACTACATCATGCGCAATGCCGGCCGGGCCTGGGCGGGCCTGGCGGCGGCGCGCTCGCTCTCGCCTGATCAGGCGGCGGACGAATTCCACCTTTATCTGAGCAAGGATCGCCCCTCATGACGATGGTCAATGCCTTCGATCCCAGCAATATGGCCGGATTCGCCGCCGAGGAAGCGGCCCTGATCGAGCGCCGCCGGCGCGTGCTCGGTCCCGCCTATCGCCTGTTCTATGCCCATCCCGTTCATGTGGTCAGGGGCGAGGGTGTCTGGCTCTACGGGCCCGACGGCACGGCCTATCTCGACGCCTATAACAATGTCGCCAGCGTCGGCCATTGCCACCCGCATGTGGTGGCGGCGCTGGCGCGCCAGGCCGGGACGCTCAACACCCACACGCGCTACGTCACCGACGGCATTCTCGACTATGCCGAGCGGCTGGTCGCGACCATGCCGGCCGAGATCGCCAACATCATGTTCACCTGCACCGGCAGCGAGGCCAATGACCTCGCCTTGCGGGTGGCCAAGGCGGCGACAGGCGGCACGGGCGTCATCGTCACCGAGAATGCCTATCACGGCGTGACCGACGTGCTCGCCCACATGTCGCCCTCGCTCGGCGCGGGCGCCCCGATCGGCGAAACGGTGCGGGTGGTGCCCGCACCCACCTCCGCCGACACCAGCGGCGAGGGGTTCGCGCATGGGGTCAAGGCCGCCATTGCCGATATGGCGGCGCATGGCATCCGGCCCTCGGCGCTGCTGGTCGACACCATCTTTTCTAGCGACGGCGTCTTCGTAGATCCGCCGGGCTTCCTGCGCCCGGCCGTGAAGGCCATCCGGGCCGCCGGCGGCCTCTTCATCGCCGACGAGGTCCAGCCCGGCTTCGGTCGGACCGGCGCCGGCATGTGGGGCTTTGCCCGGCATGGCCTGGTTCCCGATCTCGTCACCATGGGCAAGCCGATGGGCGATGGCCATCCGATGGCGGCCATGGCGGCACGGCCCGAGCATCTGGAAGCCTTTGGCCGCGAAGTGCGCTATTTCAATACCTTCGGCGGCAATCCGGTCTCCTGCGCGGTGGGCATGGCCGTGCTCGACGTCATCGAGAATGAAAGCTTGATCGCGAGTGCCCGTGACGTCGGCGCCGCGCTTAAGAGCGGACTGGAGGATCTCGCTGCGCACGATGGCCGCATCGGCGAAGTGCGCGGGGCGGGCCTGTTCATCGGGGCCGACATCGTCGACGCCAAGGGCGCTCCCGATGCCGCGGCGGCCGCCGCCATCGTCAACGGCCTGCGCGAGCGCCAGGTGCTGATCAGCGCCACCGGCCGGGAGGGCCACAGCCTGAAGATCCGCCCGCCGATGGTGTTCTCCCATGACAACGCGGCCCTGCTGATCGAGAGATTGAAGGCGACGCTGGCGAGCCTGTAGGGATTGTATCGTCAGGAGGCACCGGCGCGACCGGAGGCGAGCTATGATCGCTACGCGGGCAGTCGCGTCTCGTTCTGCGATGAAATGCGCGCTTCTCTGTCGCCGTGGCCGGTTTCGGCGAATGGCTGCGCGGCAGCAAATATGCCGGCACGTTGAAGCTGGACGATATCATCGCGCTCGCAGCCGGTGCCAAGGGCGACGACCCCTATGGCTACCGCGCCGAATTCGTCAATCTGGTTCGGGCAGCCAAGACGGCGAAGGGCCTGCCGCAGCAGCAATGATGTGATCACCGCCCATCAAGATAAAGTCCCTTCTCCCCTTGCGGGAGAAGGTGGCGGCAGCCGGATGAGGGGTGGACGCCCCATACTCGGTATGCGTGGCAAAACCCCTCATCCGCCCCTTCGGGGTACCTTCTCCCGCAAGGGGAGAAGGAGAATCGACTCTACCTTCGCCTCGCAAAAGAAAAAGCCGCCAGCCTTTCGGCGGGCGGCTTTTCGGGATGTGGTCGATGTCGCTCAGTTGAGCTTGGCGCGCACTTCGTTGAGGGCGGCCGACATCAGGTTGCTGGCGCTGGCAGCGGGCTGGTCGGCAAGGATCGTGGTGGCAGCCTTGACGGCGGCATCCGCGGCAGCGGCCTTGACCTCGGCCACAGCAGAGGTTTCGGCCTGGGCGATCTTCTGATCGGCCAAGCGGGTGCGGCGGGCGACGAAGTCCTCGATCTTGGCGATCTGCTCGGCCTTGAAGCGCTCGGCCTCGGCCTTGGCAGCCTCGATCATCGCAGCAGCCTCGGCTTCCGCTTCCTTCTGCTTCTTCTGATAGTCGGCCAGCAGCTTCTGGGCTTCCTCGCGCAGGGAGCGAGCCTGTTCGAGTTCGGCGCGCACGGCGTTGCCGCGGGCGTCGAGGCCCTTGCCGATCTGCCCGAAGGCGCCGAGCTTCCAGGCAATGGCCAGGAAGATCAGCGTGGCGATGAGGATGTAGAACTCCGGCCCGGCAGGGTTGAAGAGTTCATGGATCATCTCGGCGAAATATTCGATCACGCCCGCCTCCTTACTTGGCCATGGCGGCGTCGACGGCGGACTGCACCGTCTGCGGCTCGGGCGCCTTGCCGAGCAACTGCTCGACGATGGCGGTGGTGGCGTCGACGGCGATGCCGTTGACGTTGCCGAGGGCAGCCTGCTTGGTCGCCAGGATCTTGGCCTCCGCTGCCGCCAGCTTGGCCGAGAGATCGGCTTCGAGCGACTTGCGGGTGGTGTCCGTTTCGGCGGTCACGGCAGCACGGGTCTCGGCCGCGATGCTCTGCGCCTTGGCGCGGGCCTTGATCAGCGCGGTCTGATAGGAGGCCACGGCCTCGTCACTGTCCGCCTTGGCCTTCTGGGCAGCCGCAAGGTCCGCGGCGATCTTAGCCGACCGCTCGGAGAGGATGCCGGCGATGCGCGGCAGCGCGATCTTCGACATCAGGATGTAGAGAAGCCCGAAAGCGATGACCAGCCACACGAGCTGTGAGGCAAAGGACGAGCTGTCGAAGGGCGGAAATGCGCCCTTGGCCCCATGTGCATCGCCGGGAACCTCGGTTCCTGCGTGACTTTCAGCCATGAAACACCTTCAACGGATGTGCACTCATGTCTTTGCAGGCCAAGCTACAAACAGATAGAGCCACAAACAGATGGAATTGCTGCCATTCCTAGAGCAAAGCGCGTTTGAACGGAAACGCCTGTTTGCTCCAGCACCTGGGTCCGATGCGTCTTTGCGGTTCTTGGCGTAGCCGCCAGATCGCAAAACGCTTTAGCCACTGAAACGATGAACGGCCTCGCGAATTCTGATCGCGAAAGCCGTCCTCGTTGGTGCGGCTGGCGCGGATCAGACTGCGAACAGGAGCAGCAGAGCGACGAGCAGCGAGAAGATGCCGAGAGCTTCGGTCAGAGCGAAGCCGAGGAGCAGCGTACCGCGCTGGCCGTCCGCAGCCGACGGGTTGCGCAGGGCGCCCGAGAGGAACTGGCCGAACAGGTTGCCGAGGCCGATACCAGCGCCGGCCATGCCGATGCAAGCGAGACCAGCGCCGATATACTTAGCTGCGACGGGATCCATGGAGAACTCCTGTTGGTGTAGGTTTTGTTGGATTTAGACGGGATCAATGGCCGGGGTGAAGGGCGTCATTGAGGTAGATGCAGGTCAGCGTGGCGAAGACATAGGCTTGCAGCACGGCAACCAGCACTTCGAGCGCCACCAGGGCGATCACGAGAAGCAGGGGCAGGGGCGAGAGGATCGCCGTCGCCACGCCGGCACTGGCGAGCATGACGATGAAGCCGGCGAAGATCTTCAGGGCGATGTGGCCGGCCAGCATGTTGGCGAACAGACGGACGGAGAGGCTGATCGGGCGCGAGACGAAGGAGATGATCTCGATCGCCACCAGCAGCGGCAGCAGCACGGCCGGCACACCGGAGGGCACGAACAGCTTCAGGAAGTGGGCGCCGTTCTTGTAGAAGCCGTAGAGGATCACCGTGGTGATCACCAAGGCGGCCAGCGCGAAGGTGACGATGATGTGGCTGGTGACGGTGAAGAAGCCGGGGATCAGGCCGAGCACGTTGCAGAACAGCACGAACATGAAGAGCGAGAACACCAGCGGCATGAAGCGCATGCCCTCGTTCCCGGCCGAAGAACGCACGGTGCCGGCCACGAATTCGTAGAAGGTCTCGGCGAGGGACTGCCAGCGGCCCGGCACGGTGGCGCGGGAGGAGGTCGTCGCGATCATCACCAGCGCGATGAGGATCACCGCCAGGAACATGAAGAGAGCCGAATTGGTGAACGCGATGCTGCCGATATGGAAGAGCGGCTTGATCTCGAACTGCGTAATCGGACTATGCATCGCCAGCGAGGCCCTGTCTTCAATTGTGGCGCAAGGCGCCGGTTCATTCCTGTTTGTCGGGCGTTTTGCCCAACATATTCGAGGCGCGCAACAAGTTCCGGACACCTGCCGCGAAGCCGAGCATCAAAAAGATGATGAGCCCCCACGGCGAAGTACCGGCAAACCGATCCACGACCCATCCCAGCAAGCCACCGGCGACGATGCCGCCGACGAACTCGGACGAGAGGCGCATGGCCTTGCCGATCGCAGAAGGATCGCCCTCCTGCTTACGCGCCTTGGCCGCTTCGGCTGCTTCCCCGGCCTTGATGGAGCCGAGGCGCTCGTCGAGACGGCGCAAGCGTTCGTTCAATTCACGATCGCGGGATTCGTCTTTGCCGGATTTTCCGGCCTGGTCCGCTTCGTCGCTCGCCATTGCGGCAACATGCTCCCTGGCCGGCCAAAACAGAGCCGGACGCCCCCCTTGAAAACGGCGGGACCATACCCACGCCCCCTTGCGGTGTCAAGGCGAGGCGAAATTATGCCAAGTCTTTGAGAACAAATAAAAAATGGGGAGAATAGCCATTGGCTGCCGGCTTTTCTGCCAAAGCGTTTGGCGATTTGTCGGAATCGGCAAGAATCGCAAGGACACGTCGGACCAAAGAATGAGAGCAAAGAAGCGGTTACGCCTAAACGCGCTTTGCTCCCGGACAAGCCATGGTTGCGACGTCACATTCGGCCGTGTCGGCCTATGCAAGCCCGTCTTGAAGCTCCGCACCGCCGCCAGACGGGCGGCGGTGCGCAAACCGGCACGAGAATCAGGCGCTCATGCTGCCTCAAGGCGCGCCGGCGCGACATGGTCCACGAGGCCCCAGGCCTGGGCTTCCTCCGCGGACATGAAATTGTCGCGGTCCATGGCCGCCTCGACCTCCGCAACAGTTCGGCCGCAATGCTGGGCATACAGCCCGTTGAGGCGGGCTCTCGATTTGATGATGTTGTTGGCGTGGATGAGCATGTCGCTGGCCTGGCCCTGATAGCCGCCGGAAGGCTGGTGCACCATGATCGAGGCGTTGGGTAGGGCAAAGCGGCGGCCGGCCGTGCCGGCCATCAGGATGAAGGAGCCGAGGGAGAAGGCCGACCCCATGCACAGCGTCGAGACCGGGCTCTTGATGAACTGCATGGTGTCGTAAATGGCGAAGCCGCTGGTCACCGATCCGCCGGGGGAGTTGATGTAGAGCGAGATCTCCTTCCTGGAGTTCTCCGCCTCCAGGAACAGGAGCTGCGCGCAGACCAGGGCGGAGACGCTGTCATCGACGGGCCCGTTGATGAAGATGATGCGCTCGCGCAGGAGGCGCGAGAAGATGTCGAAGGAGCGTTCGCCGCGGGTGGACTGTTCCACCACCATGGGAATGAGGGCGTTCATTGCAGGATCCTCAGGCCGCCAGCAACAGGGGCGGCTGGTTGAGATTGGCGGCGACGGGCCGCAGGACGAAGCTGCCCTGGGTGATGCGCAGCAGCGTTGAACCTTCGCCATGCGGCGCGAGCTCGAAGGTGACGACGCTGTCGAGCACGCGCTCCTGCATCTTCTCGCTCCAGGCATAGCGCAGCATTTGCGGGGCCTCGGCGGCGAGCAGGCGACAATCGACCAACTCGGGCTCCTTGAGATCCCGCCGCGACGAACGGGCGGCGTCGGTGCCGTTCTCGGTCGGCGTCAACCAGGCGGCGACATAGTCGGGAATGGTAAGGGCACGCCAGACCTTGGCGGGCGGAGCTTCCAGCACGCTCTCGAAGTGGAGGTCGTCGGGCGCCGTCTTGTCCTCCGGCCCCGTGGTCGCATCGCTCAGGATCGTCATTGGTCCATCTCCTTCAGCACGGCCTTGAGTCTGTCGATGCGCGCGGGCCAGAAGCTGGCATAGCGGTCGACCCATTCGGCCAGCGGCGCCAGCGCCTGGGGCGCAGCGCGGTAATGCACCAGGCGGCCTTCGCGCCGCTCGGCCACCAGGCCGGCTTCGCGCAGGATCGCGAGATGCTGCGAGATCGCCGGCTGGGAAACGTCGAAGCCGGCCTTGATCTGTGAAACGCTCATCTCCCCGCCCGCCAGCCGTTCGAACACGGCGCGGCGGGTGGGATCGGCGAGGGCGCGAAAGAGGTCTGTCTGCGTCATGCAGAACACATAAGCACTTGCTTATGGATTCGGCAAGGGAAGATTGTGGGTTCGGTGTGCCGGTCTCAGACCGGCATGGCAGTACGATATTTGGGTAGAAAGTTGTGCCGGTCCCGCTCCATCTCTCGATGGAACGGAGGGGGGACACGGGTCGCATTTCCATGCCGGTCTGAATACTACTGCGTCACGAAGCTCGACCATACCCTCCCCTCGATGGGGAGGGTCGACGCGAAGCGTCGGGGTGGGGTGGCTTCTTCGCAAGAATTCACTGTTTTGGTCATCGAAGCCAACGTCTCGTCACCCCACCCCGGCCTTTCAGGCCGACCCTCCCCATCGAGGGGAGGGTAAAGAAAGGCCGCCTCATCTTGTGACACAGTAGAGTGAAGACCGGCACACCAGGATTACACCGCTTCCAGGAACTTCTCGGCTTCGCTCAGATTGACCGAGACCAGCTGGCTGACGCCGCGTTCTGCCATGGTGACGCCGAACAGGCGGTTCTGGCGCGACATGGTGATCGGGTTGTGGGTGATGGTGACGAAACGCGTCTCGGTCTCGCGAATCATCGCATCGAGGAGATCGCAGAAGCGCTCGACATTGGCGTCATCAAGCGGCGCGTCGACTTCGTCGAGCACGCAGATCGGCGCCGGATTGGTGAGGAACACCGCAAAGATCAGCGCCATCGCGGTCAGGGCCTGCTCACCGCCTGAAAGCAATGACAGCGTCTGCGGCTTCTTGCCCGGCGGCCGGGCCAACATTTCGAGGCCGGCTTCGAGGGGGTCGTCCGACTCGGTGAGTTGCAGCTCGGCCGTGCCGCCGCCGAACAAGGTCTGGAACAGGCGCTGGAAGTGGCCGTTGACCACGTCGAAGGCGGCGAGCAGCCTTTCGCGTCCCTCGCGGTTGAGCCCGGCGATCGCCTGGCGCAGGCGCTTGATCGCCTCGACCAGATCGTCCCGCTCGCTGACGAGGCCATCGAGCTGGGTCTGCACGTCCTTCTGCTCGTCCTCGGCCCTGAGATTGACCGCGCCGAGGCGCTCGCGCTCGCGCTTGGCGTCCTCGAGCGTACGCTCGACCGCACGCCGGTCGGGGATCGGCGCGTCGACCGCGAGATTGGCGAGCTTCAGGAGGCCCGTCGGCGCGACGTTCAGGGCCTCCTCGATCTCGGCGACGATCTGGGACCGGCGCGCGCGCAGGGCGTCGAGCTTTTCCTCCGAGCGCACCTGCTCCTCGCGAGCCTGGCTCAAGGCGACCAGCGCTTCACGGCCCTGGCGATCGGTCTGGGCCAGGCGGGTCTCGGCCTCTGCCAGGCGATCGGCGGCGATCTTGCGGGCCTCTTCCGCCATCTCGGTTTCCGCGATCAGGCCCCGTCGCCGTGCCGCGAAGACGACCGGGGCATCGTCATATTCCGCCCGCTCGATTTCCAGTTCCGTCAGGCGGCTGGTCAATGTCTCGATCTGGGCCGCGCCGTTCTCCTGGCGGTCTCTCCAGGACTGGCTTTCCTGGTCGATGGCGGCAAGGCGCCTTGCGCGCAATTCGTCCTCGCGCGCCAGCGTCTGGGCCTGGGCGCGCGTCTCCGCCACCTCGGCGCGGCCTTCCGCCACGGCCTGGCGCAATTCCTGCAGGCGGGCATTGAGGGCACTCCCGTCGGGCAACGTCGACAGAGCCTGCCTTGTCCGCTCGCGGGCCTCGCGCGCCTCGGCGAGATCGCTACCGAGGCGGTTGCCGGCTTCTTCCAGGGCAGACAGCCGGCTGGCGAGCTGGGCTGCCTGGCGCTCGGCCGCGACGGCCCGCTCGCGCAACTGGTCGGCCTCGCGGCTAAAGCTGCGCCAGGCATCGCGCGTGGTGCGCTCACGCTCCGCGGCCTGGCGCAAGGCGGCCTGCGCCATCTCCGCCTCGCGGCGACGGGGAGCGACGGCGTCCCGGGCCGCCTGGGCCTGTTCTTCGAGCTCGGCCAAGCGGTTGCGCTCGGCCAGGCGCCGGGCGGCGGGCGAGGGGGCCTCGGCGGCGGCCACGAATCCGTCCCAGCGCCAAAGATCGCCCTCGCGGCTCACCAGCCTCTGGCCGGGGGCGAGCAGGGGCTTGAGGCGGGGGCCGTCCGCCCTATCCACGATGCCGATCTGGGCCAGGCGGCGCGCCAGATTCTCGGGCGCCTGGACGAAATCGGCCAGCGGTTCCACCCCGGCGGGCAGAAGCGGATCGCCGTCCGCGACGGCGGCGCCCGACCAATGGGCCGGCGCGTCGAGGTCGGTGGGCGCGTCGATATCCTCGCCGAGGGCGGCACCGAGCGCGACCTCATAGCCCTTGGCGACCTGAAGGACGTCGGCGATCGGGGGATATTTGGCGCCGGCCGGCGTCAATACCAGCTTGGCCAGGGTCCGCGCCTCGGTTTCCAGGCGATTGGCCATGCGTTCGGCCTCCTGGAGCGGGGCTCGCGTGGCGGCTTCCGCGTCGCGCGCCTCGGCGTGGGCAGCCTCGGCCTCCATGGCGGCCTGTTCGGCCAGGCTGCGCCGCTCCTGCAGCGCGGCGAGTTCACCCTGCAGCGTCTCGGCGATGGCAGCGGCGTTCGATCCGGCGCGCAGGGCTTCGCTCTCGCGCTGGATCTCGGCTAGCTGGCGTTCCAGGCGAACCACCCGCTCGGCGGCTTCGCGCTCGCTGCGCTCGGCCTGGGCGCGCGACGCCTGGAGTTCGGCCAGGGCCCCCTGGGCCTCGCCCATCGCCTTCTCCTGCTCGGCCAAGGCCGCTTCGGCTTCCCGCAGCAAGCCGGCGGCCTCGGCCGCGCGTTCCTGTGCGCCGTCCTGCTCGGCCTTCAGGGCGGCCTCCTCGCCCGTCAGGCGCTGCAGCATCGTGCCGGCATCTGATATCATCGACTTTTCGCGGGCGATGTCGGCGCCGGCCTGCTTGATACGGTGGTCGAGCTCGATGCGCCGCTCGCCGGCGCGCCTTTCCTCCTGGTCCAATTGCTCGCGTGCCAGCACCAGGCGATGCAGGGCGGTGCCAGCCGCATGCTCGGCTTCGCGCAAGGGCGGCATCTCATGGGCGGCGATGGCGGCCAGGCGTGCCGCCTCGGCCTGAGCCCGCGTGCGTTCGGCCACGGTGCGGGTGTCGAGATCGAGACGTTTTTCCGCCTCGATCACCAGCCGCCCCGCCTCCTCGAAGGCGATGTGGAAGAGCAGGGCCTCGGCCTGCCGGATCTCATTGGAAAGGCCACGATAGCGGAAGGCCTGGCGGGACTGGCGCTTCAGGCTGTCGAGCTGGGATTCGATCTGGGTCAGCACGTCCTCGAGCCGCTCCAGATTGCTTTCGGCCGCCTTCAGCCGCAGCTCCGCCTCATGACGGCGCGTGTGCAGGCCGGAGATGCCGGCCGCTTCCTCGAGGATGCGCCGGCGCGATTGCGGCTTGGCGGCGATCAGTTCGGCGATCTGGCCCTGGCGCACCATGGCGGGCGAGCGCGCGCCGGTGGAGGCGTCGGCGAAGATGAGCTGCACGTCGCGGGCGCGCACTTCGCGGCCGTTGATGCGGTAGTTGGAGCCGCGGTCACGTTCGATGCGGCGGGAGATTTCCAGGATGTCGGCGTCGTTGAAGGCGGCCGGAGCGGTACGGTCCTTGTTCTCGACCGTCAGCATCACCTCGGCCATGTTGCGCGGCGGCCGGTTCCCCGAGCCGCCGAAGATGACATCGTCCATCTCGGCGGCGCGCAGGTTCTTGTGGCTGCTCTCGCCCATCACCCAGCGCAGGGCCTCGACCAGGTTCGACTTGCCGCAGCCGTTCGGCCCGACCACGCCGGTCAAACCGGGTTCGATCAGGAAATCCGTGGGTTCGACAAACGACTTGAAGCCGAGAAGCCTGAGCTTGGTTAGTTTCATCCATCACCCCGCAGTCCGGCGGGGCCGGAACTGCATTCAGGATTTGAGGAACGGATCGACGGTCTTGGAGAACTCGTCGATCGTGATCTCGCCGCCCTTCCTGATACCGTTGATGAAGAAGGTCGGCGTGCCGTCGATACCGAAAGCCGAAGAACCACGCTCCTTCACGGCATTTACGCCAGCATAGAGCGTCTGGTCTTTCAAGCAGGCCTGGAACTGTTCCTGTGTAAAACCGGACTGCTTGGCGATGCCGAACAGGGCCGGAAGCACCTGCTTGGCGTCGCTGACGAATGCCCAGCTCTCCTGCTGCGAGAACAGGACGTCGAGCATGGTGTAATATTTCTCCGGCGGCGCATCCTTGGCGATGCAGCGCGCCAGCATGAAGGCGGCGGTGGCACGCGGATCGAGCGGGAACTCGCGCATCGTCCACAGCACCTTGCCCGTGTCGATGTATTTTTCCTTGATCGCCGGAAACACGTCCTTGGCAAAGCGCGCGCAATGGGGGCAGGTCATCGAGGCATATTCATAGACCTTGACCGGCGCATCCGGCTTGCCGAGGGCGATGTCGGGGATGGGGCCGGGCACGGCCAGTTCGAGCAGGCTGACCTTGTCGTCGGCCGCGAGGGCGGGCAGGGCCGCAAGCGCCGGACTCGCCGCAAGGGCTGCGATCAGGGTGCGGCGGGAAAGCATCGGGCTCATCGGCGACTCATGTCCTTTATCATTGCGCATATTGGGGCGCACTCTATGTGTGCGGTACTTGAGCCTTGCAATTATGGCAACAGGCTGACCGGCCGCCTTCACGTAGGTGTGACCGGCTTGGTGCGGCGGGGCGCGCCGCGAACCTGCCGCCCCAGCCGTTCCAGCGCTTCGCGCAAGGCGGGGTTCTCGATGCCGCTGAGATCATTGGCCAATTGGCGGGACGCCTCCGGAGGCAAGGCGGGAATCCTCGGCCTCTCCCGCGGCGCCGGATGGTCCACCGGCCCCTGCTTGAGGCGAAGTTTTCCGACACAGCGCCAGCCGAAGACCGCGTTGATGCGCTCGATGATCTGGCCGGCCGACATTTCGACCTCGAGCGCGAAGGCGCTCTCCACCCGCAGGATCAGGGTTGCGGCGGCAGGGGCAGCATCGGAGGCTTCGCCCTTGGGGCGGGGCGGCCATTGGATCTTCACGGGCAGGGAATGGGCCGACAGGCGGGTCCCGACGATGTCCGGCCAGTGCCCTATGATATCAGCCGTGGCGAAGCCGCGCGCCTTGAGGGCGTCGGCCAGGGCCGGCCCGACGAGATCGGCGAAGGGGCGGGCCGACCTTCGCTTGACGGACACCTGCTGCTGGGAAGACGGCTGCTGCGAAGGTGCCGGATATTGAGACTTGGGCTTGTTGATCATGGCCGATCTGTGGAATGAGGAGCCATGCTTAATAGTGTCGCTCCCGAGGTCAAGTCTCCAGAAGGCCCGCACGCCGAAGCCCTGCTCGTCTGGTACGACAGGCACCGCAGGCGGCTGCCCTGGCGGGCGCTGCCCGGCGAGAAGCCGGATCCCTATCGCGTCTGGCTCTCCGAGATCATGCTGCAGCAGACCACGGTGAAGACCGTCGGCCCCTATTTCCAGGCCTTTCTGGCACGCTGGCCCACGGTCGACGCCATGGCTGAAAGCGACGAGGAGGATATCCTCAAGGCCTGGGCGGGTCTCGGCTATTATTCGCGCGCCCGCAATCTCCACGCCTGCGCCCGCTTCGTCAGCGAGAGACTGGGCGGGCGCTTTCCCGACACGGTCGAGGGCCTCAGGCAGCTGCCGGGAATCGGGGCCTACACGGCAGCGGCGGTGGCCGCGATCGCCTTCGACCGGCGAGCGGCCGTGGTCGACGGCAATGTCGAGCGGGTGGTGACCCGGCTCGAAGCGCTGGAGACCCCCCTCCCGCAGGCCAAGCCTCGGATCGCCGAAATCGTCGACGGCATGACCCCGGCCGACAGGCCCGGCGATTTCGCGCAGGCGATGATGGATCTCGGGGCGACGATCTGCACCCCGAAACGCCCGGCTTGCGGCCTGTGCCCCTATCTGCCCTTCTGCCGGGCTCGCCGCGAAGGCACGCAGGAGACATTTCCGCGCAAGGCGCCCAAGGCCAAGCGCCCTTTGCGACGGGGCGCCGCCTTCTGGATCGTCAGGCCGGATGGCTGGGTGCTGGTGCGCAAACGCCCCGACAAGGGGCTGCTCGGCGGCATGACCGAGATTCCGTCCAGCGTGTGGAGCGAGGATTTCGATTCAAGCGCTGCCGTCAACCACGCGCCGCTCAAGGCGAAATGGCGCAAGCTCCCGGGCGAGGTGAGCCATGGCTTCACCCATTTCGAGCTTGCCGTCAGCGTCTATGCCGCCGATGCCCTGCTGAGCACCAAGGCCCCGCCGGATTGCCGCTGGGTGCGCCTTGGCGACCTCGACGGCGAGGCCCTTCCCACCGTGATGCGCAAGATCGTGGCGCTGGCGCGGGGGAGTTAAGAGAGACAGGAGCGGGAGGCCGTTCGCGCGTCTTCCTTGTCGTGGGCGGCGCTCAGTTCCGATGTTTGTTGCTGTTTTCGAGTGCAGCGATCATCAGGTCCACCGCCGAGCCGATGGGCGCGATGATGGGGATGTCGAACTGCGTGCGCAGATATTCCGCCGCCTCGCCCAGCGGCCCACCGCCGATGATCACCGCCTCCGCGCCGTCCTGGATGCAAAGCCTCACCGCGGCTGCCAGCTCGCTGCGCAGACGTTCGGCATCATCGGCAAGCTTGACCGGATCGCCCGGCGTGCAGCGTATGCCCGTATAGAGGTGCGGTAGCCCAAGGCTCGCGGCACGCGCCGCGATGGCCTCGGCGAGATCCGGCGTGACGGTGGCGACGCCGAATTTCCGTCCACCTTGCGAGGCATCGATCATGGATGCCTCGCAGATGCCCATGACCGGCACCTGCAGGCTTTCCTGCAGGTGGACGACACCCGGATCGCCATAGGCGCTGACGATAATGCCGATGCAGCCCGCGTCCTGTGCGCGGCCGATCTCGATGACCTGGCTTGCGGAGGCGGCAAGCTGGATTTCGTTGACGATCATCGAAGGGCTGCGGGTTGCGGTAGCGGCTTCCAGCCGAAGGCGCCCATCTGCCTTGCGACGGGCAATGGCCAGCATCATCCCCGTGGTCGCTTCCGAACTGTTGGGATTGATCAATAGGACATGGGGGGACGATGCTTGCATTGTCAGGCCTGTTCTCTGGCAGTTTTGGTAAAATCGATGGTCGGAGGGTCGGATTCGGCCGGCTGGGTGAGGTCTTCCATGGATCGGCCATAGGTCTCGGGCCCGAGCTGGATGCAGAAGGCGAAGACCGCATACATCGAGGCGGCGAGGCCGAAAACGCCGAGCATGCCGAGACTGTCGAACAGGAAGCCGGCCAAGGTCGGCACGATGGAGCCCGCGGCCGAGCCGCTCGCCAGGATCAGCGCCACGCCGAAGCCGCGAATGCGGGTCGGATAGAGTTCCGGTGCATAGATCCAGATCGAGGTGTTGAGCAGCAGCACGAAGAACTGGAAGAGGGCGCCGAAGAACAGCACCAGATAGAGGCTGTTCCCCAGGCAGACGATGGCCAGGGCTGCCGCGCAGGCACAGACGGAGCCGATGCTCAGGACCCTCTTGCGCGGGAAATAATAGCCGAACATCGAGGCGGTGATCGCCCCCAGCACGCTGCCGCTCTGGATGATCATCGAATAGAGCAGGCTGCCGGAGAGCGTATGGCCCATCGACATGAAGATCATCGGCATGAGGGTGAGCACGGAAAGCTGCGCGCCATAGCTCATCAGGATCGCGATCGCCACGGGAATAGTGCGGCCGAGATAGGGGGCCTGGAAGAGCTCTCTCCAGCTGCTTTTCGCGGGCTGGACAGCGTCGTCCTCGGGGTTCGACAGATAGGCCCTGACCCGCAGATCCTTGGGGCGCAGCGAGCCCGAGGCCAGGATGGATAGCACCTTGTTGGCTTCGTCGATCCTGCCCTGCGAGGCCAGGAAGCGCGGTGTTTCCGGTACGTAGCGGCGGAAGAACACCACTAGGAAGGCCGGGATCGCCAGTACGCCGAAGAGCCAGCGCCAGGCATCCTCGCCCGCGAACAGGGTGAAGACCAGGAGCCCGAAGGCGGGGGCGAGAAAATTCCCGAAGCCGCCGGCGCCGACATTGACGAGGCCTGCCGCCGTGCCGCGGAATTTCGGCGAGCAGAATTCGGCGAGCATGGTGACGGCCGTGGAGATCTCGCCGCCGACGCCGAAGCCGACGATGGCGCGCGCCATGCAAAGCACGCCGAAGCTCGGCGCAAGCGCACAGAGCGCCGACCCGAGCGTGAACAGCAGCAGATTGATGGTCAGCATGACGCGGCGGCCGTAGCGGTCGCCGAGGATGCCGGAGAGAAGGCGGCCGGCGGCCGCGCTCGCGAAGGTGATGGTGTTCAGGAAACCGATATCGGCGCCGGTCAGCCCCCATTGCGCCTTCAACATCGGCGCGATCAGCCCGATGGTGTTCTGCTCGAAGGCGTCGAAGAGACATCCGATCAGGATGAGCGCGAGAATCTGCTTGTGGGCCGTGGTGACGCCGATGGTCCCCAGCGCCTGTTCCATCTGCTTTTGTACCGGCGACGATGCGCCGGACGGGATCATCTGTTCCCCTGCCATGGCGATTAAATCCTCTGGATGATGTTTGTGAAATTATTTTTTCATAGTTAAGATCAAAGAAAATATTTTTGCAATTGATATTTTCGTTTCTTGCTTATGGGTGGCGATTTGCGAGCATCCGGGATGATTTGATTGTACAGACGGTCAAAATCTCTTACTGCTCGAAGCGTCCTGAAAACGAGATTTCAGCTATCTAGGCGATGCAGTCCAGCGAGAGATCATTCCTGACCCGCGTGCGGGACGTCCTCGAGGAGCTTCCCCCGGCCGAACGGCGGCTCGGGGAATTCGTATGTGATTTTCCCGGCGAATTGGCGAGCTACTCGGCATCGGAACTGGCGGCCCTGGCCCATGTCTCCAATGCCACCGTGACGCGCTTCGTGCGCCGCCTGGGCTATGAGACCTACGAGGAATCGCGCCGCCATGTCCGCCAGGAAAGGCAGACCGGGTCGCGGCTGTTTCTTTCCAGTGCGGCGGACCCTGCTGCCGGCCAGTCGCTTTCCAGCCACGTCGGCCAGGCCATCGCCAATCTGGAGCAGACCTTTCTGTCGATCCGCGAAGCCCAGATCGATGCTGTGGTGGATGCCATGCTCGGCGCGCGCAGGACCTGGGTCGTGGGCTTTCGCTCCAGCCAGCCGTTTGCCGCTTATCTGCAATGGCAGATGCTGCAGGTCATCGACAATATCATTGCCATTCCCGGTTCAGGCCAGACGCTCGGCGAATATCTGGCGAGCATCGCCGCAGACGACATGGTGGTGGTTTTCGCCTTGCGACGCCGCATCGCCAAGCTGGACGACATCCTGGCAGCCATCGAAAGGCGGGGCGCCAAACTGCTCTACATCACCGATGAAGGCGCGCCTCTGCGCTCCTCCGCGCAATGGCATTTCCATTGCCAGACCTTGGCGCCCGGCCCCCTGTTCAACCACACGTCGGTGATGGCGCTCTGCCATCTCATCACCACCCGCGCCATCGAGAAAGCCGGTGCCGCCGGGCGAAGGCGCCTGCGCGACATTGAGACTTTTGGCGACGCACTCGAGGAACTGTAGCGGCTCCCGGACGGCCGGCTTTGCGAGCGACATCGGAACCCGTTGCCGAGAAGGCTGCGCCCTCCGGCGAATGACTCTTGCCTTTCCACCATCCTACCTCCAGCATGGGGCGTCATCGGCAGAGGGGGCTGCATGTCGTTGCTCGGCGCTTTTCTGATCGGCGTGGTCGCGGGGCTGCGCACCTTCACCGCTCCTGCCGCCGTGAGCTGGGCGGCCTATCTTGGCTGGCTGCCGCTGGACGGTACGCCGCTGGCTTTCCTCGGCCATCCCATCACACCCTATGTCTTCACCATATTGGCTTTGCTGGAATTCGTCGGCGATCAATTGCCCTCGACCCCCAGCCGCAAGGTGCCGATGCAGTTCGGCGCCCGCCTCGTCAGCGGCGCCTTCAGCGGCGCGGCGATCGGATTTGCCGGCGGATCCTGGCTGGTCGGGCTGATCGGCGGCGTGGCCGGTGCCATCGTCGGCACGCTGGGCGGCCATGAGGTGCGCCGGCGGCTGGCGCTCGCCTTCGGGCGGGATCTGCCGGCGGCCCTGATCGAGGATGCGGTGGCCGTTCTCGGGGCACTCCTCATCGTCAAGGGGCTGCTATGAGCAGCAGCTTCGACGCCATCATCATCGGCGCCGGCCAGGCCGGGCCTTCTTTGGCCGGCCGCTTCAGTGCGGCGGGGCAGCGTGTCGCCGTGATCGAGCGCAAGCATGTCGGCGGAACCTGCGTCAACACCGGCTGCATGCCGACCAAGACCCTGGTGGCCAGCGCTTATGCCGCCCATCTCGCGCGCCGGGCCGACGATTATGGCGTGGTACTGGGCAGCGACATCGGCGTCGACATGAAGAAGGTCTGGGCCCGCAAGCAGGCGGTGACCATGAATGCGCGCACCGGGTTGGAGGATTGGCTCGGCGGCATGCCGGGCTGCCGGCTGATCCGAGGCCATGCCCGCTTCGCCGGCCCCCATGAGATCGAGGTCGATGGCGAGCGCCTGAGTGCGCCGAAGATCTTCCTCAATGTCGGCGGCCGTGCCCTGGTGCCCGACATGCCCGGGCTTTCCGATATCGACTACCTCACCAACACCTCGATCGTGGAGCTCGATACACTGCCCGAGCATCTCATCGTGATCGGCGGCAGCTATATCGCGCTCGAATTCGCGCAGATGTATCGCCGCTTCGGCTCTGAGGTCACGGTGATCGAGCGCGGGATCCGGCTGGCCTCCCGCGAGGATGCCGATATTTCCGACGCAATCCGCGACATCCTGACCAAGGAAGGCATCGATATCCGCCTCGGAGCGACGAACCTCTCCTTTGCCCGCGAGGACCGCGGCGTTGCCGTCATCGTGGCGGGGGAGGGGCAAAGCCCCGCGCGGATATCGGGGTCGCATGTGCTGATCGCCGTCGGCCGGGTGCCCAACACCGACGATCTCGGCCTGGACAAGGCAGGCGTGCATGTCGATGCCCGCGGCTATGTCACCGTCGACGATCAACTGCGCAGCAATGTCGAGGGCATCTGGGCGCTCGGCGATTGCAACGGCAAGGGCGCCTTCACCCATACCTCCTACAATGACTACGAGATCGTCGCCGCCAATCTGTTCGACGCCGATCCGCGCCGGGTCAGCGACCGCATTACGGCCTATGCCCTTTACATCGATCCGCCGCTCGGGCGCATCGGCATGACCGAGGAGGAGGTGCGCCGCTCCGGACGCAAGGCCCTGATCGGCCGGCGGCCGATGACACGGGTCGGCCGGGCGGTCGAGAAGGGCGAGACGCAGGGCTTCATGAAGGTGATCGTCGATGCCGACAGCCACGCCATTCTCGGCGCCGCCATCCTCGGTGTCGGCGGTGACGAGGTCGTGCATGGCCTGCTCGACGGCATGTATGCCAAGGCGCCCTACGCCACCATCCAGCGCGCCGTGCATATCCATCCGACGGTCTCGGAATTGGTGCCGACCATGATCGGCGAGATGCAGCCGCTGGTGTAGCGGGCGCAGGGGAACCCTTCCCCGAAACCGGGGAGGGATCCTTGTGCTCGATCTGGCTTGGTGAAGATGCATGAACCTACAGCATCGAACCTGATTTCTGAATCAGGCTCGATGCTGTAATTCCTTGTTGTCGCATCTTTTTTGCCGAAAGCCGGTACCTACTTTTCGGCGCGATGCTCTGGTGTTCCGCAAGGTTCACGCCTCATACCAATGACTGCGACGTTTGACTCGCGCGTCATTGCGAGCGCAGCGAAGCAATCCAGGCTTGTCGACGCGGTGGCCATGGCTCGTGGATTGCTTCGCTGCGCTCGCAATGACGCTGCTTGATCGGTCAAGCATCAGTACCTCTGGTATCAATCCCCTAGCGGCTCCATCTCCCTACCCGCCCGCCGGATCTGCACATTGTATTTGACGCGGCGCAGCGTTTCGCGGGCCGAGCTGCCGAGCTTGTAGCCGGCGGCCGTCGCCATCAGGTCGATCAGGGCGAGGAAGGCAAAGCGCAGGGCCGTGGGCTTGAGCGTGTCGGCATATTCGGGCACGGCCACCGTCAGCTTGACGTCGCAGGCGCGGGCAAGGTCGGTGTCAGGGGCGGTGACGCAGATGGCGGTGGCCCGGTATTGGCGGGCGATCTCGACGGCCTCCACCACCTCGCGCGTGCGGCCGGTCGCCGAGATCGCGATCACCACGTCCTTCGGCTTCAAGGTCGAGGCGGTCATGCGCATCACATAAGGATCGCAATGGGCTGATACCGCGATGCCATAGCGGAAGAGGCGATATTGCGTCTCCTGCGCCAGGGCGGAAGCGCTGCCGCCGAGGCCGAAGACCGCGATCTGGCGGCCGCCGGCGATCAGGTCGGCCGCCTTCTGCAGTTCGGCCGGGTCGAGCTGGCGTTCGGTCGCTTCGATGGCGCGGTGGGCCTCTCCGAACACGGCGTTCCAGAATGGCAGGCCGTTATCGGCATGGGCGCCCGATTTGCCGAGATAGAGCGCGCCGACCACCAGGCTCTGGGCGAGGCGCAGCTTGAAATCCCTGACGCCTTCGCAGCCGACGGCACGGCAGAATCGCGTGACCGTCGGTTCGCTCACCCCGGCCCGCCTGGCGAGCTCCGCATTGGAGGCGGCAACAGCGGCCTCGACATCCTCGAGCACCACATCGGCGACACGCCGCTCGGCTGGGCGCAAATCGCGATAATTGTCCTTCACCAGGGAAATGATGTCGGGGATATGGCTTACGCGCTCGGCGGCGGCATTGACCGGCTCGCTCGTCTTGCCGCGCCGGGACGCTCGCTTTCTGTCCTGGCTCATCCCGCGTTTCTCCCTGGGATTCGAAATCGCGCGCGGCCACGGGGCAGCACGGTCCATGTAGGAAAGTAACACAACCTTCATGTTGGAATAACACAAGACAATTCCGATAGATAGGAAGTGTTTGGCCCTGCTGGCCCTGTAATGGTCCGACCATAGCTTGACACCCAGGTAGGATAGTTACACAGTGCCCGCTGCGATGAGATGGCCTTCGAGGGCCACGGCGCATTCTCCGAGGGATGGAATGAAAACGGGGCCGGCATTACACCCGAAGCTTGCCGTGCGGGAGGCAAGCAAGGTCTATCGCACCGCTTCGGGCGATCTCGTTGCACTGGACCGTTGCAGCATCGACATTCAGGCCAATCAGATCGTCTCCATCGTCGGGCCTTCGGGCTGCGGCAAGACCACCTTGCTGTGGTCGATGTCGGGCCTTCATCGCCTTTCCGGCGGCGAGATCCGGCTGGACGGCAAGGTCATCACCGGGCCGCATCCGGATATCGGCCTCGTCTTTCAGGAAGCCAACCTGCTGCCCTGGCGCAATCTCGACGCCAACATCGCCTTTCCCTTCGAAATCAAGAGCACCCGTCCCGACCGGGCCTGGATCGACCATCTCCTGCAGCGCGTCGGCCTCGCCGGCTTTGGCGGCAAGTTCCCGCGCGAGCTTTCCGGCGGCATGCAGCAGCGGGCCTCCATCGTGCGCGCGCTGTCGCTCAAGCCCTCGGTTTTGCTGATGGACGAGCCCTTCGGCGCGCTCGACAGCTTCACGCGCGAGGAGATGAACCGGCTGGTGGAGGAGATCTGGCTCGATCGGCCGACAACCATCGTCTTCATCACCCACAGCATCGAGGAGGCCATCTTCCTGTCGGACCGGGTGATCGTGATGAGCGCCAGGCCCGGGCGGGTGGCGAGGGAATATCGGGTGCCGTTCGCGCGCCCGCGTTCCCTCGAAATCATGGCCACCAAGGAAGTCTTCGACCTGCAGAACGCCATCAAGCTCGACATCGTCGGTGGCCGCACCGGCCAGAAACAGGCGCCTCTTCGAAGCGCCGTGGCTGGAAGCTGAGGACATCGCCGTGAGTGACGCCGTTCCCCAATTCTCCAAGGCCAAGTCCTTCTCCAAGGCAAGTTCCGGCGACGGCCAGGATGTCAGCCTCACCAATCTGTCGGCCTTTTCCTCGGGACCGGGCATCAAGTCCGGCTTCGAGGTCGCCGCGATCGTCGCGGTCGCCGTGATCCTGATCGGTGGCGCCGAACTGGCGCTCCGGCTGTTCAAGGTGCCGCTCTACATCATGCCGCCGCCGAGCGCGATCGCTACCGCGCTGTTCACCGAATTTCCGCTGATCCTGCCGCATCTCGGCTACACGCTGGTGGAACTGGGTGGCGGCTTTGCCATCGGCGCCTGCATCGGCCTGGTCCTCGCCGCCCTGATCACCCAGTTTCCCTTCGCCGAAAAGATCATTGCGCCCTATATCCTGCTGCTGGTCACCACGCCGATGCTGGCCTTGGTGCCGCTGCTCATCCTTCGCTTCGGCTTCGGCTATACGCCGAGGATCATCGCGGTGGCGCTGGCCGCCGGCCCGATGGTGATGATCAACGCCGCCACGGGCTTCCGGCGGGTCGACAATGCCAAGATCGCGCTCGCCCGTTCCTATGGCGCCTCGACGCTGCAGATCTTCTGGAAGATCCGGGCGCCGATGGCGCTGCCGATGATCCTGGTCGGGCTGATGATCGGCGCCATCTTCGGCCTGCTGACGGCGGTCGGCGCCGAGATGGTCGGCGGCGGTTTCGGACTCGGCAACCGACTGACGACCTATTCCTCGATGATCCAGATGCCGCAATTCTTCGCTGTGGTGCTGGTGCTCTCCATCCTCGGCATCCTCATCTATGTGCTGTTCTTCCTGATCGGCAAGAAATGGGCGAGCTGGGAAGCCTGAGCAGGAAAGCCAATCATAGCAAAGCGTTAGAACGAAAAGACCACACGCCATTCGAACTGCCGGAAACAGGCAGGATCCAACCTGGAGGAAGCTCGTGACGAACAATGAGATTGCATCGACAATGCCGGGCATCAACCGGCGCTATTTCCTGCAGGTGAGTGCCGGCGGCCTGGTGACGGCGACGGCGCTTGGCGCCGCCGGCCTGCTGGCGCCGGCCCGGGCCGCGACCTACGAGAAATTCACCTGGATCTCGCCGCGCGGCACGCTGGAGGTGCTGGACGACTACCCCTATTGGGCGGCGAAGAAGGCCGGCTATTTCGGCGATCTCGCCACCGACATGCAGCCGGGGCCCTCGGATGGTACGGCGACGGTGAAGTTCGTCGATGTCGGTCAGGCCGATATGGGTTTCCCGTCGCCCGGCGTATTTTCCTTCGCCATCCAGAACGGCATGAAGCTCAAATCCGTGTTCCACATGGGAGCACGCGACACGTTCAGCTTCGCCTTCCGCAAGGGCGAGGGCACCAAGGATCTCAAGACACTGGAAGGCAAGACCATCCTGCTCGGCTCGGCCGCCTGGCAGGCGATCACCGATCCGCTGCTCGCCGCGCAGGGCGTCGACGTCAAGAAGGTGAAATATGTCGAGGCCGGCTGGCCGACCTGGGGCACGGCGCTGGCCGGCGGGCAGGGCGATGCGGCCTTGTCCTGGGAAGGGCTCCGGGCGGAATGGATCGCCAAAGGGCTCAGCTTCGACTACTGGCTCGGCGTCCAGCATTCGAAATTCCCGGCCAACACTTTCGTGGTGCGCAGCGCCGATCTCGAGGATCCTGACCGCAAGGCCTTCCTCGAGAAATATCTGCGCGGCTGGGCCATGGGCCTGGAGTTCGGCTACCAGAATCCGCGGGCGGCCGTGGAGGCGGTGTTCGAGCAATTCCCGACGCTCGCCAGCAATCTCGGCCCGGAACTCGGCACCACCTCGATCCTGCAGCAGATCAATGTCTTCCGCGGCGACATGGACAAGCGCGGCGGCTGGGGCTGGCACGACATGGCGAGCTGGCAGGCCTTCTTCGACCAGATCCACAAGATCGGCCAGATCACCGCGCCGGTGAAGGCGGAGGACGTGCTCACCAACGACCTCATCAAGCCGGCCAATGATTTCGACAAGGCCAAGGTCAAGGCCGACGCGGACGGCGCCAAGCTTTCGGACGGCTTTGCCAAGCTCGATGTCGAGAAGATCAAGGCGAATCTGTTTAGCGGGGCCCTGTGAGGCAGGATGACCCGTCGTTGAGTTGAGCGCGCAACATTGGCATTGAGGAAGAGGGCATGTCCGGCAAGGTCAGGATTCTCGTGGTGGGGCTCGGCAATATGGGGGCCTCCCATGCCAGCGCCTATCATCGCAATGAAGGTTTCGAGATCGTGGGCATCATGAGCCGCTCGATCAAATCGAAGCCCGTGCCGGACGAACTCGCCGGCTATCCGCTGTTCGAGGATTACGAGGCGGCCCTGAAGCAAACCAGGCCCGATGCCGTCTCGATCAATTCCTGGCCGAACACCCATGCCGAATACGCGCTGAAGGCGATCGAGGCCGGCTGCCATGTCTTCATGGAAAAGCCGATCGCCACCACGATCGAGGATGCCGAGAAGGTTGTCGCAGCCGCAGTTGCGAAAAATCGCAAGCTGGTGCTCGGCTATATCCTGCGCGTGCACCCCTCCTGGGTGAAGTTCATCGAGATGGGCCGCACCTTGGGCAAGCCCCTGGTGATGCGCCTCAACCTCAACCAGCAGAGCAGCGGCCCAGCCTGGCACTGGCACAAGAACCTGATCGATTCGCTGATCCCGATCGTCGATTGCGGCGTGCATTATGTCGATGTGATGTGCCAGCTCACCGGCGCCAGGCCGCTGCGCGTGCACGGCATCGGCGCCAAGCTCTGGCAGGAGGCGGCCCAGCAGAATTACGGCCACCTGCACGTCACCTTCGACGATGGTTCGGTCGGCTGGTACGAGGCGGGCTGGGGGCCGATGATGAGCGAGATCGCCTATTTCGTGAAGGACGTCATCGGGCCGGAAGGGGCCGTTTCCATCGTGGCAGGGCAGACAGAGAGCGCCAAGCAGGGGGACGAACTGTCCGATTCCGCGGACATCGACCGCCATACCAAGACCGATGCCATCAAGATCCATTACGCCAAGGTCGACGCCGACAAGAATTTCGCCAAGCCGGACGAGATCTTCAGCATGGAAGACGAGCCGGGGCACCAGGAATTGTGCGACCGCGAGCAGGCCTATTTCCTCAAGGCGATCCGCGAAGACCTCGATCTCTCCGAATCCATGGCGGCGGCGGTGAACAGCCTGCGCATCGTGCTGGCGGCCGAGCAGAGCATCCGGGAGCAGCGGGCGATCGAGTTGAGCTGAGCCTCTCGATGCTTTCTGACCGTCATTGCGAGCACAGCGAAGCAATCCAGCCTCTTTAATTCTCGGATCCTAGATTGCTTCGCTACGCTCGCAATGACGAAATCGAGGTCGGGCGATCAAATTGCGACTTCGATGTTTGTGCATTTTCATCACCAAGGAACATTCATCATGGCGACATTGCTGGAAACCTATGTCGAATCCGACGCGCTCGCGGTGGCGGAACTCGTGCAGAAAGGCGAGGTCTCGCCCGCGGAGGTGACGGAAACCGCCATCGGCGTGATCGAGCAGCTCAATCCCAAGCTCAACGCCGTCGTCCACCGGCTCTACGACATGGGCCGGGAGGCTGCGGCCAAGGTCGATCGCAAGGCTCCCTTCGCCGGCGTTCCCTTCCTCGCCAAGGAACTCGCCAGTTCCTGGAAGGGCGCACCGCTCACCAATTCGTCGCGCTATCTGAAGGACCTGGTGGCCGACAGCGATTCGGTTTCGGTGAGCCGCATCAAGGCAGCCGGCCTGGTGCTGCTCGGCAAATCGAACGCGCCGGAGAATGGCTGGTCGATCTCGACCGAGCCCAAGCTCTACGGCGCCACCATCAATCCGTGGAAGGAAGGCATTACCGCCGGCGGTTCGAGCGGCGGCACAGCGGCGGCTGTCGCCTCGCGCATGGTCCCGATCGGCGAGGCGAGCGATGGCGCCGGCTCCATCCGCGTACCTGCCTCCTGCTGTGGCATCGTCGGCCTCAAGCCCTCGCGCGGCCGGGTCACCCTCGCTCCGGCGGGGGACTTCTGGTATGGCGGCGCTTATTTCCTCTGTCATTCGCGCAGCGTGCGCGATACCGCCGCCTATCTCGATGCCGTCGCCGGCGCCTTGCCCGGCGATCCCTATACGCCGCCGACCCCGCCGGAAGGCTGGCTGGAGCTGTCGAGACGCGCGCCTGCGCGGCTACGCATCGGCTTCACCGTGACGCCTGCCAACGGCACGCCGATCCATCCCCAGGTGAAGGCGGCGGTGCTGGCCACCGCGAAGACGCTGGAAAGCCTCGGCCATGCCGTCGAGGAGCACGACATGGCCTTCGACGCCAATGATGCCTGGAAGACCTATACGCATATGTCTCCGGTCGAGACGGCGGCGATGTTCGACGGCTTGGCCGGCGTGATCGGGCGCCCCGTCACCCGGGAGGATGTCGAGCCCGTCACCTGGGCGGTAATCGAGCGCGGCCGTTCGATCAGCGGTGTCGAGCATGCCCGCGATGTCTGGAAGTTGCGCGAACTCAGCCGCACCGTTGCCGAGGACCTTGCGCCCTACGACATCTTCATCACGCCGACCCTGACGCAGCTGCCACGCCCGATGGGCTATTACGACATGTCGATGACCGATCTCGACCAATATAACGCCAAATGGACGGATGCGGTCTTCGCCTTCCCGTTCAATCTTTCCGGCCTGCCGGCGATCTCGCTGCCGCTCGGCTCGACGCCGGACAATATTCCGATCGGCGTGCAGCTGGTCGGGCGCTATGGCGACGAAGCGAGCGTGCTGGCGGTCTCGACCCAGCTCGAGCAGGCCATGCCCTGGAAGGACAGACGCCCAGCCATCAGTGCGTGAGCGCGTTTTTCTTCTCCCGCAAGGGGGAGAAGGAAGCTCACCCCGCCGCCGCGAGTTCCTTGCGCAGGATGGCGCGCAGTTCGTCGATCAGCGCCGGCTTGCCGCCATCGTCATAGTGCCAATAGGTCCAGCCATTGCAGGCCGGCAGGCCCTGGGCGAGGGCGCCGATCTTGTGGATCGAGCCGACGATGTCGCCCAGCATGATCGAGCCGTCGACCCGCACGCGGGCCTGGTGGCGGCCATTGGCATCGGTGAGGATCGCGCCGGGCTGCAGCAGCTGGCGTTCGATCACGCTCGCGAAGGGGATGCGCGGCTCGGCACGCTTTTCCGCCGGCGCCAGCATGGCGGCGTCGTCGACGGGAGCGGCGAGGGCGATGCGTTCGCGGGCATGGGCGATATAGGCCTGGTCACGCTCGATGCCGACGAAGTGGCGACCGAGCTTCTTGGCGACGGCGCCGCTGGTGCCCGAGCCGAAAAAGGGATCGAGCACGACATCGCCGGGCTTGGAGGCGGCGAGCAGGATGCGCGCCAGCAAGGCTTCGGGCTTCTGGGTCGGATGGGCCTTGCGGCCTTCGTCGTCCTTGAGCCGTTCGGCGCCGGTGCAGAGCGGGATCAGCCAGTCGGAGCGCATCTGCACATCCTCGTTGCCGGCCTTCAGCGCCTCATAATTGAAGGTGTAGCGCGAGCGCTGGTCACGGGAGGCCCAGATCAGGGTCTCATGCGCATTGGTGAAGCGCTTGCCGCGGAAATTCGGCATCGGGTTGGATTTTCGCCAGACGATGTCGTTGAGGATCCAGAAATCGAGATCCTGCAGGCTGGCGCCGACCCGGAAGATGTTGTGATAGGAGCCGATCACCCACAGCGTGGCGTCCGGCTTCATCACCCGCTTAACGGCGGCGAGCCAGGCCCGGGTGAAATCGTCGTAGTCGCGCAGGGAAGCGAACTTGTCCCAGTCGTCATCGACGGCATCGACCATGGAATTGTCGGGCCGCTGAAGATCGCCGCCCAACTGAAGGTTATAGGGCGGATCGGCAAAGACGAGATCCACGCTGGCGGCTGGCAAGCGCTGCAACGCGGCAATACAATCGCCTTCGATGATGGTATCGAGCGGTAGAACCGCGTCCGTCACGATCGACGAACGCGATTCTACACGCTTCAACCCAGGGCTCATCCGAAGCGCTTGGGCGGCTCCGGTACGCGAGATACTCATGGGGTACTCATACGCAACGCTTACTAAGGACAGGTCGAATCCTGGGCCGGTTTGGTAAATTCCGCGTTGCCGCCGCGATAAAAATTCCGTGCCGGAACGGGACGCCTGCGGCGTGGCCGAGCTTGCTGTGTCTGTCGGCGTTCTGCTCAAATTGATGACTTGACGCGGTTCAAATTGTCCGACCATTCTAGCCGCCGACCATGGCACGGAAACGTCACTGCCATCGGTGCGGGGCCCGTCGTAACAAGGGCCCAAACGGGAGAGAAAAATGATCACGCGTCGTTCCTTGCTGCAGATCGCTGCCGGCAGTGCTGCGTTCACCGGCCTCGGGCTGGTGCCGGCCTATGCCGACCTGCCCAAGCTGAAGAAGAAGGACACCTACAAGGTCGGCTTTGCGCAAACGGAGAGCAACAATCCGTGGCGCCTGGCACAGACCGCCAGCATGAAGGAAGAGGCTCAGAAGCGGGGCTGGCAGCTCGTCTATACCGACGCCGCCGGCTCGGCCGCCAAGCAGGTCGCCGATGTGCGCTCGATGATTGCCCAGAAGGTCGACGTCATCCTGCTGTCGCCTCGCGAGGAGAAGCCGCTGGTGCCGGCGGTGATGGAAGCCAAGAAAGCGGGCATCCCGCTCTTCCTGATCGATCGCGGCGTCGATGCGAATCTCGCCAAGGGCGGCAAGGACTATGTCGCCTTCATCGGCTCGGACTTCATCAAGGAAGGCGAGATGGCCGGCGAATATCTGGCCAAGGCAGTCAATGGCAAGGCCAAGATCATCGAACTGCAGGGCACGGTCGGCTCTTCTCCGGCCAATGACCGCAAGACCGGTTTCGAGAAGGCGATCAAGGCCTTTCCCGACATGAAGATCATCGCCTCCCAGTCCGGCGACTTCGCTCGCGACAAGGGACGCCAGGTCTTCGAGACGCTCTATCAGGCCCATCCCGACGCCACGGCCCTCTACTCGCATAATGACGAGATGACCATGGGAGCCATTGCCGCCATGGAGGCTGCCGGCAAGGTGCCGGGCAAGGACCTGATCCTCGCGTCGATCGACGGCACGCGTGACGCGGCCCAGGCCGTCTCGGATGGCAAGATCCTCGTCCTGGTCGAATGCAATCCGAAATTCGGCCCGGCAGCCTTCGACGCCATCGTCAAATATGCCGCCGGTGAAACCGTGGCGCCGCGCCTCGTCAATACTGACCGGCTGTTCAACAAGGACAACATCGCCGCCTATATGCCGGAATCCTATTGATCGGGCGGTCGTGGAGCGCTGACTTTCGTCATAGCCGGGGCAAGCCCGGCTATGACGAAGCGAAGCATTTCGCCCCTCAGTGATCCGTACTGAATCTCGATCGGCAATCCGGTTTCTCGTTGGCCACGGAGAACCTGGATGCCCGGGTCAAGCCTGGGCATGACAAAGGTCGAGTCTATGCGGCGATTTCTTACCAATGACAGAGGCGGGTTGCCGCCATTTTGAGCCAGAGACTGAATGGCAGTATCGTCCCCGCTTCTTTCCATGGATGGCATCACCAAGAGCTTTGGTGGTGTCAAAGTCCTGCATGGTGCGACCCTCGACATTGCGCCGGCCGAGGTCATGGCCTTGGTCGGCCAGAACGGGGCCGGCAAGTCTACCATGATCAAGATCCTGAATGGCGCCCATTCGCATGATGGCGGCACCATCACCTTTGGTGGCGAGCCCTGGCAGGCAGGCTCCCCGCAACAGGCTCAGCGCCAGGGGGTGAGCACCATCTTCCAGGAGCTCAACCTGATCGGCTATCGTTCGGTTGCCGAGAACATCTATCTGGGGCGCGAGCCCAAGCGCGGAGGCCTGTTCATCGACTGGAAGGCGATGAATGCCGGTGCGCGCGAGCTCCTTGCCCGTTTCGACGTCAATATCGACGTCACCCAGCCCTTGGGGGGATTCCCCACTGCCATCCAGCAGATGGTGGCGATCGCCCGTGCGGTGTCCTTCAAGGCCCGGCTGGTGATCATGGACGAGCCCACATCCTCCCTCGACGAGGCCGAGGTGGCGGTGCTGCTGCGTACCATCCGGCAGCTGAAAGGCGATGGGGTCTCGGTGCTGTTCGTCACCCACAAGCTCGATGAGCTCTATGCGGTCTGCGACCGGGTAACCATCATGCGCGACGGGCGCACTGTCGCGGTTTCGGCTATGCGGGAAATGCCCAAGCTCACCCTGGTCACCACCATGCTCGGCAAGGCTCTGGCCGAGGTGATGGCAGGCCCAACCGCCGCTGAGCGCGACGAAGCGCCCTCACGCCGGGAGAAGTTGCTCGATGTGCGCTCGCTTGCAGTCGGCCGGCGGGTCACCGATGCAACGCTTTCGATCGACAAGGGCGAGATCGTCGGATTGGCCGGACTGCTGGGTTCGGGCCGGACCGAGACGGCTCGTGCCATCTTTGCCGCCGACCGACGGGCCAAGGGCGAGATTGCCTTCGGAGGCGCCAACACGGATTTCCGTTCACCCGCCGAGGCGATCAAGGCCGGCATGGGTTTCTGCTCCGAGGACCGCAAGATCGAAGGCATCATTCCCGACATGTCGGTTGCCGACAATCTCACTCTTGCGCTGATGCCGGCTCTCTCGCGCTCCGGCCGCTTCGACCTCGCCGAGCAGAGGCGGATCGTCGAGCGCTTCATCAAGGAAATCGGCATCAAATGTTCGAGCCCTGACCAGAAGATCCGCGAATTGTCGGGCGGCAACCAGCAGAAAGTCCTGCTCGCCCGCTGGCTGTGCATGAATCCCAAGCTTCTCATTCTGGATGAGCCCACGCGCGGCATCGATGTCGGGGCCAAGGCGGAGATTCTCAACCTGATCCGGCGCTTTTCCGCCGATGGACTCGGCGTCCTGGTAATTTCTTCCGAGCTGGAGGAAATCATCGAGGCGGCGACCCGCGTTTTCGTGCTGCGCGACGGGCTGAGCGTGGCGGAACTGCGCCCCCCCGATATCAACGAGGACAGTATCATGGCCGCCATGGCCCACGGCGCGAGCCCCGCTGCTGAAGAGGCGGGAACGCCAGACCACGGAAGACCCGGCCATGCGTGATGTTCCTGCGTTCCTGCAGCGCTACGGTGTCATCATCGCGCTGCTGCTTCTGATCGGCTTCAATTTCGCCGTCACCCCCAATTTTGCCACCACCCAGACCCTGCTGCTCAACCTCACGCAGGTCTGCACCATCGTGATCGTGGGCATCGGCATGACACTGGTGATCGCAACCGGCGGCATCGACCTGTCGGTCGGCTCGCTGATGGCGATCGCCGGCGCGCTTTCGCCGATGATCTTCACCGGAAAATTCGTGGATTTTCCCAGCCTCTACGTCGCGATCGCCTTCGGAATCGTCATTCCGGTGATGATTGCGGGCCTGTTCGGTCTCTTCAACGGCTGGCTGATCACGCGCTACAATATCCAGCCGATCATCGCGACGCTCATCCTGTTCATCGCCGGCAGGGGACTGGCCCAGGTCTCCACCAATGGCGACCTGCAGGTCTTCAAGGTTCCGGAATTCCAGGCGATCGCGCTCGGCAAGGTGCTGGGATTGCCGTTCCAGGTCTGGATCATGGCGGTCCTGGTGATCGCGGCTGCCTATGTGCTCAAGGGCACCGTGTTCGGCCGCCAGGTGCTGGCGGTCGGCGGCAATGAGGCGGCGGCCCGGCTCGCCGGCGTGCCGGTGGCTCGCGTCAAGGTGCTGGTCTATTTCGTCTGCGGCCTGTGCGCCGGTATCGCGGGTCTCATCGAGATCGCCATGAACTCGGCGGCCGATGCCAATCTGATCGGCATGGGCAAGGAACTCGATGCCATTGCGGCGGTGGCCGTGGGCGGCACGCTGCTGTCGGGCGGCCGGGCCACCATCGTCGGCACCCTGTTCGGCGCCCTGATCATTCAGCTGGTGCGCTATACCCTGCTTGCCAACGGCGTGCCGGATGCGGCGGCCCTCATTGCCAAGGCGGTGCTGATCGTGCTCGCCGTCTGGCTCCAGCGGCAGGGGACGGCGTGATGGGCAAGGTTCGGTTTTCTCCCACCCTCGGCGTGCTGCTCGCCCTCGTGCTGCTCGCGGCCTTCGGAGCCTGGCGCTATGAGGGCTTCCTCGGCACCTACAATATCCAGACCGTGCTGCGCTACAATTCGATGTTCGCGCTGGTGGCCCTCGGCATGTGCTTCGTGATCATGACCGGCGGTATCGATTTGTCGGTCGGCACCACCGCCGCGCTGGCGAGCGTGGTCTCCGCCTATCTCAGCTCCTATGGCCTCCTCGCCGGCGCGGCTGGCGGGCTTGCGGCCGGCGCGATCGTCGGCATCATCAATGCACTGATCATCACCCGCCTGAAGATCCTGCCCTTCATCGCCACGCTGGCCACCATGTTGGCGGCCCAGGGCACGGCCCTGCTGCTCGCCAATAACCAATCGGTGTCCGCCTCCTACGACACCGCGTTCACCGTGCTCGGGCAAGGCGATCTCCTCAGCTTCATGAGGCCCGAATGGGTGGATGCCGAAAATGCCGGCATCGCCGCGACCATTCTCGGCTTCATCCTCAGTTTCCCGACGCCGGCCTGGATCGCCCTGGTCGCCTATATCGTCGGTGGGGTCACTCTGAACTCCACTTCCTTCGGGCGCCATGTGCTGGCGGTCGGCGGCGGCACCGAAGCTTCCCGGCTGATGGGATTGCCGGTCAATCGCACCATCTTCGCGGTCTATGTGATCTCCGGTGTGACGGCTGGCATGGCGGGCGTGATCCTGGCCTCGCAATTCGGCGCCGGGCAGCCGATCGAGGGCATTGGCTGGGAGCTCATCGCCATCGCCTCGGTGGTGGTGGGCGGCACGCTGCTGACGGGGGGCAAGGGCTCCATCGGCGGCACGCTGGCCGGCGCCTTGCTGCTGGGCCTGATTTACACCATCCTCAATTTCGAGAACGGCATGGGCTGGATCTCGCTCTCGGCCTACTGGCAGTCGGTGGTGCGCGGCGCCTTCCTGCTGATCGTCGTCATCCTGCAGGCCAAGCTGATGCAGACCAAGCCTGCGCAGATCACAAAATAGGAAAGCACCATGCTCAAGAATATCGATCCACTGTTGAATGCCGACGTGCTCTATGCCCTCCGGGCCATGGGCCACGGCGACACGCTGGTGATCTGCGACACCAATTTCCCGGCCGATTCGGTTGCCCGCGAGACGGTGCTGGGTGATCTCCTGCGTATCGATGGCGTGACGGCTGCGCGTGCGGTCGAGGCCGTGCTGTCGGTCGTGCCGCTCGATACGTTCGTCGACGATTCCGCCCGCCGCATGGAGATCGTCGGCTCGCCCGACGAGATCCCGGTGGTGCAGCAGGAAGTGCAGGCGGCCATCGACAAGGCGGAAGGCAAGTCCTGGCCGATGACCTCGATCGAGCGCATGGAATTCTACGAACACGCCAAGAAGGCCTATTGCGTGATCGCCACCGGCGAACGCCGCTTCTATGGCTGTTTCATCTTCCGCAAGGGCGTGATCGCGCCGTAGGTGTTGCACCCCTCATCCCCTGAGAAGGGGCCTTTGTGGGATAGGCCGCGCGATGTTGAAGCGGCCGTAGTGGCAAAAGCGAGCCCGATGAAATCCCTTCTCCCCTTGCGGGAGAAGGTACCGGCAGGGGGATGAGGGGGGACGCGCTGTCCCTCCTCTTCAAGCCCGATAAGCTTTGAGCCTGCCGAAAGTCAGTCGGTGATGCGGGCAGGGCCCATGCGTGTCGATGGCGGCGGTATGCTCGGCCGTGCCGTAGCCCATATGGCGTTCGAAACCATAGAGCGGGTAGGTGGTCGCGAGCTTGATCATCAGGCGGTCGCGGGTGACTTTGGCTATGATCGAGGCAGCGGAGATGGCGGGCACCAGGGCATCGCCGTCGATGATCGCCCGAGCCGGTAGCTGCAGGCCGTGGGGCACGTCCTTGCCGTCGATTTCCACCGACGAGGGGCGCAGGGACAGCCCCCTGACCGCCCGCCGCATGGCGTCGAGCGTCGCGCCGCGGATGTTGAGCCGGTCGATCAGGGCCGGGCTCGAAAAGGCGACCGATACGGAAAGCGCCGACGCCATGATCTCCTGATAGAGCTCCTCCCGCCGCGCTGACGTGATGACCTTGGAATCGGCCAGACCGACGGGCACTCTGTCGGGATCGAGGATGACGGCGGCAGCCGAGACCGGGCCTGCCAGCGGTCCCCGGCCAGCCTCGTCGACGCCAGCGAGAAGAAGTTTTGTCATGAACTGGCGTTAGAAGATTCCCGCCGGCAGGTCCAGCGCGGAGGCTGTGCCGAAGCCGTGCCGATACAAATCGTGACTTGCTTTGTGCCTCTGCCGTGTCAAGTTGAGCCGCGATATTCACAGCATGTTGCCGACAATGGCAGATGGCGTTCAGGCAGATAGCGTTTGTTGCAGGGCAGGGTGGAATGCAAAAGAACGTGACCGATATCGATGCAGCTGCACCTTCTCAGGACCGTCAACCTCAGAGCGACGTGACGCCGGCCCCGGCGCCGGTCAAGGCCGGCCTGCCTTCCGACAATGTGTTCGATCGCCTGGTGCATGACGAGGAAGATGTCGTCGGGCTCCTGGCCTTCTCCCTTTCCATGCAGAACAAGCGCGACTGGCTGGTGGCGTTCAAGAAGGAGGTCGGGCGTGACCCGACGCCCCAGGAACTCGCCGCCTATGACATTGGCGAGCGGATCGACCGCCGCCTGGCCACCTATCGCAAGCTTGCCGAGCACGCTTTGGCCGGCAATTCCTTCTGGGCTTCGGCGACCCTGACACCGGTAAGCGAATTGCCCGGGCCGGCCGTGAGCGAGCCTTCCTCCGCTCCGGCAAAGCCGCAGCGTACGTCCTGGTTCAGCGGCAGCAAGGGGTGATTGCCGGCGGGTCTCGGAATGGCAGGGGTCAACTTGGCGACGAACGGAATATTTGCCCCGATCAGAACAGCGCCAATTGTTCGCCCACCCGCACCGGGCGGGTGAAGAGGTCGGTGCGCAGCTTCAGCCGCCTGGCGTTGATGCCGAGCCGCGCGGCGGCCAGTTCGAAGCGCCGGCCGATCATCCAGGCATAGGGCCCGGTTCCCGACATGCGCAGGCCCCAGCGTGAATCATAGTCCTTGCCGTCGCGGCTCGACCGCATCAGCGAGAAGACGTGGTTCATGGCGTCGGGGCGATGCTCGTTGAGCCAATCGCGCATCAGCCCGGAAATCTCCAGGGGCAGGCGCAGCATGACGTAACCCGCCTCGCGCGCGCCCGCCGCATGGGCCGCCTCGAGGATGCGCTCGATCTCGGCGTCGTTGATCTTCGGGATGATCGGCGCCACCATCACCGTCACGGGAATGCCTGCATCGGCCAGTTGCCGCATGGCCTTCAGGCGCAGGGACGGCGTTGCCGCGCGCGGTTCCAGCGAGCGCGACAGCTTGGCATCGAGGGTGGTCACCGACAAGGCGACCTTGACGAGGCCGCGCCGGGCAAGGCGTGCGAGAATATCGATGTCGCGCGTGATCAGGCCCGATTTGGTGACGATACCGACCGGATGGCTGGTTCTGTCCAGGACCTCCAGAATGGACCGGGTGATGCCGCGCTGGCGCTCGATGGGCTGGTAGGGGTCAGTGTTGGTGCCCATTGCGATGGTTCGCGGCTGGTAATTTTTCGCCGACAATTCCTTTTCGAGCAGGGAAGCGGCATTCGGCTTGGCGAACAGCTTGGTCTCGAAGTCGAGCCCCGGTGAAAGGCCCATATGCGCGTGGGTCGGCCGGGCGAAGCAATAGACGCAGCCATGCTCGCAACCACGATAGGGGTTGATCGAGCGGTCGAAGGAGATGTCCGGCGAGTCGTTGAAGGTGATGATCTTGCGGGCCTGCTCCTCCTGGATTTCGGTGCGCAGGGTCGGCAGTTCCTCGATCGAGTTCCAGCCGTCATCCTCGATGAAGCGTGAGAGCCCCTCGAAGCGCCCGCTGGCATTGGAGCCGGCACCGCGTCCCCGCCGCCGCTCGATGTCGACCACGGTCGTGCCCACCGGCACCGCATCGGTAAGAGAGACCTTGCTTATCGGCACGCCCATGGCCGCCTCCGCGAATCACATTTCTCTGTTCTCATTAGAACAAAAAGAGAACATTTGAGCAAGCATAACGAAAATGCCAATCATTTGAGCAGGATCGCCCATTTGCACCCCTCACGGCGGGCGGTGGTGCGTGATATGCGGACGCTTGAAAAAGGTGAAGTTCCAGCCGGACCAGACTTGCCATGATCAGTGTCGTCATTGCCGCGAACGGCCAGGAAATGGCGCTGGCGGAAACGCTGGCTGCCCTTGTTCCGGCGGCGGCGGATGGTTTCGTGCGCGAGGTGGTGGTGGTAGCGGAAGCCGGGCCGTCGGAGGGCACGCGGCTGGTCGCCGATGCGGTCGGCTGTGTCATTGTCGAGGGCGACGCCAGAGCCGGTCTGGAGGCTGCCCGCAGCGACTGGGTGCTGGTGATGGCGCCAGGCGTCCGCCTGGAAAGCGATTGGTTCCGCGAGGCCGGCGTCATGATGCAGCGATTGCAAAGAGCGGGCGGACGGCCGGTCGCGATGCTGTTTCGCGGCGCGGTCGACGATTACGGCTGGCGGGCAAGGCTCCGCGAGATCGTGCTCAAACTGTCGCGCGGCCGCAGACGGAGGCAGGCCATGCTGGCACCGCGCAGGGCACTGTTGGAAGGCGGGCGTTTGGGAAGCCACGCATTGCGCGCCCGCGCCTTTACGGGTGGAGTAGGGACGGCGGGGTGAGGCAGACGCTCCTGGGAATCGCCGGCTTCCAGCCGGCTCTTCCTTTCGGTACGCGCGCCGGTTCCGCGAGCCGGCTGGAAGCCGGTGATCCCGGGGAACTTATCGCCGCAGCGAAGCGCCCTCGCTGTCGAAGACATGGCAGAGGGAAGGGTCGGCGCGCAGCGGAACGGTTTCGCCATGACGGACCCGCAACTGGCCTGGCGCCGAAATGGTCAGGTTCTCTCCACCTGTGGTGGTTGCGTAGAGCACGGTTTCTCCGCCGAGATGCTCCACCAGATGGACCTTGACCTCGCCAAGCGCCTCGCCGGCCTCGCCGCCGACCAGGATATGCTCCGGGCGGACACCGAAGGTGACCGGCGCCGTCGCATTGGCGCCCGGCAGCGGTGCGCCGAGGCGAAGGGATTGCCCGGCGACCTCGATGGCGTCGCCGGTTCCGGCCAGGCGACCCGAGAGGAAGTTCATCTTGGGCGAGCCGATGAAACCCGCCACGAACTGGTTGGCCGGGGCATTGTAGAGATCGAGCGGCGCGCCGACCTGCATCACCACGCCGTCGCGCAGCACCACGATCTTGTCGGCCATGGTCATCGCCTCGACCTGGTCGTGGGTCACATAGATCATGGTGTTGCCGAGGTCCTGGTGGAGCTTGGCGATCTCGACGCGCATCTGGACGCGCAGTTCCGCGTCGAGATTGGAGAGCGGTTCGTCGAACAGGAAGATACGCGGTTCGCGCACGATCGCCCGGCCGATGGCGACGCGTTGGCGCTGGCCGCCGGACAGGGCCTTGGGCCGGCGCTGCAGATAATCCTCGATCTTGAGGATTCTGGCGGCGTGGCGCACCCGCTTTTCGATCTCGGCACGTTTGTAGCCGGCGGTTTCCAAGCCGAAGGCCAGGTTCTTGTATACCGTCATGTGAGGGTAGAGGGCGTAGGACTGGAACACCATGGCGATGCCCCGGCGCGAAGCGGGGACATTGTTCATGCGCTCGCCGTCGATGGTGAGGTCGCCGGCTGAAATCGGCTCGAGCCCGGCGATCATGCGCAGCAAAGTCGACTTGCCGCAGCCCGACGGGCCGACGAACACGGTGAACTCGCCCGGCTCAATGGCGAGATCCACGCCGTGAATGACGTCGAGGGAGCCGTAGCGCTTCACCACCTTGTCGAGCCTGATGCTCGCCGCCATGTCGTCCTCCTTAGGAGCCATCTGCGCCTGGTTGAATGGAAGGACCCGTCATCCCTTTCCCCTCGCTGCGCTCGGCCGGGGATGACGCCTTGTTCATCATGTGCTTCCTCACGCCCGATCCGGCCGCCAGCCCCGATATTTCGGATGATCCGGGCCGATCGGCAGGCTGACGTCGCTGCCGGTCTGTGCCGAATGGTAGAAGGCGGTCGCCAGTTCCAGCGCCCGGCGGGCGTCATCGATTGTGACCGGCACTGGCCCGCGGCCGTGCAGGGCTTCGTGAAAGGCATCCATCTGCCCAAGGAAGCGGCGGCCGACCGGCGGCAGGTCGGCGACGAGGTCCCTGATATCGGCGGCCACGGCCTGGTTGGCCGGCAGGATCGTCCAGGGCTCGTCGCCCGGCGAATAGGCCTCGCCGCCGCTCTCGAAGGTGACGTTCTCGAAGCAGAGGCGCAGGCGGCTGATCTCGTTCTGCGAACCAAGGGTGGCGCTGGCGGCCACCAGTGCGCCGTTGGCCATTTCCCAGGAGGCGGTGACGCAATCCTCCACCTCGATGGCGTTGACCCGCGTCGTCGCCCGCGCAAACAGCCGTCGTACCGGGCCCATCAGATAGGTCATCATGTCGTGCTGGTGGATGGCATGGGTCATCAGCACGCCGCCTAGCTCGCTCTCCCATTTGCCGCGCCAATAGACGGCATAATAGTCGGGCGTGCGCTTCCAATGGGTTTCGACGGTGCCGAGATAGGGCTTGCCGGCCAGTCCCGCCTCGATGATGCGCCTGGCCTTCTGCACTCCTTCGCCGAAACGGTACTGGAAGATCGGCATCAGCATCTGGCCGCTCTGGGCCTGCGCATTGGCCAGGAGGTCTGCCTCGTGCAGCGAGCCAACCAGCGGTTTTTCGCAGACGACATGCTTGCCCGCCGCCAGGGCCCGGCTGACCAGCTCGAAATGGGTGGCGGGCGGGGTGGCGATGTCGATCACGTCGATATCGTCGCGGGCGAGGAGATCGTCGAAATGAAGGGTGCGGCTCTCGGCCGAGAATTCGTCGGCGACCGCATCGAGGCGCTCCTGATTGCGGTCGCACACGGCGGCGAGACGCCAGCGTTCCGGGCGCGGCGCATAGGCTTCGGCGATATGGGAGCGGCCGATGTTCAGCCCGACCACGGCGACGGATTTGATGTCGCCCATCACGCTATCTCCTCGGCGCGTTGCTGGGCCTTGAGAGCGAGTTCCATCGCCTTGAAGCACCGGGCCTGCGGCATGGCCGTCTCGGTCCGCTCGAAGACATCGGCGATGAACTGCCTGCCGAAGGGAAGTTCGACCGAAGAACAATCGATATGCTGCATGCCGTTGCGGTCGGTCAGGAAGAGATGGTCTCCACCTGGACGACCGGCGACATCGATATATTTTCGCAGCTCGATCGTGCCTTGCGTGCCGGTGATGAAGAGCCGCCCATCGCCCCAAACCGGGAGCCCGTCCGGCGTGAACCAGTCGACGCGGATATAGCCGGTGACGCCTTCCGGCGTGCGCAGATGGACATCGCCGACATCCTGCAGGCCCGGACTGTCGGCATTGGCGCGATTGCCGACGGAGGCGGAAAGGATGTCGGCATCCTCGGCGCCGGTGAAGAACAGGAACTGCTCGAACTGGTGGGCGCCGATATCGACGAGGATGCCGCCATAGCGCTCGCGTTCGAAGAACCAGCCCGGCCGCTGCGGCTTGCGAAGGCGATGCGGGCCGAGCCCGGTCATGGTGACGATGTCGCCGATCGCGCCGGCCGCGACGAGTTCGCCCGCCTTCACGGTGGCGGGCACCTCGAAATGCTCCGAATAGAGGATGGAGAGGATGCGCCCGGTCTCGGCTTGCACCAGGCGCACGCTCTCGAGCTGGTCGAGGCTGGTCATGCCCGGCTTGTCCAGCAGCACATCCTTGCCGTGGCGCATGGCTTTGACGGCGATGTTGGCGCGATCGCCCGGAATGGCGGCGCTGACGATGACGTCGATCGCGGGATCCTCATAGAGCCTGTCCGCTTCGGTGACGCGCGGGATTTCCGGATAGGTATCGGCAAAGGCGCCTGCGAGATCGTCCTCGGCGGCGTGAAAACCGGTGCAGACCGCGCCGGCACGCCTGAGCGCGCCGATCTGGCCGTGGATATGGTCGTGATTGATGCCGATGACGGCAAATTTCAAAGGTCTCATATCGATTGTCCGCTCGGCGTTTTACTGTCAGATTAAATCACCGGAATCGAAAAATGCTTCTGTTCCCAGTGTGTTAAGTCAATGAAGGTTTGGGCCTGAACGCATTTGCTTCGGATGTCAGCGTTTCATGCCTGTGGTGGCGATGCCTTCGATCAGAAGGCGCTGGAAGAACAGGAAGACCAGGAAGATCGGGATCAGCGAGAGCACCGACATGGCGAACAAGGCACCCCAATCGGAGGTGCCGCCGGCATCGACCAGGGATCTCAAGCCGAGTTGGACGGTGTAGGTGTGGATGTCGCCCAGATAGATCAGCGGGCCGAAGAAGTCCTCCCAGGTCCAGATGAAGGAGAAGATCGCGGCGGTGGCGAGCACGGGGACGGAAAGCGGCAGCACGATCTTCCAATAGATGCGCCAGGCGCTGCAGCCGTCCATCATCGCCGCCTCGTCGAGTTCACGCGGCAGGCTGCGGAAGAACTGCACCATCAGGAAGATGAAGAAGGCGTCCACCGCGAGGAATTTGGGTACGACCAGCGGCAGCCAGGTGTTGACCCAGCCGATGTTGAGGAACAGCACATATTGGGGAATGAGGGTGACGTGATAGGGTAGCATCAGCGTGCCCAGCATCAGCGCGAACCAGAAGTTCCTGCCGAAGAATTGCAGCCGCGCGAAGGCGTAGGCCGTCAGCGAGGCCGCCATGACGTTGCCGATCGTCGCCAGTACGGAAATGGCGAGCGAGTTGAGGAAGAAGGTGCCGAAGCTCACCTGCAGGCCGAACCAGCCGGTTTCATAGGCGCGGATCGAGACCTGGGAGGGGATCAGCGAGGTCTGGCCGCCGAAGATGTCGTCGGCCGGCCGGACCGAGCCCGCCAGCATCCAGAGCAGCGGATAGAGCATCGCGAAGGAAGCGGCGATCAGGCCGGCATGGGTCAGGGCGGAACGCAGGACCGAGCGCTCCGGCGCGTGCACGGCGGCGGCATCAGTCGTCATAATGCACCCAATAGCGCGCGGTGAGGAAGGAGAAGGCGGTGAAGAAAGCGATGATCAGCACCAGGATCCAGGCCAGCGCCGAGGCATAGCCCATGCGGAAGAAGCCGAAGGCCTCCTGGTAGAGATAGAGCGTATAGAAGAGGGTCGAGTTGATCGGACCGCCATTGCCTTCGGAGATGATGAAGGCGGGCGTGAAGGCCTTGAAGGCCTCGATGGTCTGGATGACGAAATTGAAGAACACCACCGGGGTGAGCAGCGGCAGGGTGATCTTGAGGAACTGCCGGGCCTTGGAGGCGCCGTCGAGGCTCGCGGCCTCGTACATGTCCTGCGGAATCTGGCGCAGCCCCGCCAGAAAGATGATCATGGGCGAGCCGAACTGCCATACCGAGAGCGCCACCAGCGTATAGAGCGAATAGCGCGGATTGGAGATCCAGCTCGGCCCGTCGATGCCAACCAGCGCAAGCAGCGAATTGACGAGGCCGTCGGCCGCGAAGAGCTGGCGCCAGAGCACGGCGATCGCCACGGAAGCGCCGAGCAGCGAGGGCAGATAGAAGATGGCGCGATAGAGCGGAAGGCCCCTTATGCCGCGATTGAAAGCCATGGCCAAGGCGAGGGCGAAGATCAGCTTGAGCGGCACCGACAGCAGCACATAGGTGAAGGTTACCTTCATCGCCGCGGCGAATTTCGGATCGGCCGTCGCGATGCGCACATAATTGGCGGTGCCGACGAATTGCGGGCTCTGCAGGAGATCGTAATCGGTAAAGGACAGATAGAGCGAGGCCAGGGCCGGCCCCAGGGTCAGGCCGAGAAAGCCAATCAGCCAGGGCGCCAGGAACAGATAGCCGGCGAGATTCCGGCGCAAAGCCTGACGCAGGCGGCTTTCGGTGATTTCGCGGGGTTGGGCCAGAGTCGTCGAGGCCATGACGGTCATCCCCGTTTCAGGATCGACTCGGCTTCCGTCACGAACTGTTCGCCCCCTTGTTCCGGTGTCGACCCGAAGGCAACCTCCTGGCTGATGCGCTGCAGTACGAAGGAGATCTCGCCGGCTCCCTTGGGCGGAGACGGCGGCAGCGGCCCGACATAGGGATCGAGCTTGCCGACATAATCGACCATCTGCTTGCTGACGTCGTCGAGCGAGGCGGCCGCGAGATCGCGCATGGCGGGCGAGGCGGGCACGCCGCGTTCCACGCCGAGGATCTTGACGCCGGCCGGATCATGCACGGTGAAGTTGGCAAGCTTGACGGCAAGCTCCGGCGCCTTGGCGTCGGATGAGACCGACCACATCTGCGAGGGTTTGAGATAGTGGCCGGGTTTGCCGCCGGTCATAACGGGATAGGCCGTGATCGACAGCTTGGCCTTGCTGAGCTGCTGTGCGCCGATGAACTGGTTGGAATGCAGGAAGCTGGCAGCGGCATAGCCGAGTGCCAGCGGCGAGGTCTCCAGCGTCAGCTTGTCGAGGGCCTGGATGTCGGCGGTGACACAACCGCCGGAATCGCGCATGACGCCCCAAAGCTTGAACCAGTCGGCGGCGTCCTTGGCATCGAAGGCGAGCGCACCCTTGTCGTCGTAAAGGGCCTTGCCGCGCTGCCGCAGCCAGAGCTCGAAAGCGGGCTCCAGGCCGCTGGCGTCGATGGACGCATAGAATTTCTTGCGCTTGTTGGCTTTGCCGAAGGCCTCGCATTTGCTCGCGAATTCCTCCCAGCTCGTCCCGAATTTCGGTGGCTCCACCCCGGTCTCCTGCCAGGCGGCCGCGTCATAGGCCATGGCGGAGGAATTGACCCCGAGATTGATGCCGTAGAGCTTGCCATCGACGCTGCAGGATCCCAGATTGGTCTTGCCGAAATCGGCGATGTCGAGAAGCTTGCCCAGATATTGGTCGAGCGGCACGATGGCGCCGCGGCGGGCATATTCGAACATGTAGCGGTAGTCCATCTGCACCAGGTCGGGCGCATTGCGCCCCGCGACACGGGTGGCCAGACGCGGCCAGTAGTCGCTCCAGCCGGTGAATTCGGTCTTGGTGTCGATACCGGCATTGGCAGCCCGGAAGGCGTCCACCGCCTTGTTGGTGCGGTCGGCCCGTTCCTGCGAGCCCCACCAGAACACCCTGAGCTGCTTGTCCTGCGCCCGGGCCGGGCTTCCCAGCATGACGGAAGCGGCAAACCCGCAACCGGCTCCCAGCATGGCACGACGACTGACGAGATGGGCACTCATGGCTTCCCCCTTTTCCGGTCCGCATGGTTGCTCGAAGGCCGGTTTTTCTGCGTTCTTGCCTTTGTACTCGTGCGTTTCGATATCGATATGACGTAACGTGATATTGCGTGTCGCCACGACAGGCGAGGTCAGAGCTTGTAGGCGCGCTTGGCGAGATTGTAGGCGAGGTCGACGGCGGTCTCGGCCGCCTCCTCCTCGTCGAGGCGGTGGTCGGCCACCAGGCGGGCAAGGCAGGCACAGTCGACGCGGCGGGCCATATCGTGCCGCGCCGGGATCGAGAGATAGGCCCTGGTATCGTCGTTGAAGCCGACCGTGTTGTAGAAACCGGCCGTCTCCGTCGCGAGTTCGCGGAAGCGTCGCATGCCTTCCGGACTGTCGAGGAACCACCAGGGCGGCCCCAGCCTGAGCACCGGATAATGCCCGGCGAGGGGCGCGAGTTCGCGGCTGAAGGCCGTCTCGTCCAAGGTGAACAGCACGATGGTGAGATCCGGTTCGTTGCCGACGGCGTCGAGCAGGGGCTTCAGTGCCTCGACATAGCTGGTTTGCCTCGGAATATCGGCGCCGACATCCGGCCCGAAACGGGTGAACAGCGCCGGGTTGTGGTTGCGGTAGGAGCCCGGGTGGATCTGCATGGTGAGCCCGTCCTCCAGGCTCATCCGCGCCATCTCGGTCAGCATTTGGGCTCGAAACAGCTCGGCATCCTCCGGCGCGGCGGGGCCGGCCAGCAGGCGGGCGAACAGGGCCTGCGCCTTCGGGCGGTCGAGATCGGCCGTGCGGGCAGTGGGGTGGCCATGATCCGTCGAGGTCGCCCCCAGCGACTTGAAAAAGGCGCGGCGTTCGCGATGGGCCGTCAGATAGCCGTCCCAGGTGGCTGGCTGCCCGGTGAGATCGAGGAGGCGGCGGACCTCCGTACGAAAATCGGCCCTGTCGGCATCGACGACCGCATCGGGACGATAGGCCGGCAGGACGCGGCCCTTCCACCCGGACGCACGGATGGCTTGATGGGCGTCCAAGGCGTCGGTGGCGCTGTCCGTGGTGGAGATCGCCTCGATGTTGAAGCGGTCATAAAGCGCGCGGGGGCGGAATTCGGGGCGCTCGAGCGCGGCGGCGATCTCGTCATAGAGACGGTCGGCATTGTCCGGTGCAAGACGCTCGGTGATACCGAAGCCGCTTTCCAGTGAATGCTCGAACCACAAACGGCTCGGCGTGCCCCGGAACAGATACCAATGCTGCGCGAACAAACGCCAGATCTTGCGGCCGTCGGTTTCGACAGCCGTCCCGTCCCTGCTGGAAATGCCAAGCGCCTCCAGCCGCACGCCCTGCGAATAGAGCATGCGGGTGATGTAGTGGTCCGGCTTGACAAACAGCGTAGCGGGGTCCGGGAAGGGCGCATCCTCGGCGTACCAGTGTGGATCGGTATGGCCGTGCGGGGAGAGGATCGGCAGGCCGGCCACCTGCCCGTAGAGACGCCGGGCGATGGTCCTGGCGTCGGGTTCGATCGGCAAAAGCCTGTCTGGATGAAGTGCCATGCGGGCTCGGCCCTGTTCTGGTTGGCGTCTCCTCTTGACGCTGGCTTTAACACTAAGATACTAGTGTGTCAAAATCTGATCATCGCGATGCCGCGAGAGGTCGCATCAGGCCGGGGCCATGGAGAGCCAGGACACGAGCCATTCGCTGGAGATCCTGACGGCGCGAGGCAAGGCGGCGCAGTCCGGCGTTCGCCCGAGGCGGCCGCGCGTCACCACCGCGACCTTGATCTATGATGATTTGCGTGAGGCGATCCTCGGCATGCGCCTGGTGCCCGGCACGCCTTTGCAGGAAAAGGCGCTGACCCAGCGTTTCGGCGTAAGCAAGACGCCGGTGCGCGAGGCCCTGATCCGCCTGGCCGAGGACGGCCTGGTCGACATCTTCCCGCAATCGGGAACCTTCGTCTCGCGTGTGCCTGTGGCTGCCATTCCCGAGGCGGTGGTGATCCGTCAGTCCCTGGAGGATACCGCGGTGCGGCGCCTGATCGAGATCGCCACGGAGGCCGACATCGCCACGATCGACGCCATCCTGGCGCGCCAGCGCCTGCTTGCCGATCTCGGCGACAAGGATGCCTTTCACGAGGCCGACGAAGGCTTCCACCAGGCCATCGCCCAGATTGCCGGCTATCCCAGCATTCCGCGCCTGCTGCGCCAGATCAAGGTCCAGATGGATCGGGCACGGCGACTGACCCTGCCGGTGGCGGGCCGCATGCATCAGGTCATCGCCGAGCACAGCTTCATCCGCGATGCCATCGCCCGCCGCGATGTCGCGGTGGCCAGCAAGGCCATGAAGGCGCATCTGAGCGCCGTGGTTCCCGACATCGACCGGCTGCGGGTGCAATATCCCGATTATTTCGTCTGAGCACCCTGGAGGAAGATCCCGTTCCCGGGCGCCATCGACAGCAAGAACCGCATGAGGAAACGCTATGACGATGCAAGCGACGAGACATGAGGAGGGGCCAGAGAGGCATCGGGTGGCCCTGGTCGGCACCGGCCATCGCGGTGCGGGCATGTGGGGCAAGGAACTGCTGCAAGGCTGGCGGGACCGGGCCGAATTCGTGGCGATCTGCGACGTCAACGAGATGCGGGCCACGGCCGCGCGCACCGCGATCGGTACCAATGCGCCCGTCTACACCGATGTCGACGAGATGCTGGCGAGCGTAAAGCCTGAGATCGTCATCGTTTGCAGCCGCGATGACACCCACGACGAGATCATCGTCAAGGCGCTGGAGGCGGGCTGCAGGGTGATCACCGAAAAGCCGATGACCACCACGCCGGAAAAATGCCGCCGCATCCTCGAAGCCGAGGCGCGCACCGGCCGGCCGGTCGACGTGACCTTCAACTATCGCTTCGCACCCACGGCCGCCCGCATCAAGCAGCTGCTGCGCGAGGAAGCGGTGGGCACCGTGACCTCTGTCGACTTCCATTGGTATCTCGACACCCAGCATGGCGCCGACTATTTCCGCCGCTGGCACGCCAAGGAGGCCCATTCGGGCAGCCTGTTCGTGCACAAGGCCACCCATCATTTCGATCTGCTCAACTGGTATCTGGAATCTGTGCCGCGCGAGGTTTCGGCCTTCGGTACCCAGCGCAATTACGGTCGCAACGGGCCATTCCGCGGCGAGCGCTGCCAGACCTGCAGCCATGCCCGGGATTGCGATTTCTATTTCGACATGAGCAAGGACCCCTGGCTGACCATGCTCTATGAGGACCCGTCAGCCGAGGACGGCTATGTCCGCGACGCCTGCGTCTATCGCGAGGACATCGACATCGCCGACACCATGACCGCGATGCTGCGCTTCGAGAACGAGGTGATCGTTTCCTATTCCCTCAACACCTTCATGCCGATCGAGGGCTACCATCTGGCGTTCAACGGCACCAAGGGACGCATCGAGGTTCGCCAATATGAGCGTCAGGCCTTCGAGACGCCTGACCATGACGAGATCCTGCTGATGCGCAATTTCGGCGGTGTCGAGCGCATTCGCGTGCCGCATGCCGGGGGCGGGCATTTCGGCGGCGACGACCGCTTGCGCGACATGCTGCTGCGCCCCGGCATGACCGATCCGCTCGGCCAGCGTGCCGGCGCGCTGGCCGGCGCGATGTCGATGCTGTGCGGGGCGGCGGCCGTTGCCAGCATGAAGTCGGGCCGTCCGGTCAGGCTGGCCGAACTCGGGGGCCTGCCGGCCTGACGCCCGACATCGAATGAGTTTACGCAGGGTGGTGCTGCCCCTCACCTTACCTCTCCCCGTAAGGACGGGGCGAGGGGACTTTGACGTCGAGTTATGCCGAAAACCTCTCATCTCGCCCAACAGTGGGGCGAGATGAAAGGTCCAAGGAACAATCGCAACGCTTGCGCCTCCTCGCCCCGTCCTTACGGGGAGAGGTAAGGTGAGGGGCTGCGCGACCTTAACGATAAGCGAGAGAAATATTCCCCCTCAGATATTGCCGGAGGTGTCGCAGGAACGGATCTGACCGCTCTTCAGGCCGGTGACGAACCAGCGCTGGCGCTGGGCTGCCGTGCCATGGGTGAAGCTGTCGGGCACGACATAGCCCTGCATCTTCTTCTGCAGCATGTCGTCGCCGATGGCCTGCGCCGTCTGCAGCGCGCCCTCGATGTCACCCTGCTCGATGAACTTGAAATCCTGCTGCGTGCGATTGGCCCAGACGCCGGCCAGGCAATCGGCCTGCAGTTCCTGACGCACCGAGGCGCCGCCGGCGCCAGCGCCGCCCTCGCGCAGAAGGCCGAGCTCGTCCTGCACATGATGACCGACCTCATGCGCGATCACATAGGCCTGTGCGAAGGCGCAGGCGCCCTGGCCGGCCGGACAGGCATTGAAGCGGTTGCGCATCTCGTCGAAGAAGGCGGTGTCGAGATAGACCTTCTTGTCGTTCGGACAGTAGAAGGGTCCCATGGCCGACTGGGCCGTGCCGCAGGCCGAGCGCGTCACCCCGCTGAACAGCACCAGCTCGGTCGGCTGGTAGCTTTTGCCCCGAACCTGCTCCTGGAACAGTTTGGTCCAGGTATCCTCGGTCGAGCCCAGGATCTTGCGCACGAAGGTTCCCGAAGCGTCGGTGGCGCCGCCCGTCTGGCTGGAGGGGCGCGGCTGCTGTTGTTCCTGGACCTGCGGCTCGCCGCCGCTCAGACCCTGCAGGGCGTTGAAGGCGGCTTCGGGGCCGACGAGGAAATAGAGCGCGGCCACGATGACCAGGCCGCCCAGGCCGATGCCGCCGCCCCGTCCCCCCGGAAAACCGCCGCCACCGCCGCCGAAACCGCCGCCTTCGCCGCGACGATCGTCGACATTGTCGGAGGCGCGCATATCGTCGAGTTTCATCGCCCTGTCTCCTGCTCCCCGGATGCCAGCCTTTCGCCGATGTCCGGCCGGCATGGTGATTTGTACTGTGCAAGCCATACCCAATAAATATGTCTTCGCAAAGTCCGTTACAGGGGTTCTAGCCGGTGCTTACGTAGGGAAATATAGTTTTCCCGAAATGGGGTCCGACGGCGCTCGCTTCATCTTCGAAGGTGAGAGGCTGCATCGGCGCGCGGATTCAGGACATGTCTTGCTCGATTGCCGTGCGGATGGCGCGGAAATCGCGCCAGGCCAGGCGTTTCTGCACCGGCTGGCGCAAGAGATAGGCCGGGTGCAGCGTGGCGATCGCCCGGATGCGCTGGCCGGCAAGATCATAGTCCAGCCAACGCCCGCGCAGTTTCAGGATACCGTCGGTGACGCCGAGCAATGCCTGCGCGCTGCGGGCGCCGAGGCAGACCAGGACCTTTGGGGCCACCAACTCGATCTGGCGTTCGATGAAGGGACGGCAGATTGTGGTCTCCTGCGGGGTCGGATCACGATTGCCGGGCGGACGCCAGGGCACCACATTGGCGATATAGGCCTTGGTGCGGTCGAGCCCGATGGCCGTGAGCATGCGGTCGAGCAATTGTCCCGAGCGGCCGACGAAAGGCCTGCCTTGAATGTCCTCGTCGCGCCCGGGGGCTTCGCCCACGAACATCACCTTGGCATCGGGCGCGCCGTCGGCAAAGACCAGGCGATTGGCCGTGGCCTTGAGGGCGCAGCCGTCGAAGCGCTCGAGCAGGTCCCGCAATTCGTCCAGCGTGCGGGCACTGCGCGCCTGTTCGCGGGCCGCCAGTTCCACCGCGTCCGGCGAAGTGGTCAGCATGGTCGGCGCCGGGGAGGCCATGCGGGGCTGTGCGGCGGCAGCGGGAGCCCTGCGCGCCGCATCGGCTTCCGGCACGGAACGCATGGGAGGGGAGGCAAGGGGGGCCTGTGCGCTCTCGGCAAAACGGTCGAGCGGCTCGTCTGCGATCGCCACGTCCACGCCCATATCGGCATACCACTGCAGCAGCGCGACGATCTGTTCGGGAGGCATGGACGCGGACATCATGGCGAAAGGATAGAGCAAAGCTTCCACGGTTGGAACAGGCTGGCGGCCTCTGTTAACTCCCCATCAAGGTTAATGCATCATCAATGAGCTCATCGGCCAGGCCGACAATCTCGATACTGCCCACGACGGTCAGTATCGAGATTGTCGGCAGAGGTTTGAAATCTTGCAGGTTCTCCATGATCACGCCACGGGCGCGATCATGGAGAACCTGCATAGGCCGTGTTGGTTGAACCTGTGAGCCTCGTCCATGCTGCTGCGCCGGCCCGTCATCATCGCCCTTTTGCTCTGCGCTGGCGCCACCAGCACGATGATGTATCGCCGCTCGACCGCCGTGCAGGCGAGCCCCGCCGTTGCCGCCAGCATGCATGGTGCCCTGCAGGGCGGCGTGGGTGTGCTGGGTGCGCGGCGTGTCTCGGTGATGCGGGCCGGTCTGTTCGCGATGCCGCAGCTCAGCCTGGCCGATATCGGTTCGGCGCCGCGGGCGGCCTTCGGCGATGGCTTCACGCTGCGCGCCATGCCAGCCAGCCTGACCCTGACGCCGAGCCAAAACGATTTCATGCCGCTTCCCGACGATGTCGGCCCGCCCAGCGCGCCGATCCGGGATGCCACCAAGAAGGGCATGACGAGTTGGCCCGAGGTCATCCGGACCGCCAAGGGGGATAGGCGGCCGGACCGGGGTGTCGGAGAGAACGTCGCCTATATGGTGCCCGGCGACCCGCATGTGCTGATGCCCAAAGTCGGCGCCAGGCCGATGGCGCGCCTGTCGCGCAAGCTCCAGCCGCCCGAAACCGCCGAGGGGCTGCAGCAATTCCAGCCGTCCCGGCTCAGCGCCATCGTCGTCACCAAGCTCGCCGAGAGGCTCTCGGTCGCCGACGCCGAACTCGGCGGACATGACGGCGCCGTCCCTCTCGATCATTCGCTGGCCCCGACCGGCGGCATGTCGCCGGCGGCGAGCCGCCCCGACCTTGCCAGCCTGACCAGCAGCACCACCCGTGCCGACGAGGCGCTGCCGGTCGAGCTCGCCATGGCCGAGCCGGGCGCTCTCCAGCCGGTGGTGGCGCTGGCGAACGTACAGCCGGTGATGACGCCGGACGACGCCCAGACCCTGCCTGAAATCGGCAGCGACGAGGGATTGACCGATGCGCAGAAGAAATCGCGCATCGCCGGCCTGCCCGGGCTGGACGACGGCAAGGCCCGCCCGCTCGACCTGCCGCCGGCGGCATTCACCAAGGCACAGACGTGCCTGGCGACGGCGATCTATTTCGAGGCCCGCGGCGAGAGCCGGGAAGGGCAGGTGGCCGTCGCCCAGGTCATCATCAACCGCCTGCGTTCACCCTTCTATCCCAAGAATGTCTGCGACGTGGTCTATCAGGGCGCCAGCAACAAGCGCTATGGCGGCTGCCAGTTCTCCTTCGCCTGCGATCTCGTCGCCGACAAGGTCACCGAGAAGGAACCCTGGGAACAGGCTCTGGTCATCGCCGAGCGGGTGATGAACGCCAAGGACTGGATCCCCGAAGTCGGCAACGCCACGCATTATCACGCCAATTATGTCCGCCCGCGCTGGGTGCGCGACATGCGGGAGAAGGACAAGATCGGCAAGCATATCTTCTACCGCGTCAAATGGTGGGCCTAACAGCGGGAGTTCAAGAATACGAAAGCGATCGGGCTTATCGGCTTCTCGTCCCGGCAGGAGCGGATGCCGAATCCGCGATTCACTGACGAAGGCGCAAGACCGCCTGCCGAACTGCCTTAGCGCCCTTGCAAGCGTGAGAAGAACGCATCGATCTCCTGTGCCGCGCGGTCCGGGTCCTCGCGATGCGGAAAATGGCCCACGCCGGGAAACGGAGCGAGATCGAGATCGAGAAAAGTATCCTTCAGTCGATCAGTCCAGGCATAGGGAAATAATGGGTCATGCTCTGCCCAGCGCACGCATGTCGGTATCGATATAGGGGGAAGCGGCGGCGCCTCACCCTTCATCATGGCAATGCGGCCGGCATGGGAAGCTCTATAGTGGGCGAAGCCGCCTTTGAGGTTGCCGGGCTTTAGGAAATTGTCGACGTAGACATCCAGCACGTCGTCATGCGCGTCTTTGCGATTCGCCCAGTGGCGCAGGAAATGGCCGATATAGGCTCGACAGCTCTCGCGCGTTGCTCCGATGAGTTCCGGCGCCATTTCCATCTGGTTGAAAGATTGATACCAAATTTCATTTAGCCGATCGGGCGCGGCCATGCGCGGCCCGATGCCGGGGTAGACGAAGTCGAAGAAAAAGAGGCCTGCGAGCCGCGCCGGCGCAAGGCGGGCAAGCGACTGCATGACAGCGCCGCCGACATCGTGCCCAATGACGCCAATCCGATCTATGCCGAGCAGGTCGATCAAGGCCAGCATGTCACCGGCGTGTCCGTCGGGACCGAATGGACCGCTGGGTTTGCCGCTGTCGCCGAAACCACGCAGGTCGGGTGCGACAAGTGTGTAGCGGTCGGCGAGTCTGTGCATCACAGGCTCCCAGGCCAACCAGAATTCCGGCCATCCATGCAGCAATAGGAGCGCCGGCCCTCGGCCGGTGCGCACGACATGGAAGTGGGTTCCGCTCGCTTCGAGGGTCAGGTGCTCCATGGTTTGCCTTCCAATTCTCTCGATGGAACAGTTGCCATCCCCGACATATATGATGGGCGCCCGTGGTGGGGGACGCCCTTGAGCCGGTCCGGAACCGAGAATAGCTGTAAACTCGACGCGTGTATGACAGAAGCCTGCCCGGCCGATTTCGGCTATCGGATGCCTACCATCGCGCCGGTATCTTTCGGGCGTTGAGGGGCGCTTCAAGCAAACCGACTTCGTCACCGGAAAGGACAAGTTGAAGAGCGCCCAGCGCATCGGAAAGGTGATGAGGCTTTGACAGGCCTAGGATCGGCGCGGTTATGCCGTGTCTGGAAAGAACCCATGCCAGAGCGATCCGTGCAGGCGGAAGGCCGCGGGTGTCTGCTACCTTCTCCACCGCGGCGATGGTCTCGTCGACTTCCTTGCGTCCGTCGTACCATTGCGTGACTTGCTCGTCGGTTCCGGCCCGTAATGTCTCTGCCCGATGTGATCCCGCCAGAAGGCCGCGACCAAGCGGCGACCATGGCGTCAAGCCAATTCCCTCCTCCTGACAGAGCGGGATCAGCTCCTGCTCATCCTCGCGGGTCATCAGATTGTATTGGCTCTGCATGGTTATGAAGGAGGCCAGCCGGTTGTACCGCTGAAACGCCAGGAACTTCATGAATTGCCAGGCATGCATCGACGACGCGCCGAGATAGCGGATCTTGCCGACGCGCACCGCCGTATCCAGCGCTTCCGCCGTTTCTTCGATCGGGGTATGCGGATCGAAGCGGTGAATGACGAAGATATCGATGAAATCCGTGTTCAAACGCTGGAGAGAGGCGTCGATGCTGGCCAGAATATGTTTGCGAGACAGGCCGCGATCATTTGCGCCACCTCCCGTGGGAAAATAGGCTTTCGTTGCGATCACCGCATCGTCACGGCGGCCGAAATCCTTGATGGCTCGGCCGAGAATACGCTCGCTTTCCCCGGCCGAGTAGATATTGGCAGTGTCGAAGAAATTGATTCCGGCTTCCAGCCCATCCCGTATGAAGGGGCGCGCTTCGTCTTCCCGCAAAACCCACGGTCTCCACGTTGGATCGCCATAGGTCATGCAGCCGAGACATAAGCGGGAGACTTTGAGGCCACTGCGGCCAAGTCGAATGTACTCCATGCGTTTTCCTTTTGGCATCCGTCAGCTACACGAAGGATTGGAAACGGCGCGGAGCCAGATCACGCGGGCACCGGGCATCACAGTCCAGGCGAAACAGCTTGCAGCGTGAGGCTGGCAACCCGGATCATGGCTGCGTCTGCAAAACGGGGCCTGATCGAAGCGGCCCGTCAGCGCATACCGGCAATCGTGTAGCCGCCGTCGACCAACAGCGATTGCCCTGTCACGAAGCGCGCCTCGTCGGTGCAAAGCCACATCGCTACATCGCCAATGTCAGCCGGCCGGCCAAGACGCTTGGCGGGCGTGAAATCGATCCAGGGCTTGGCGGTTTCATCATTCACGAAACGGCGCAGCATCGGAGTATCGATGATCCCCGGATTCACATTGTTGATTCGAATGTTCCGCTCCGCCACCTCGAGGGCAACTGCCTGGATCATCGCGTCGAGTGCGCCCTTGCTCGCCGAGTAGACCGAGGAGCCGGGGAGCGCGCCTTTGGCCAGCCAAGACGAGGTGTTGACGATCGCGCCGCCCGTGCCTTGCTGCAACATGGCGGCGACCTGGTGCTTTACCGCCAGCCAGACGCCCTTCAGATTGGTGGCGATCACCTGGTCGAAATCCTCTTCCGACAGGTCGGTGATCGGCGCGAAGACGCCTTCTATCCCGGCATTGTTGAAGGCGCAGTCGAGGCGTCCAAAATGTCGAACCGTATTTGCGATCAATGCCTCGATATCGCCGCTTCGTGAAACATCGGTGGGTATAGCCAGAGCTTTTACGCCTTCCGCCTCCAGTGCGCCGGCCGTTTCCTCGATTTCCCTCACGCGGCGGCCCGCCACCACGACATTGGCGCCCTCGCGAGCAAAGGCCAGCGCGGCGGCTCGGCCGATACCGCTTCCGGCGCCGGTAACAATGGCCACGCGTCCTTGAAGACGGCGGGTTTCAGGAGAGGGCTCTTGAGTAATTTCCGGCATTTTGAGGTCTCATGGAAGAAGGATGCCCAGTTCGCGGCTACGTCACGAACGCGATATGGAAATCCTACCCGACCTCATTGTTCGAAATTATCCATCTTGTTTTGCACGAGTTGATGGGCATGATTCATCAATCATGCGAGCAGGGGAAATTGGCGAGTTAACGGCCTTTGTGGCCATCGCGGAGGAAGGCGGTTTCCGCCGGGCTGCCGTGCGACTGAACTTGACGCCGTCGACGCTCTCTCACTCTCTACGCTCGCTGGAACAAAGGCTTGGCGTGCGGCTGATCAACCGAACCACCCGGACGGTATCTCTGACCGCTGCCGGACACGCGCTGCTGCGACAGGTCGCACCAGCCTTCGCCAGTATCGAAACTGCGATCGAGACGCTCAATGCGTTTCGTGACCATCCAGCAGGAACCGTTCGTATCAGCGTGCCGCGGGCTGTTGCTGTTCGCGTGCTCGCTCCGAAGTTCCGTGCGTTCAGCGATCTTTATCCCGACGTCGTGTTGGAGATCGAGGCTGAGAACGGCTTTGTCGACATTATTCGCCAAGAATATGACGCTGGTATCAGGCTCGGGGAAAGCCTTGAGCGCGATATGATCGCGGTGCGTGTTACTTCCGATCTGCGCACGGCGGTCGTAGCCTCGCCCGATTATTTTGATCGTTTTCCGCCGCCGGAGACCCCGCGGGACCTGCATCGCCATCGGTGCATCGGATATCGCCAGACTACTCAAGGGGGGCTTTATCGCTGGGAATTCGATCAGGACGGGCGGGCGTTCAATGTGGCGGTGGATGGGCCGCTCATTCTTGGCGATCCCGACCTGATGATATCCGCGGCGCTGGATGGCGTCGGAGTTGCCTATTGCATTGAACAGCACATACAGGAGCATTTGGATTCAGGTCGTCTTCTACGGGTATTGGAGGCTTGGTGTCTGCCCTATCCGGGATTCTTCCTCTACTATCCCGGACGTCGCCAGATGCCGGCTGCGCTGCGCGTGCTCGTTGATTTTCTGCGGGTTTCGTCCGGTTGATGGCTGGGAGGAAACGACAGTCTTGCGTTCAGCACCTGTAACCGGCGGGATATCCAGGATCCGGATTCGCGCATATGGCTGACACCATAGTTGCGATTGTGGACAGGGTGATTTTGTTTCGCCGATGCGGGTGTTGTGCAGCTTCAATTGCCGGGCCGATCGCCCGCACTTGTCGCCTGCCGTATTTTGCGATTTGTTCGGCCAGTTTCGCAAAGACGTTGAACCAAGAATCGCGCGACGCCTGCGCTGCAATGACCAGTCATGGGTGAGCATGTCCGAAGAAAGTGCCTTCCTCTTCATCGGCCTCCTGGTGCTCGCCTTTCCGGTGCTGGCGATCGTCGCCTTCGTAATGACGCTCGGCCTCAGGCGCAGGGTGCAGGACCTGGAGGAAAGGGTTCGCCATCTGGCGGGCCAACGCCCGGTGCCGGTCGATGCCGCCAGGGCCGCTACGCCGGCAGCGCCGGCGGAGGAGAGAAAGGCCGCCGAGCCCGTGCGGGAAGCGGTTGCTCCGGTTCCCGCTGCCGTGCCTGCCGAGACGCCGCCGGCCGTCGAGCCGCCACCGCCGCAGGCACGGCCGGAGCCGGTGGCGGCCGCTTCCGCGCAGGCTGCGCGCCGCTCGGCGCCCCCTAAGCCGAAGGTCAGCCTGGAGGAGAAGCTCGGAACGCGCTGGGCTGTCTGGGTCGGCGGGCTGGCGCTGGCGCTCGGCGGTGCCTTCCTGGTGCGGTATGCCGTCGAGGAGGAGCTTCTCGGCCCCGGCGCGCGCATCCTGGCGGGGCTCGTCTTCTCCCTGGCCCTGATTGGGGGTGGCGAATATCTGAGGCGCCGTCCCGTGGCGCCCGCCGCAGGGCAGGCCGTCTATATTCCCGGCGTGGTCACGGCCGCGGGCACGGTCGCCCTGTTTGCGACCGTCTATGCCGCCTATGCGCTCTATGAATTCCTCAGCCCGGCCCAGGCCTTCGTGCTGCTCGGCCTGGTCGGCATCGCCACCATGTATGCGGCGGCGCTGCATGGTCCCTGGCTCGCCGGGCTGGGCCTTGTCGGCGCCTATGGCGCTCCCTTGCTGGTCTCCTCGAACCAGCCCAACCCCTGGGCTCTCGCCCTCTATGTCGTGGTGGTGACCGCAGCCGCCTTCATGTTGGCCCGCATTCGGCTCTGGCGCTGGCTCGCCATCGCAGCCGGTCTCGCCGCCTTCTGCTATGGCTTCGTCCTGGGCAGCATCATGGGCGAGGACACCGGCGCCATGGTGTTCTACATCCTCGCTTTGTCGGCCCTGATCGGCGCGGTGCTGATCTACGAGCCTCATCACGGCAAGGCCTATCAGAGCTTCGATCCCGTCGGCCTGGGCGCGGTCGCCGGCCTCGCGATCCTGGCCGTCTCCTTCGCCGGCGCCGACGTGTTCGGGCATGCCTCGCTTGCCACCTTGCTGATCGTGATGGCACTGGCGCTGGCGGCGGCGCTCGCCTTCGACGCGCTTGCCCCGGCAGCCGTGATTGCCGGCCTCGCCGGGCTCACCTGCCTGTGGATCTGGCCGATCGACGGGCAGCTCGCAGCCGAGCCGCTGGTGGTGGTGCCGGGCCACCTCTATCTGCCTTTCCTGATGCCGGATGCCCTCCAGGCCTATATCGAGATCGCGATCGTTCCGGCTGCCGTGCTGCTGCTGGCCACCACGATCAGCCTGATGCGCCATCCCAGGCCGCAACGGCCGGCCCTGGCCCTGGCGCTGGCGGGGACGGCAACCCCGATCTTCGCGCTGGCCATCGCCTATCTGCGCATCGAGAGCTTGCGCGCCAGCCTGCCCTTCGGGGCCGTGGCGGCCGGTCTTGCGGTGCTCTTTGCCGCGACGACCGAGCGTTTCCTGCGGCTGGAGACGCAGACGGAGCAGGACGGGACACCTGGAGCCGGCTCCTCCCTCCATGCCGTGGCCAGCGCCTCGGCGATAGCGCTGACGCTCACCTTCCTGATCGCCGATTCCCCGCTCACACTGGCGTTCGGCCTGTCGGCGCTCGGTGCGGCCTGGGTCTCCACCCTGCGGCCGCTGCCTGCCCTGCGCTGGTGTGCCGCCGGCTTCGTCCTGCTGGTGCTGGCGCGCATGGGCGGAGCCTGGACCCTGGCCGACGCCGGCCTCGAGCGCTTCCCGGATTGGCAGGATATCCTGCTGCGCTATGCCATACCGGCGGCGGCGTTCTATTATGGCGGCATCCTCCTGCGCCGGCGCAAGGCCGACATGCCAGCCGCCATCCTCGATTTTGGTGCCATCCTGCTCGCCTGCGTGGCGGTGGTCTTCGCCATCCGCCTCGGCCTGCGTGGAGCGGAGGAAGCCGCTCATCCCGGCATGTCCCTCGCCGAGGCCGGACTCTATACCGCGCTTGCCTTTGCGGCCTCTATGGCGCTGGTCTATCGCTCCGGGGCGACCACCAGCCCGGTCTACCGGGCAGCGGCACCGATCAGCGTCATCATCGCGCTTTCCCTGACGGTCTCGGGGCCAATGATCACCGCCAATCCCGTGGTCAGCGGCGAGATGATCGGCGGCGGCGCCCTCTTCAACACCTTGCTGCCCGGCTATGCCCTGCCAGCGCTGCTGGCAGGAGCGGCGGCGCTGTTCTGGCACTGGTATGGCCGCGGCGCCGGCAAGGATGAACCGAAGAACCCGGGGATGGAGAACGCACCCTTCGCGCTGCTATGCGGGATCTGTGCCTTCGTGCTCGGCTTCACCTATGTCACGCTGGAGGTGCGCAAGATCTTTGCCGACGGCGTGCCTGATTTCGTCTCGGTCTCCTCCGCCGAGAACTGGGGCTATACCATCGCCTGGCTGCTCTATGGCCTGGTGCTGCTCGGCCTCGGCATCGGCGCGAAGGTGCGGGCCATCCGCTTGGGCTCGGCCATCGTGATCATGCTGGCGGTCGCCAAAGCCTTCCTGTTCGACATGTCGGAGCTGGAAGGCATCTGGCGCGCCTTGTCCTTCATGGGGCTCGGTGTTGCCTTGATCGGCATCGGCCTCGTCTATCAGCGCCTGTTGTTCGGACCCAAACCCGGGTCGGAGCAGGAATTGAAGCCGTAGCCGCGAATGAATGAAATCGCGCCCTGTCCCGACAGTGTCCTGCAGCGTCTCAGGCCGGAAATCGTCCTGCTGAACCTCGCCGTGAACAGGTTTGCCCTACAGTACCAAAACCACGGCAGTCTGGTTGACGATATCTGGCTCGATCGAACGCAGGGTAATCCGCCGCCCGAGGAGGTCGCTCGGCTCGAGGCCGCCCATGAGGCAAGGCGGGCGGCCTGGGCCGCCGATCCTGCCTTTGTTTCGGCCGTCGGGCGGCTGCAGGGCGCGGGCGTGGATTGGGCGTTCGCCTATGAAAGCGATGTCAGCGGCGAGTTCTCCGTGCTGCGCCTGCGCACCCCCGACCATGATCTCGGCGCTCTGGAAGCACTGGCCGCCGAGGATGCCGGCTATGTCACGCCCGAGGCCCGAGCCTCGGCCGCCGAACGTTTCCGCATCTTCATGCTGCGCAACTATCACCCCGACTGGCGGCGCAACCGCGAGCTCTATGCCGCTGTGGGTGGTTCGCCCTACGCGGATCCGGCAAGCTGGCGAGCCGACAGCTGATTGCTCGCGGCACGGACTGCCGCGTGAAACGGCGTCATCGGCCCGTCATGGACCTGCGCCATGGTCGCGGCCATCGAGCTGTCCGTTCCCCGACAGCGATGCGATGTTTGACCTTCCCTTGGCCTGGCTCCATGCCGGGCTTCTTTTTTGCCGTATCGCCGGGCGGCGCTTTCGTGACGGCACGCCCTATAATTGCAAGGCGAAAGGCACCCCCTCGAAGCAGTCCTCGCCGCGTCCGATGGCGTCGATGGCGGCGAGCATGCGGCCGTTTCTGCCCAGGCGCATGTCGGCCAGAGCCACGATGCGGCGGTTGGGGGTGGCGGTCGGTGACAGCCTGCGAATGGTCTGGGCGAGTTCGTGTTCATCCAATGTGGGGTTGAGAGCGCAAGCCACCGTGAAGGCCGCGGCGGTCGAGCGGCTGACGCCGGCATAGCAATGTACCACCAGCGGCGTCGCCTGGTCCCAGGCTCTGGCGAAGGCGAGAAGCTGGGAGAGGTGATCCTCGCCCGGCAGGATCTGGCCTTCTTCCGCCAGTTCGACGATGTCGTTCATGCTCAGGAACAGGTGACGGTTTTCCTCCACCGTGACCGGCCTGATCACCTTGGTGCCGGCATTGATCAGGGTCAGGATCTGGCGGGCGCCGGTGGCTGCGACAGTGGCTTCGAGGCGGGAGAGCGAACAGACATTGATTTGCATGGCGATTACCGGAAGATCTGGGAAAAACGATCGAGGAAGGCCCGCTGCGCTTCCGCCGCCGGCAAAGGCACCAGCCTGGCCTGGTCCATCGGCCGGGGCAAAGGGCGGGGATCGCCGAAGATCCGGCAGGATTCCTCGATGCCGAAGCCGGCAAGCTGGGTTGCCTCGAGAAAGGCGGCTACCGTATCGGCCTTCTTGGTCAGCGCCTTGATCGCCGGAGGGGGAACGGCCGGCAGGCCGAAGCGCAGATGGATGGCACCGAGCAGGCGGGCCTCCACATGTCTGTAGCTCTCGCCGATCACCGCCTTGAACGGCGAGATCATGTCGCCGATCACATATTCGGGCGCATCGTGCAGCAGCACCATCAATCGCACGGCGTCGGGCTGGGCGGGCTCCATCGCATCGAGCACGTCGAGCACGAGCACGCTGTGCTGGGCCACCGAGAAGATGGCGTCGCCGCTGGTCTGGCCGTTCCAGCGCGCCACCCGGGCCAGCCCATGGGCGATATCCTCGATCTCGATGTCGAGCGGGGAGGGGTCGAGCAAATCGAGCCGTCGCCCCGACAGCATGCGCTGCCAGGCCCGGTGGGGAGTGGCTTTGCCTGCGCGTGCCATTGTCAGCCCGGATGTCCCGCCTTGCCGAGCTCGGCGCATTCGGCATAGCGGAAACAGTCGACGAGATGGTCGTTGACCATGCCGACCGCCTGCATGAAGGCGTAGACGATGGTGGGACCCACGAACTTGAAGCCGCGCGCCTTGAGATCCTTGGAAATCTTCTGAGACAGCGGCGTCTCAGCCTGGACGTCGGCCGTGGTGCGCAAGGTGTTCTGCAGGGGGCGGCCGTCGAGGAAGTCCCACAGATAGTGCGAGAAGCCCTGCTTTTCCTCGATTTCCAGCCAGAGCCGAGCCGCGATGATGGTACCCTCCACCTTGGCGCGATTGCGCACGATGCCGGGATCGGCCATCAAGGCCGCCACCTTTTCGGGTCCGTACTGTACGATCCTGGCGGGCTCGAAGCCATCGAACACCTCGCGGAAGCGCTCGCGCTTGCGCAAAATGGTGATCCAGGACAGGCCGGCCTGGAAGCCGTCGAGGATGAGCTTTTCGAACAGCGCCCGGCTGTCATATTCCGGCACTCCCCATTCTTCGTCGTGATAGGCGACATAGAAGGGATCGAGCCCCGGCCAGGGACAGCGTTGCTTGCCGTCGGCGTGCAGAATGACTGTGCGTTCCATGCCGCCTTCTTGCCATGGCGAAAGCCGACTCGGGAAGAGGGAAGAACATTTCGTGATCGTAGAGGCGGCGGCCTGCACCCTTCCTTGCCAGGGCGGCAAAGCCACCTATATTAATTCGATCGTCATCGAATTTTGCCGTGCCCTTTTCATGATCCCGATTTCAGTCCTCGACCTTTCGCCCATCGCCGTCGGCAGCAATGCCGGGCAGGCCCTCCATAATTCGCTGGACCTTGCCCGGCATGTCGAGCGGCTCGGCTATAACAGGCTGTGGCTGGCCGAGCATCACAACATGCCGGGGATCGCCAGCGCCGCCACCGCGGTGGCGCTCGCCCATGTCGCCTCCGGCACCTCCACCATCCGCCTGGGGGCCGGCGGCATCATGCTGCCCAACCATGCACCCTTGATGGTGGCCGAGGCCTTCGGCACGCTGGCGGCCCTGCATCCCGGGCGCATCGATCTCGGGGTGGGCAGGGCGCCCGGCACCGACCAGATCACCGCGCAGGCATTGCGCCGCAATCTCAACGCCGAGATTGATGCCTTTCCGCGCGACGTCATCGAATTGATGAACTATTTCAAGCCGGCCAGCCCTGACCAGCGTGTGCAGGCCGTGCCGGGGGCAGGGCTGGAGGTGCCGGTGTGGATCCTCGGTTCCAGTCTGTTCGGGGCACAGCTGGCCGCCATGCTGGGCCTGCCTTTTGCGTTCGCTTCGCATTTCGCGGCGGCCGATCTCGAAGGAGCGATCGCCATCTATCGCGGCCGCTTCGAGCCCTCCGAATATCTCGACAAGCCCTATGTCATGCTGGGCATGAACGTGGTCGCCGCCGACACCGACGAGGAGGCCCACTTCCTCCAGAGCTCGCGGCTTCAGGCCTTCGTCAGCCTGCGTACGGGGCGGCCGGGCCTGATCCAGCCGCCGGTCGAGAATTACGAGGAGACTCTCGATGCCGTCGGTCGCGCGACGCTGCAGCACATGAACCATGTCTCGGTGGTCGGCTCCCCGGCGACCGTCAAGGCGGGCATCGAGGCATTCGTCGCCCGCACCGGTGCCGACGAGATCATCGCCACCAACATGATCTTCGACCATGAGAAGACCAAGCGCTCCTACGAAATCCTCGCTGAGCAGCTGATTGCCGCGCCGGCTCAGGTCAGCGTGTCGTAGAGGCCGAGCGCCCAGGCGATTTCACCGAGCAGCGCCAGGATGGCGAAGGCGAGCTGAAAACGCTGGTTGGATATCAGGATCGCGGCGGCACAGCCGGTAGTGTAGAGGGCGAAGCGTACCCAGTATTCAGGGCCGAGCGCTGCGGTATAATCTCTTCCCTTGATGAAAGTGTCGATGATGTCGAGGAAGAAGGTGCCGATCAGGATGCCGAAAAACCATTTCCGGCGAGACATGAAATAGTCCTCGAAGCCCTTGTATTCGTACATGGTGTCCGGAAAGAGCATCGTACACATGAAGAAGAATACGCTCGCATAGAAGGCGACGAAGCCATAAAGCGGGAAGCTCCACTGCACGTTGACCAGGTGGAATTCCCACCACCAGAACGAGATGATCTGAATCAGCATGAAGAAGGTCCACACCAGGTGGACGCCGTAGATCTTGTGCTGGCGCGGATGCTGGACGAAGCGGGCAAGGCCGGTGAGCAGGCGGCCCATGCTGAGGCCGACGATGATGCTGATCACCGTGCGGACATGGCTGAGGACGGTGGGATCGAAGGCGTGGGACTGGTTCACGGAGCATCCTCGCGCTTGAGAGGCGGCGGCATGCCATTGCAGCCACGATGCCGGCATACTCGCGAAGAGTCCCGCGCGCGGGCGGGTATGAAACTACTTCCCCAGAATTGCCCGGAATCACCACGGGAGCAAGACAGACAGGACAGGGTGTTGGGGAAGACCGCTTCACGGCGGGCGGATACGGTGCCGTGCGGCACCCTTTCTGGTCAACTGCGTGAGAGCCGGCCGAGTTTTCTCTGGGACGGGTATCCGCGAGCGAGCTCTGCTGGCACGTCGCCGGAGCGCCCCTGCACTCAAGGCGGGAATGTACTCTCGCACGCGACGAGGCGGGAGCCTCAGGCCGTCGCCTTGTGCGCCTCGCTCGGCCCGGCCCACCATGATGGCTTGTCGACCGCCAGGGCAAGGCCCTCGGCCGTCAGGCTTTCGCCGGCGGCCAGCCCTTCTTCCACCCGGTCGAGCCGAAGCAGGGCCAACCCCCTCATGCCGGCCGTGGAACCGAGCGTGCCCGCCGGCCGGTCGCCGATGCGGATCTCGGTGCCGGCAGCCGGCAGGGCGGTCGTGCCGGCGACCGGCACGATGCGGCTGCGCGCCGTGCCGCGATGCTGCATGCGGCTGACGACTTCCTGGCCGACGAAGCAGCCCTTCTTGAAGTCGACGCCGGCGAGCATGTCCATCAGTACCTCGTGCGGGAAGGCGTCGCCGAAGCGAAAATCCTTGCCGCCTTCGGGAACGCCGAGCTCGATGCGGTGAGCGTGATAGGCCGCGGCCCTGTCGTCTGACATGGCGGCGGCCGGCGCGAGAATGCGAAGCCCGAGCTCGGAGCGCCGGGGATCCGGGAAGGCGAGAGCACCCTCGATGTCGACGCTTTCAGGGGGCAGGGCAGCGTAGACGGCCCAGGCCGGCGACAGCGTCTCGACCGTCACCTTGGCACGCAGCCGATAGAAATTGAGCCGTTTGGCGAAGTCCGCCGCCAGCGCGGCATCCGTATCGAGATAGAGCCCGTCCTCGCCGATCGTCGCCAGGAAATCGAACAGGATCTTGCCCTGCGGTGTCAGCAACGCCCCCCATCGTCCTTGGCCGGGTTCGAGATGGGCGATGTCGCAGGTGACGAGATTGGCGAACCAGGATCGCGCATCCTCTCCGCTGAGGCGGAGCACGGCGCGGTCGGGCAGGTGGATCATGGCAGGGCAGTCCCGTTTTCAGCATCCCCTATATGGCAATCCTCGTGCGCGGCGTGAAGAGGCGGCGGATTGTCGACACGGTTCGGAGGACAGGATAAGACGGCATCGCCTTCCCGTTCGCTGAGAGGGGCGGCATCATCCATATGCGCCAGCATGAGGATTGGGCGAGACGGCGAGGGCGACGAGACCCCTCAACGCTTGCGCCCCCTCGTCCCGCTCCTGCGGGGGGAAGGGGCGTCCGGCGTCCCGGCCTTCCTCCGAGGCTACAGCTGTCATCGAGGAGAGCGCCATGCCCCAGACCTTCGACCGCATCTTCCGCAATGGCGAGATCGTCAACCAGGACGGCCGGCACCGCGGCGATATCGGGGTCAAGGATGGACGCATCGCGGTGCTCGGGGACTTGTCGCAAGCCAGCGCAGGCGAGATGATCGATTGCACCGGTCTCACCATCCTGCCGGGTGTGATCGACAGCCAGGTGCATTTCCGCGAACCGGGGCCGACGCATAAGGAAGACCTCGAATCGGGCTCGCGGGCGGCGGTGATGGGCGGCGTCACCACCGTGTTCGAGATGCCCAACACCGATCCGCTCACCATTACGCCCGAAGCCCTGGCCGACAAGGTGCGCCGTGGCACGCATCGCATGCATTGCGACTTCGCCTTCTGGGTTGGCGGCACTCGCGAGAATGCTCCCCATGTGGCGGAGCTCGAGCGCCTGCCGGGCGCAGCCGGCATCAAGGTGTTCATGGGCTCTTCCACCGGCTCGCTGCTGGTCGAGGACGACGAGGGCGTGCGCGAGATCCTTAAGCGCACGCGGCGGCGCGCCGCCTTCCATTCGGAGGATGAATATCGTCTGCGTGAGCGGCGCGACCTGCGCGCGAAGGGGGATGCATCTTCCCATCCGGTCTGGCGCGATGTCGAGGCAGCCCTCAATTGCACGCGGCGCCTCGTCGCCATCGCCGAAGAGACGGGCGCGCCCATCCATGTCCTGCATATCTCGACAGCGGACGAGATTCCCTTCCTCGGCGCGCATAAGCGCCTGGTGACCTGCGAGGCGACGCCCCACCATCTCACCCTGGCCGGGCCCGAGGCCTATGAGAAGCTGGGCACGCTGGTGCAGATGAACCCGCCGGTGCGCGACGCCGGCCATCGCGAGGGTATCTGGCAGGGCATCCGCCAGGGCATCGTCGACGTGCTCGGCTCGGACCATGCGCCCCATACGCTGGAGGAAAAGGCCAAGCCCTATCCCGATTCGCCCTCCGGCATGACCGGTGTGCAGACCCTGGTGCCGGTGATGCTCGACCATGTGAACCAGGGCCGGCTGTCGCTGGAACGTTTCGTCGACCTGACCAGCCACGGCCCCTGCCGGATCTTCGGCATGGCCGGCAAGGGCCGTATCGCGGTGGGTTACGATGCCGACCTCACCATCGTCGATCTCAAGCGCAAGGAAACCATCCGCAATGGTTGGATCGCCTCCAAATGCGGCTGGACGCCCTATGACGGCGTCGAGGTCACCGGCTGGCCGGTCGGCACCATCGTACGCGGAGCGCGGGTAATGTGGGAAGGCACGCTAGACGAACATTCGCGCGGCGAAGCCGCACGCTTCTGGACGGCCTGACACGACCGAACTGAAGCGCGGACATCACCGTCTGCTGGCGTGCGCCGTGCCGAAGATCCAGGCCAGGGCAATGCCGGCGACGAAGCCGATGCCGTGCGCGGTGAAACTGATCTGAGGCAGCGAAAGGTCGATCGCCGCCTGGATCAGCAGCACGATGACGATCAGGCTGAGATTATGCCGGTCGGCGATATGGCGTGTCGCCAGGAAGTCGGACAGGCGCCGCAGGGCGATGGCCCCGATGAGGGCGAAGATGGCGCCGGAAGCCCCGACCAGGACATCGGGCTGGGTCAGGCCCGCCTCGGTGAGGGCGAGCACCCCGGCCATGGAGACCAGGCCGCCGATCAGATAGACGAGGCCCATGCGCAGGCTTCCGACCGTAGCCTCGACCATGCGCCCGAGCAGGAGGAGCCCGATCATGTTGCTGATCAGATGTTCGGGGCCGGCATGCAGGAACATGGCGCTGAGCAGACGCCACCATTCATGATCCCGAACCACCGCATCGGGCCATAACCCCCCGAGCCGGAACAGGTTTTCGGCATCGGTGGTGTCGCCATTCCACAGTTCCACGCCGAAGACGGCGCAATTGGCCAGGATCAGCAGATAGGTCACCGGAGCGGCGCGCCAGCCGGTACGTCGAAGGGGCGCGTTGCGACGGACATGCGCCTCCAAATCGTCGAGGAAGGCCGTCGCCTGCGGCGAGAGTTGGCCCTCCGCCAGGCTCGCCGGCTTGTCCAGGCGAGCGACGATCGCCTCGTGCTGGGCGGGTGTCAGGGCGGCGGATGCGAAGCCTCGCAGCAGCGGCTCGGCGAGTTCGCCGCGTGCCGCCGCCTGGAGGGCGGTCGCCTGCCAGAAGGCCTTCACGGAGACCGGCATGGCATGGAAAGAGGCCAGCATCGAATCCGTGGCCTGGACGCGTCCGCAGAAGGCGAGAAGCATCAGGGTCGACAATTGTCCAGTACCCAGCAGGCCGCGATAGCGCGCAGCCGTCGCCACCATGGCCTCCAGCTGCCCGGTCTCCCCAAGGGCTCGAATCGGAAAGGCGACCGCATCTGCACCTGCCGGCACGGGGTTGCGGGCGAGATAGTCGACGATGCCCTGCCAGTCCTGGCGCTGCCGCAGCAATTGCAGGTCGAGGATCACTTCCTGATCCGGCTTGCCGGTCTGGCGCAGCGCTTCGAGAGCGTCGATCCGTTCCTCGCGCGTCGATTCGGAAAGAGCCTTGAACAGCTTGGCCGTGAAGCGACTTTGGGAGGTGGGCTGGACGAGGCTGGCCAGGCGGGCGAGCAGGGCGGCGCGTTCGTTGCGGCCGGCCAGCAATTCGCGATTGGCCCGGTTCAGCAGCGGCCCCGGCGCGATGATTGCCAGCAAGGCGAGGGCCGCCAGGAAACCGTAATAGTCAGGCAGAAACCGGTAGCCGGCGACGGCGATGGCGATCACGATTGCGTGCCCCGCCAGATAGATCGCGATGCCTGGAAAGCGGTAGGCTCGGGTTACGAACACCTGGGCAATGGCCACGGCTGACAGGGAACCGGCGGAGAGCGCGAGGAAGGTCTGCAAATCCATGCGCCGCTTTTGCCGGAAGCGGGGCTGAGCCGCAACCTGGGGCGCGCCGTCAGTTATGTTTTTGACCTCACCGCCTCCGGTCGAGGGGCGCTTTGGGTTGAAGCCGTAACCGACGACCCGCCCCGGCGCTCTCCCCGCCTTATGCACGGTTGGGTCATGCGGTCTGCATGGCTTTTTCTTTCAATGCGGCGACGTTAGGGGCTATAGAGGGGGAAATCGTGGATTGACAGGTTGATAATGGCCGACAAGCCGTCCGACATCGCAACGCTCAGTTTCGAGAAGGCACTTGCCGAACTCGAGCAAATCGTGCGCAGCCTCGAGGGAGGCAATGTGCCGCTGGAGGAATCGATCACGCTGTTCGGGCGTGGCGAACTGCTCAAGGCCCATTGCGACAAGCTTCTGAAGGTCGCGGAGGCCAAGGTCGACAAGATCCGGCTCGATGCCGAGGGCAAGCCCGCCGGGCTCGAGCCTCTGCCTGAAGCCTGATATTCGACGGTCTCCAAGGCGCCCAGCACTCCACCAGAAGGCCGTCATCGCAAAGACGCGTCGAAACAAAGAGTTAGAGCAAAATGATGTTTCCCCTTATGCGCGCTTTGCTCTAGTCTCCCCGGGTGAACACTTTGGCAAACACTTCAGCAACCCCGCTGCTCGACACCATCCATCTGCCGGCCGATCTGCGCCGCCTTCCCGAAGACAAGCTCCAGCAGGTGGCGGACGAGCTGCGCAGGGAGACCATCGATGCCGTTTCGGTGACGGGCGGCCATCTCGGCGCCGGTCTCGGCGTGGTGGAGCTGACGGTCGCCATTCACGCGGTGTTCGACACGCCGCGCGACCGCCTGATCTGGGATGTCGGCCACCAGGCCTATCCGCACAAGATTCTCACCGGGCGGCGCGATCGCATCCGCACGCTGCGCCAGGTGAACGGGCTCAGCGGCTTTACCAAGCGCAGCGAGAGCGAATACGATCCCTTCGGCGCCGCGCATTCCTCGACCTCGATCTCGGCTGGCCTCGGCATGGCGGCGGCGCGTGATCTCGACGGCCGCGACAACAATGTCATCTGCGTGATCGGCGACGGCTCGATGTCGGCCGGCATGGCCTATGAGGCGATGAACAATGCCGGGGCTCTGGGTTCGCGCCTGATCGTCATCCTCAACGACAACGACATGTCGATCGCCCCGCCCGTGGGGGCGATGTCGGCCTATCTGGCCCGGCTGGTTTCGGGTGGCACCTACAAGAATTTGCGCGATTTCGGCAAGATGCTGGCCAAGAAACTGCCGCGCTTCTTCTACGACAAGGCCAGGCGCACCGAGGAATATGCCCGTGGCTTCTGGACCGGCGGCACGCTCTTCGAGGAGCTCGGCTTCTATTATATCGGCCCGATCGACGGGCATAATCTCGACCATCTCCTGCCGGTGCTCAAGAATGTCAGGGACCAGGCCGACGGTCCCGTGCTGATCCATGTCGTCACCCAGAAGGGCAAGGGCTACGAGCCGGCCGAGAACTCGCCCGACAAATATCACGGCGTGGTGAAGTTCGACGTCATCACCGGCGCGCAGGTGAAGGCCAAGGCCAATGCGCCCTCCTATACCCGCATCTTCGCCGAAAGCCTGATCAAGGAAGCCGGCAAGGACGACAAGGTGGTGGCGATCACGGCGGCCATGCCGTCCGGCACCGGGCTGGATCTGTTCGAGCAGGCCTTCCCGCAGCGGCTTTACGATGTCGGCATCGCCGAGCAGCATGCTGTCACCTTCGCGGCAGGCCTGGCCAGCGAAGGCTACAAGCCGTTCTGCGCGATCTATTCCACCTTCCTGCAGCGCGGCTATGACCAGGTCGTCCACGACGTGGCGATCCAGAACCTGCCCGTGCGCTTCCCGATCGATCGTGCTGGCCTGGTCGGGGCCGATGGTGCGACCCATGCCGGTTCCTTCGACGTCGCCTTTCTCGGCTGCCTGCCCAACATGGTGGTGATGGCGGCCGCCGACGAGGCGGAACTCGTTCATATGGTCGCAACCGCGGCCGCCTATGAGGGCGGCCCTATCGCCTTCCGCTACCCGCGCGGCGAAGGCGTCGGTGTCGAGATGCCCGAAGTCGGCGTGCCCTTGCCGATCGGCAAGGGCCGTGTCCTGCGCGAAGGCAGCAACATCGCGCTACTCTCCTTCGGCACGCGCCTGGCCGAGTGCCTGAAGGCCGCTGAGGACCTGGCGGCGCTCGGCCTTTCCGCCACCGTGGCCGATGCGCGCTTTGCCAAGCCGCTCGACGAGGAGCTAGTGCTGAAGCTCGCCCGCGAGCACGAGGTGCTGCTGACCATCGAGGAAGGTTCCGTGGGGGGCTTCGGCAGCTTCGTGGCCCAGTGCCTGGCCGAAGCCGGCGCCTTCGACAGCGGCCTGAAATTCCGCTCCCTGGTCCTGCCCGATGTCTTCCTCGACCAGGACAAGCCGGAGGCGATGTATGCGCAGGCCGGGCTCGATGCTGCCGGTATCGTCACCAAGGTGCTGTCGGTGCTCGGGCGCGATGTCGTAACCGGCGCCAAGCGGGCCTGATGCGCAAGCGCGCGGACGTGCTGCTGGTCGAGCACGGTCACTTCGACAGCCGCGCCAAGGCGCAGGCCGCTATCGCCGCCGGCCTCGTGACTGCCAATGGCAAGCCGGTGCGCAAGGCGTCGGAAAGCCTGGAAGCAGAGGCGGTGATCGAGGCGCAGGCGGCCTTTCCTTTCGTGTCGCGCGGCGGGCTCAAGCTCGAACATGCGCTCGATACATTTCCAGTGCCGGTGGAGGGGCGCGTGGCGCTCGACATCGGCGCCTCAACCGGCGGCTTCAGCGACGTGCTGCTGCGGCGGGGCGCGGCACGGGTCTATGCCGTCGATGTCGGTCATGATCAGCTGCATGCCAGCCTGCGCGGGAATGACAGGCTGATCTCTCTGGAAGGGCAGGATGCGCGCAAGCTCGATCGCGACCTCGTGCCCGACCCCGTCGACCTCGTTGTCGCCGATGTCAGCTTCATCTCGCTGGCGCTGGTGCTGCCGGCTGCACTCGCACTGGCCGCGCCGGGCGCGGATCTCGCGGTTCTGGTCAAGCCGCAGTTCGAGGCGGGTCGCGAACGGGTCGGCAAAGGCGGAGTTGTCAAGGACGAGGCCGTGCATGCCGAGGTCTGCGAGCGCATCGCTGGCCTCGTCTCGTCGCTTGGCTGGAAGGTGCGCGGGATCGTGCCGTCTCCCATCGAGGGCGGGGATGGCAACAAGGAGTTTCTGCTGTCTGCCCAAAGGGTTAGTTTAGCCGAGCTCACAGATTGAATCAGGGGACTTGCGTGTCTGGTTTGAGATTTTGATTCATCTCTTTCAGGCATCGCTTGATGAAGTTGAGATCGTGAATCAGCACGTTGAGACATCGCTGGAACTCAAGATCGAAAGGCTGGGGCATCGCGGCGATGGCGTCGCACCGGGCCCGGTCTTCGTGCCCTATGCCTTGCCGGGCGAGACGATCTTGGCGGAGGTGGCCGGGGAGCGGGGGCGGCTGATCGCCCTGCAGGAACCGAGCCCGGATCGCGTCGAACCTTTCTGCCCCCATTTCACGCATTGCGGCGGCTGCGCCATCCAGCATTGGTCGTTTGAGGCATATCAGGCCTGGAAGCGGGGCCTGGTGGTCGAGGCGCTGAGGCAGGCCGGCATCGAGGCGCCGGTCGAGCCGCTCGTCGATGCCCATGGCCGCGGCCGGCGCCGGGCAACCCTGCATGCCCGCAAGGGCAAGCTCGGCTTCGCCGAGGCACGTTCGCATGCGATCGTCGAACTCGACTCCTGTCCGATCCTGGTGCCGGAACTGAACCGCAGCCTCGAGGCAGCGCGTGCGCTGGAGAAGCACTTGCGCGGTCTCGGCAAGCCGCTCGATCTGGTGCTGACCGCCACGATCACCGGCCTCGACTGCGACATCCGCGGCGCCGGACGCATCGACGACAAGATGCGGCTGAGGCTCGGCGACCTCGCCCAGCAGTTCGACCTGGCCCGGCTTTCCAACCATGGCGACGTGGTGATCGAACGCCGGGCGCCGGTGGTGCGGTTCGGAACGGTGGAGGTTTCACCGCCGCCCGGCGCGTTCCTGCAGGCGACGGCCGAGGCGGATATCGCTCTCACGAGCCTGGTGCGCGAGGGCCTGTCAGGCGCCAAGCGCATCGCCGATCTCTTTTCCGGCTGCGGCACCTTTGCCCTGGCGCTGGCGGATGCCATGCATGTGCAGGCCTTCGATTCAGACAAGCCGGCGATCTCGGCGCTCGACCGCGCCGCCCGCCGGGCCCCGGGGCTGAAGCCTGTCAGCGCCACAGCACGCGATCTCTTTCACCGCCCCTTGCTGGCCGACGAACTCAAGCCTTTCGACGCCGTGGTCTTCGATCCGCCGCGCGCCGGCGCGGAAGCGCAGGCCAAGCGCCTTGCCGCCGCCAGACTGCGCCGTATCGTCGGGGTCTCCTGCAATCCGACGACCTTTGCCCGCGATGCCGCGCTTTTGATTGCCGGCGGCTACCGGCTTGCCAAGGTGACGCCGGTCGACCAGTTTCGCCACTCGGGCCATGTCGAACTGGTCGGCGTGTTCGAGCGAAGATAGCGTTTTGCAATTGGACGGAATCGCCAGGAACCGCAAAATGCTCCTGGTATCGGCGCGTTGATCCAGAGAACCACCTCACCCAGACTGCATTCTGCTCTAGGAAATGCCATGACTTCAGTGCCGCCCCTTCCCACCGCTCTCATCGTCATGGGTGTTTCCGGCGCCGGAAAGAGCAGCATTGGCGAGCGGCTCGGGCTCAGGCTCGGCTGGGCGTTCCGTGACGGCGACTCCTTCCATCCGCCGGCCAATGTCGCCAAGATGCATGCGGGCATTCCGCTGACGGACGAGGACCGGTGGCCTTGGCTCGCGGCCATCGCCGCCTGGATCGACGAGTTGAGAGGGGCGGGGCAACACGGCGTCGTCGCCTGCTCGGCGCTCAAGCGCGGCTATCGGGACGCCCTGCGCGACGGGCATGCGGATGTCCGCTTCGTCTTTCTCGAAGGCAGTGCCGATGTGATCGCGGCCCGGTTGGCCAAGCGCAAGGACCATTTCATGCCGCCGAGCCTGCTCGCCAGCCAGTTCGCCACGCTCGAGCCGCCGGGGCCGGACGAAGCGCCGATTACCGTTTCAATCGATGCGGAGCCCGATGCGATCGTCGCCGACGCGCTCCACCAGCTTGCCCGCTAAAGCGTTTTGCGATCTCTTGGGATCACCAAGAATCGCAAAGACGCGCTGAAACAACGAGTTAGAGCAAAGCAGCGATTATACATAAACGCGCTTTGCTCTCGCACAAAGCGGGTTCAAGTGTGACCGTGCCTTGCTCTGCCTCTTCATGTTGGCGCGTCTTTGCGTTTCAAGCCGCGTCTACCGACCGTAAAACGCCGTAGCCAGGATCGCCTTCATGTCCGCTCCGCTTTCTCCCGAACTCCTTGCCCGCTTCGCCGCCCTTGTCGGCGAGCGCTATGCCATTGCCGATGCGGATGCCCAGCAGCCCTTTCTGAAGGAATGGCGCGACCGCTATCATGGCAAGACGCCGCTGGTGCTGCTGCCCGGCACGGTGGAGGAGGTGGCGGCGATCCTCGAGCTCGCCAACGAAACGGGCACGCCGATCGTGCCGCAGGGCGGCAATACCGGCCTGGTCGGCGGCCAGGTTCCGCATGCGGAAGGCAATGAGCTGCTGGTGTCGCTCAAGCGCCTCGACAAGGTCCGCGCCGTCGATCCCGACAGCAACACCATCGACGTCGAGGCGGGCGTGACCCTGCAACGCGTGCAGGAGGCGGCCGAGGCGGCGGGGCGCTTCTTCCCACTCACCTTGCCGTCGGAGGGAAGCTGTACCATCGGCGGCAATATCGGCACCAATGCCGGCGGCACCGGCGTGATTGCCTATGGCAATACGCGCGACCTGGTGATGGGCCTGGAGGTCGTGCTGCCGGGCGGACGGATCTGGCATGGCATGCGCCATCTGCGCAAGGACAACACCGGCTACGACCTGAAGAACCTCTTCATCGGGGCGGAGGGCACGCTCGGCATCGTCACCGCGGCGGTGCTGAAGCTGTTTCCCAAGCCGCGCTCCGTCGGTACGGCCTTCATCGGCGTCGACAGTCCGGCGGCGGCGCTAGCGCTCCTCAACGTCGCCCGCGAGAACGGCGGCGGTACCGTGACGGCCTTCGAGCTGATGCCGCGCATTGGCATCGATTTCGTCATCCGCCATGTTGCCGACGCCCGCGACCCCATCGACGGCAGCTATCCCTGGTATGTGCTGCTGGAAGTGTCGAACTCCGCCGAGGGCGGCGTGAACGAGGCGTTAGAAGCCATGCTGATGACGGCCTATGAGCAGGGCTATGCCCGCGATGCCGTGATCGCCGCCTCGCTCGAACAGGCCGCCGATTTCTGGCGCCTGCGCGAATTGCTGTCGGAGAGCCAACGTTTCGAAGGCGGTTCGATCAAGCACGACGTCTCGGTGCCGATCCGGCTCGTACCGGCTTTCCTCGACAAGGCCATCGCCGCCGTGGAGGCCTTCATTCCCGGTGCGCGTCCCTTGCCCTTCGGCCATCTCGGCGACGGCAATATCCACTTCAATGTTTCCCAGCCCGTGGGCGGCGACAAGCAGGCCTTTCTGGACAAGTGGGAAAAGACCAACGAGATCGTCCACGCCATCGTCGCCGAGTTCCACGGTTCCATCTCGGCCGAGCACGGCATCGGTCAGGCCAAGCGCAAGCTGCTGCCGGGGGTCAAGGATCCGGTGGAGCTGGAAATGATGCGCGCGATCAAGGCGACGTTCGATCCCAAGGGCATCATGAATCCCGGCAAGGTGCTCTGACCTGTTTAGGCGATCCACCCGATCACACGGGGCAGGAGGGCGCCTTGCTCTCTAACTCGTTGTTCTGACGCGTTTTCTTTATGGAAAGGTCTACCCCTTTTTCCGGAAAACGCTTTATTGTGGCGCGCATATGGTTGGCGTGCGTTCCTTTGGCGTGATCGCCACCGGCGCCGCGACCATCGGGACGGCAGTCACGCGGACACAGGGGCGTTGACGCCGCAGGCGCGGGAGTCGCAAAGGAATGTGATCAGGGAGAGGACGATGCTGCAAGCTTGCCTGAACGGCAGCAGGAGCCGCGATTTCCACCCGGCGCTGCCCTGTACACCGGCCGAACTGGCGCGCGATGCCAAGGCGGCCGTCGAGGCCGGAGCCGAGGAACTGCATGTCCATCCTCGTGGACAAACCGGCGAGCAGAGCCTGGAGCCGGCCGATGTTGCCGCGGCGCTGCAAGCGATCCGCGCAAGCGTGCCGGGCGTGCCGATCGGCATTTCAACCCTGTGGACCATTCCGCCGGTCGGGCGGGCGCGGCAGGCGCCGATGCGCGAATGGCGGATCCTGCCGGACTATGTTTCGGTCAATCTCAGCGAAGAGGATGCGCCGGAGATCATGGCGCTAATGATCCAGCGCCGCATCGGCATCGAAGCGGGGCTGGCTACGGTCGCCGACGCCTTGCGCCTGGTGGCGCTGCCTTCCGCCGAACGATGCCTGCGCGCGCTCGTCGAGATCGAGGAACAGGAAACAGCGGCCGGTCTGCATGTCGCCCACGAGATCCTCGCTGTCTTGCGCCATGCCGGTCTCCGCCTGCCGGTCCAGTTGCACGGCAGCGATCTGACCCAATGGCCGATGCATGACGAAGCCGTGCGCCTGGGTCTCGACCGCCGCATCGGCCTGGAGGACGGCGCCGATCTGCCGGACGGGACCAGGGCTGCCGACAATGCCGAATTGCTGCGCACCGCGGTGGCGCGTGCCGCGCGGGGGAGCGGCTGATCGGGGCTGTTCGCTCCGGCGCCGGGCGATGCGCCGTGAATCTTGTACAGGGGCGAGAAGCGAGCGTCATAGAAACGCTTCATTGATTGGGCCGCTTCGGCGACCGAAAGGGATATGAACAGGATGTTTTGGAAGAGTCTCGGATGCGTGGCGCTCATTTTGGCGCTTCACGGCCCTGCGCGCGCGTCGGATGCGACGCCCATTCTCGTCGTCGATGTCGCAGACCAGCAGGTGCTCTATGCCGAGGAGGCAGGTCGTCCCTGGTTTCCGGCGTCGACGACCAAGTTGATGACGGCCTTCGTCACCTTCGAGGCCATTCGCGCCGGGCGTGTTTCGCTGGAGACGCCGGTGGTCCTTTCCGAGCATGCAGCGAAGCAGAAGTTCCTCGACTCGGGCCTGCATGCCGGCAGCACCATGACGCTTGAGGACGCTCTCTTCGCCGTCATTTCGGGCTCCACCAACGATGTCGCCATGGCCGTTGCCGAGACGGTTGCAGGTTCGGAAGAGGCGTTCGTCAAGGCGATGAACGATGCCGCCAGGCGGTTGGGGATGACGGGCAGCCGGTTCGTCAACCCGAACGGCTTGTTCGATCGCCGGCAGAAGTCGACGGCGCGCGACATGGCGCTACTCGGCATCGCCATTACCAGGCAGTTTCCTGAATATCGCCGCTTTTTCGAAACGTCGGCTGTCGTCATCGACGGCAAGACCGTGGAATCCCACAACGCCTTGCTGACCCGTTTCGACGGCGTTCGAGGCTTGAAGACGGGCTATCTCTGCGCGTCGGGCAACAATGTGGTCGCCCTTGCCGAGAGAGGCGGTAAGCAGGTCATGGTGGTCGTGATGGGCGCGACGACCGAGCGCGAACGCAACGAACGGGCGGCGATGTATTTTACCCAGGCGTTTGCCGGCGAGCTTTCACCCGGTGACAAAACGCTCTCCGCCCTTGCCAACGACACCAAGCGCAGCCCACCCGACATGCGGGCCAAGCAATGCGGCGAGCAAACGCGGGACTATGAGCGCATGCGCGATGCGGCGTATCCGATGGGCCTGCCTGGGCAGACAAGCTATCTCTCGCAGGCTGAGGCTGCCAAGAAGGTACACCAAATCACGACCTGGCTGACTCCCAGGCCTCCCAAGCCCGAAAAAACCTCGGCCACCGCCAAGCCGAAGCGTGGATGACCCGGCGAGGTTCAGTCCTCATCGTAGACAGCTGGACGGGTCACGCAGCCGCGCTGACGATGCACACCGCTGCCGCTTGCGTCCGGAGCCTCGATGCTGGCGCCGACACTGCGTGAGCAATAGGTCGATCCTCGCTCATCGGCGCTATAGGTTGCGCTGCCGACGCTGACACCGGCACTGCACCCGGCCAGGGTCGCCGCGGCTGCAAGCGCGAGAGTGGCGGATAGGAACTTCATCATCGTCTTTCCTTCGGGATCGAATCTCGTCGAACAGGAAGCCGTCCTGTCTCACAAGATTTCGCTAAGAATTTGAACACGCGCCGTTTCCGCCTCCGGCATCGCAAGGGGGAGGGCCGCCAATGGAGTTCACTTGAGGAGGAAACGCTCCGGTTTTTCATAGCCGCGCTCGACCCGGCTATCCAGAATCCGCGCGAAGGGGCTGATATTGCAGTCGTAATTCCGCTGCTCGCTCGTAATGAAAGGCACCTTGAAACCAGAGTTCCGGCAGTAGTGCTGGATTGTCAGAGGCCGCGGCCCAGATCCGGTGCATCCGGCGCCAGTTCGAGCCTATCGGCGGCCGGCGGCCGCAGCAGGGCGGCTGCTTCGCCGGGCTTTGTCAGCGGGTCGAGCCAGAGGGCCACGGCGCCGGCTTCGATCAGCACCGGGCTGCGGTCGCCGAGTGCCGCCAGCGTACCGCTGGCATCGGTGGTGAGAAGGCCGACCGTATCGATTTCGCTGCCGTCATAGCCCGACCAGGTCTCCCAGATCGCCGCCAGGGCCATGAGACCGCCGCCGGGCCGACGCAGCAGATAAGGCCGCTTCGTGCGTCCCTGCTTCTGCCATTGGTAGAAGCCGTCCGCCGGTACCAGGCAGCGTCGCCGCGCAAAGGCGTTGCGGAAGGAGGGCTTCTCCTGCACCGTCTCGGAGCGGATGTTGATCAACAGCGGATAGCCGGCCGTATCCTTGATGAAGGCCGGAATGAAGCCCCACCGCATCAAGGTGAAATGCCGCGCCGAGAAGTCGGCATGCACCACGGCGATGGGCTGGCTCGGCGCGATATTGGCGCGCGGCGGGAAATCCGGCTCCTCGACATAGCCGAACCAGTCCCGCACCTCTCGTGGCGAATGGGTGAGCGCAAAACGGCCGGTCATGACCTTGAAAGGGGTTGCGAGGCAGGATGTCGCCGCCAATAGTGTCACCATGACGGAAGCACCGCGATCCTATCCCCCCCGACCGATTCTCGCAGCCAGCATCGCTCTCTTCCGCCACGGCAAGGTATTGCTGGGCGAGCGGGCGCGAGCGCCGGGTCAGGGCCTGTTCTCGCTGCCGGGTGGTGTGGTGGAACTGGGTGAAACCCTGGAAGCAGCGGTAAGGCGGGAAGTCCGTGAGGAGACGGGGCTGGAGATTGAGATTACCGGTTTCGTGCGGCATCACGAGGTGATCGCCCGTGATGGAGTGGGGGCCGTGCAGCGCCATTTCGTGGTGGCGGTCTTCGTGGGACGTTCGGCGCAGGGCGAACCGCGGCTCAGCGAGGAAACCTTGAGCTTTCGCTGGGCCGATCCCTCGACTCTCGACGACCTGCCACTGACTGACGGGCTGGCCGACATCGTTGCCGCCGCCAGGAGGATGCTGTGAGCGGCCGCCGGATCCTGCCTGCCGCCTTGCTGGCGTTCGCAACGGCTATGGCTGCGGCCTTCGCGCAGACGCCGCCCCCCAGGCCCACGCAGCCGCCGCCGGTGCCGGCGGCGCCCCAGATCGCGCCCTATGAACCGCAATTGCTGCGGCTCGCCGAACTGATGGGCGCCTTGCACTATCTGCGCGGCCTGTGCGGCTTTGCGGATGCACCGGCCTGGCGTGACAAGATGAATGCGCTGGCCGAGGCGCAGGGATTCGACGAGGCCGCCAAGGCTCGCTTCGCCGGTGCCTTCAACCGGGGCTATCGCAGTTTCAGCGAGAGCTACCGCAGCTGCAACGAGGCCGCAGGCACGGTGATCCGCCTCTATCTCGACGAGAGCGCTACCATCATCAAGGCACTGGAAGCGCGTTACGGCCGTTAACGATTAATTTGGAAGTGTCTATTCCTGGGACACCAGCGTGCTATGGTCCGGTGCGCCCGCAGCCATCGCCGCGGCAGGATTTTGTCATGTATGATCGCGTTACCCATCTGAAACAGCAATTCGCCGCAGACGATGCCCGGCGGGCAGCGCTCGACTATCTGCTGCAGGCCTGGGAGGAAGCCATTCTCGATGGCATCGACGGCGATTGCGTGGCCAATGCGGCTCTCTTTGCCGCCTTCAAGGAGTTGGTCGCGACCTATGGCGAGGAGCCCGTCGCCCGCTTTGCCGAGCGCCTGCCGGAGCGGGTGCGCAATGGCGAGTTCACGGTGAAGGGAACCCATCAATAGAATGTGATGGGCGGCTTGGCGCGTCGACCGCGGCCCGACACGCCGCCTCCCGCCTGCCTTCTTTCGGGAAGGGCAACTGTAGTGCTAGGCTGGTGCCAAGCGAATGCCGTGATTCGCCTGATCCCGGATTGATGCCGCCCATGCGCCTGATGACCCTTGCCGTTCTCGCTGCCACCCTGCTCGGCGCCTTGCCGTCGCAAGCGGCCAACGACACGAACAAGAATGCGCCCGGCTCGTCACCGCCCGTCAGCACCCAGACGCCCACCGTGACGGTCACCACGCCCGCAAACGACGACAGCGCGGGCGCTCAGGCCACGCCCCAGGTCTTTTATGGCGACGCCGACTTGCCGGCGCCGGTGAGGGAACTGAGGCAGAAACTGCTAGCGGCGATCAAGACGGGCGAACTGGAATCACTGCGCCCGATCTTTGCCGCCAATGGCGGCAATCCCGATCTGCCCGGCGGCGAGAGCGACGATCCTATTGCGACGCTGAAGCTGCTGGCCGGCGATCCGAAGGGCCGGGAGATTCTCGCCATCATGGAGGACGTGCTCGAGGCGGGCTATGTCCATGTGGATGCCGGCACGCCGCAGGAGGCCTATGTCTGGCCCTATTTCGCGCGTTATCCCCTGAACAAGCTGACCGGCCCGCAGATGGTCGAGCTGTTCCGCCTGATTACCGCCGGCGATTTCCAGGACATGCAGGACAAGGGCGTCTATTCCTTCTATCGCCTCGGCATCAGCCCGCAGGGCAAGTGGCAGTTCTTCGAGGATGGCGATTGAAGGGCGCTCAACAGGGACTCTCCCTGTAAGCCTTGCTGCCGCATCATTTTAATCAAAACCGATGTCGTCGTTTCGGCACGATGCTCTGTCAGTGCTGCATCTGGATATGTGCGACACGACTTTACCTCCTGTCCCCAGGGGCAGGGCGTCCGTGCAACGCGCGCGGGGCTCATGCGTCGCGATATTCGCCCTTCCTTGCCTTTCAGAAGCCTCCTGCATCTCCGGCGCGGTTCACATTACGGCAAATTAAAACGCGTCGCGTTCCGACGGGTGTTACGTTTCGAGCTTGAAAGGCCTGCGCAAGAATTCATCTCCGCCCGTCCCGAGAGGAGAAGATGGCATGGTTGATCTGCAGAGCTATCCGAGACAGGCTAGCATCCACGGCCTTTTTTCGGAACAAGCCGCGATGCACCCGGGGTCGGTTGCCTTGCGCAAGGGTGATCGGAAGATCACCTACGCTCAAGTGGAAGAGCGCTCCGATGCAATCGCAAGGCGGCTTATAGGGCTCGGAGTCAAGCGCGGGGATATCGTCATCACCTTCGTCGAACGCTCACCTGCAGCGATCGAGGCGCTGATCGCAATCTTGAAGACCGGGGCGGCTTTTGCGCCGCTCGACCCAGCCTACCCGCCCGAACACCTGTCGGTGGCCGTGGCCGATTGCCGCCCGGCTGCCATCGTGGTTTCCGGTGACGCAGGTGGGGAAACATTACGGCGCCTCGGCTGGGATGGCCCCGTGCTGCACATCGGGGATGAGGGGGGTACGGAGGTCGCGCTTCTGCCCCATATCGATGTCGGACCGTTGGATGCAGCCTATGTGATGTTCACGTCGGGTTCCACGGGGAGGCCAAAAGGCGTCGTCGTCCCGCATCGGGCCGTGGTCCGGCTGGTAAGGGGCAATAACTACGCCAATCTCGATGACAGCGAGGCGATACTCCAGCTGGCTCCCCTGGCGTTCGATGCCTCGACCTTCGAGATCTGGGGAGCGCTCCTCAATGGGGGCGTGCTTGCCTTCGCCGAAAACGATCATCCCACCTTATCCGAAATCAGCGATGCCATAAGGGTGAACGGCGTTACGACCCTGTGGCTCACCGCTGGTCTGTTCCATCTGATGGTGGAGTGCGAGTTGGAGGGGCTCAAGCCACTGCGGCAATTGCTGGCGGGCGGCGACATTCTCTCGCCGGCTCATGTCGACAAAGCAAGATTGGCATTGCCATCGTGCCAGCTCATCAATGGCTATGGTCCGACCGAGAATACGACTTTTACCTGCTGCTATCGAGTTCCGCCCGATCAGTCCGTGCTGGGGGCACTGCCGATCGGCTATCCCATCGCCCAAACCAGGGTCTATGTACTTGATGACGAGATGCGCCGTGTCGTGAAGGGACAAACCGGGCAATTATGCGCGGCCGGTGACGGCCTCGCCCTGGGCTATCTCAATCGGCCGGAACTGACCGCGCAGAAATTCGTGCCCAATCCCTTCAGCGCCGATGGGAACGACCGTCTTTACCTCACTGGCGATCTCGTGCGCGAGCGCGCCGATGGCAGCCTTGACTTTGTCGGGCGCATTGATCGCCAGGTGAAGATCGGCGGAAAGCGTATCGAGTTGGAGGAAGTCGAGACGGTGCTACGAAACCTGCCCCAGGTGCAGGACGCCGCCGTGATCGTGCAGAATCCGTCATGGACATCGAAATATCTGGTTGCCTATCTGGTCGGGCCATCGTCGCTTTCGCAGCAAGATATGAACCTCCGGGCTCTGCTTTTGGAGAAACTCCCCGAATATGCCATTCCGAGCCAGTTTTGCATTCTGCAAGAATTGCCTTTGCTGCCCAACGGCAAGATCAATCGCAGGGGATTATTGGAACTCGCTCCCTGATCAAGCCGGTCGGGTTTATGGCGGCTGAGGCGCCCCGCGCTTGCACTACGCCTGCATCAAGGTGGCGACATGCACGGCGCTGGAGCGGGCGAGGGCGGTGAGGTCGTAGCCGCCTTCGAGCACGGAGACGATACGTCCGCCCGCCGTCCTGGCCGCAAGGTCGATCAACACCGAGGTTGCCCAGGCATAATCCTCCTCGACGAAATTGAGGCCGCCGAGCGGATCGCGCTTATGGGCGTCGAAGCCGGCCGAGATCAGGATCAGATCGGGCGCGAAGTCCTGCAGGCGCGGCAGGATCACTTTCTGCATGGCCTCGCGGAACTCGCTGCCGCCCTCGCCGGGCCTGAGCGGGGCATTGACGATGGTGCCGGCCTCGCCGGTCTCACTGGCGGCACCGGTGCCGGGATAGAGCGGCATCTGGTGGGTGGAGGCATAGAGCACGCTGGGATCTTTCCAGAAGATCGCCTGGGTGCCGTTGCCGTGATGCACGTCGAAATCCACGATCGCCACGCGTTCGGCGCCATGAGCCTTCTGGGCATGGCGGGCCGCGATGGCGACGTTGTTGAAGAGGCAAAATCCCATTGCCCGTTGCGGCTCGGCATGGTGCCCGGGCGGGCGGGAGGCACTGAAGGCGTTCTTGGCCTTGCCGGTCATGACATGGTCCACGGCCAGCGTGGCGCCGCCGGCGCCACGCAAAGCCGCCTCGAGACTGCCCGATGACATCGTGGTATCGCCGTCGAGCTGTGCCAATCCCTCGTCATCATGCGGGCTCAGGCGCTGCAAGGTCTCGATATAGGTGCGCGGGTGGCAGGCCTCGATCATCTCGATCGAGGCCTCCGGCGCCTGGATACGCTCCAGCGCGTCGAACAAGGAAGTGGCGAGCACCGCTTCCACCGCCAGGATACGGTCGACTCGCTCGGGATGTCCCCGCGGTGTCTCGTGCCGGGCATAGGACGGATGCGTCACCAACAGCGTCGTCATGCCGGATTCTCCTTATGACGGACAACGCCGGACCCGATTCCGACCTCGGACCGGTGCTGCCAGTCTTTGCAGTTGCATCATGCGTACCGAAGACCGACGTCCATTCTTCGGTCCTCGAGCATCTTGCGATTGGGCGCAATCCCCCCGAAGCGCAAGATGCTTCAGTGCATGGACTCGCCGATCACCACGCCGGGAGGCGGCACGGAATCGTCAGGCACGAAAAAGTCAGGCGCCAGGGTTTCGCCTGGGACCGCGCGATAGGCTTCGAAATCGGTGACGCCCTCGCCATGAAGGAAGGTGTCGTCGATCAGGAAGTTGCCGGAGAAACTGACCGGCTTGTTGAAGATGCGATAGGCGGCATCTGCCAGGATGTCCGGCTTGCGCGAACGACGCATCAGGGCCTCGCCGCCGAGAATGTTCTTGATCGCAGCGGTGGCGATGGTGGTCCGGGGCCACAAGGCGTTCACGCCGATGCGCCCGCGCGTCTCGCCGGCAAGGCCGAGGACCACCAGGCTCATGCCGAACTTCGCCATGGAATAGGCCGTGTGGGGAGCGAACCACTTCTCCTTCATGTCGAGCGGCGGCGACAGCATCAGGATATGCGGCTGCGGCGCCTTTTCGAGATAGGGCAGCGCCGTCTTCGAGACCAGGAAGGTGCCGCGCGCATTGATCTGATGCATCAGATCGAAGCGCTTCATCTCGGTGTCCGCCGTCTTGGTCATCTGGATGGCCGAGGCATTGTTGACCACGATGTCAACGCCGCCGAACTGCGCCGCGGTCTTGGCGAAAGCCTCCTTGACGCTGTCCTCGTCGCGTACGTCGACCACCAGCGGCAGCGCCTTGCCACCCGCCTTCTCGATCGCATCGGCAGCCGTGTAGATGGTGCCCTCCAGCTTTGGATGGGGGGTCTCCGTCTTGGCCGCAATGGCGATGTTGGCGCCATCCCTGGCTGCCCTCAGCGCGATGGCGAGCCCGATGCCACGCGAGGCGCCAGTGATGAACAGGGTTTTGTTGGCAAGCGACATTCAGGGGATCCTGTCAGAGAACGGTTTCGAGTCCGGCGGCAACGTAGCCGCTAACCGCACTTTCCGCGAGCCCTTCGGCCTGCGGCGAAATCTGCGTGGCGTAGAAATGCGCCGTGTCGATGCGCAGCCGGTTGGCGGGCTCGTGCGGATCGATGGCTGCGGCCGCCAGCGCTTCCTTCGCCACCACGGCGCCGCCCGCGGCGATGGCGAAGACGCGCAGATAGGGCGTGGCGCCGGTCAGGACGTCCTCGGGCCGCTCGCGAGGCGCCAGCATATAGGCCGTGGCCCGTTCCAGGGCATCGACGGAGCGTCCCAAAGTAGGCGCGAGCGAGGCGAAGCGTTCGCTGGCCGCGACGGTTGCGACGGTTGCCCGCAACTCGGCGATGAAGCCGCCGATAACATCGCCCCCTTCGAGCGGCAGCTTGCGTGTGACGAGGTCGATCGCCTGAATGCCGTTGGTGCCTTCATAGATCGCGGCGATGCGGGCATCGCGGAAATGCTGGGCGGCGCCGGTCTCCTCGATATAGCCCATACCGCCATGGACCTGGACGCCGAGCGAGGCGACTTCGTTGCCGATATCGGTGGAGAAGGCCTTGGCCACCGGGGTGAGCAAAGCCGCGCGGTTGGCAGCTTGTCTACGCCTGTCGACATCGGTTTCGTGATGGGAACGGTCGATCGCCGCGGCGAGAAGATAGGAGATGCCGCGGGCCGCCACGATTTTCGCCCGCATTTCCAGCAGCATGCGCCGGATGTCGGGGTGTTCGATGATCGGGCTCATGCCGCCATTCTGCCAGAGCGGACTCCTGCCCTGGCGGCGCTCACGCGCATAGGCGAGGGCCTGCTGGTAGGCCCGTTCGGCGATGGCAACGCCCTGCAGGCCGACGGCAAGGCGGGCATTGTTCATCATGGTGAACATGCAGGCCAGGCCCTTGTGCTCCTCGCCGACGAGGTAGCCGATGGCACCACCTTCGTCCCCGAACACCATGACGCAAGTGGGTGAGCCGTGGATGCCGAGCTTGTGCTCGATGCCGGAGCAGAAGGCATCGTTGCGCCGGCCCGGATTACCCTCGGCATCGGGCAGATATTTCGGCACCAGGAACAGCGAAATGCCGCGCGTGCCTGCGGGCGCATCGGGGAGGCGGGCAAGCACCAGATGTACGATGTTGGGCGTCAGGTCATGATCACCATAGGTGATGAAGATCTTTTGCCCGAAGATGCGGTAGCTGCCGTCGTCGCGCCGTTCGGCCCTGCTGCGCAAGGCGGCGAGGTCGGAGCCGGCCTGCGGCTCCGTCAGGTTCATCGTGCCGGTCCACTCGCCGCTGACCAGTTTGGCAAGATAGGTTTCGCGCAATTCCGGCGTGGCATGGGCGGCGAGCGCCTCGACGGCGCCCATGGTGAGCACGGGGCCGATGCCGAAGGCCATGGAGGCCGAGTTCCACATTTCAAGGCAGGCTGCGTTGAGCAGCAGGGGCAGGCCTTGCCCGCCGAAGTCGACAGGTCCCGCCAGGCCGTTCCAGCCGCCGCCGCTCCAATCGGCATAGACCTCCCGCCAGCCCGGAGCGGTCACCACGCCCTGCTGTTCGAGCCGGGCGCCGATCCGGTCGCCCTCGCGATTGAGCGGGGCAATGCGGTCGGTCGCGAAATGGCCGGCTTCCTCCAGGATGGTGTCGACAAGATCCGGCGTTGCGTCAGGGAACAGTCCTTCGCTCTGTAACGCGTCCATATCGGCGACGTGACGAAGCGAGAAGGCAATGTCGGAGACAGGCGCTTGATAGGTCATTGTTGGTTCTTGAACTCCATTGCGCGCCTTCGACCTTGACGGAATGCGCCGCTGCGGGCAATGGCGCATCACGCATCGATCAACAAAAGAGCGGATGGCGCACCCGGATGACACATCGAAACACTTTGCATCTCGGGTCTGATCCATCCTCCCTGGCGACGGCGGGACGCATCCTCGCGGAGGGCGGACTGGTCTCCTTTCCCACCGAGACGGTCTATGGCCTGGGTGCCGATGCCACCAATGGCCGGGCGGTTGCCGGCATCTACGAGGCCAAGGGGCGGCCACGCTTCAATCCCTTGATTGCGCATCTGGCTTCTTTCGAACTGGCCCGCGGCCAGGGTGTCTTCTCGCCGGCGGCAGAACGCCTCGCCAGGGCCTTCTGGCCGGGGCCGCTGACTTTGGTGGTGCCGAAGGCGCCGACCTGCACGGTCAGCGAGATCGCCACCGCCGGGCTCGACAGCGTGGCCCTGCGCGTGCCCGATCACCCCGTCGCCCATGCCGTTCTCGAGGCGGTCGGCCGGCCGGTCGCCGCACCCTCGGCCAATCGCTCCGGCCATGTCAGCGCCACGACGGCGGCCCATGTCGCCGCCGATCTCGACGGCCGCATCGATGCCATCGTGGATGGAGGCGCCACCCAGGTCGGCGTCGAATCGACTATCCTCTCCTGCCTCGGCGATCGCGTGGCGATGCTGCGGCCTGGCGGGCTGTCGCGGGACATGATCGAGGATGTGCTCGGCCTTGCCCTCGCCGAGGGACCCGAGGGCGCAGGTGATGAGCCGGTCGCCCCCGGCATGCTGGCCTCCCACTATGCGCCTCGAGCCCATGTCAGGCTCGATGCCGAGGAGGCCGGCCCCGACGAGGCTTGGCTCGGCTTTGGGCCGGGTGGCGGGGGCGGGCAGCCGCGCGTCGCCGCCAATCTCAGCCCCAATGGCGACCTCACCGAAGCCGCCGCCAATCTTTTCGGCATGCTGCGTCTGCTCGACCGGGCCGACATCCATGCGATCGCCGTCGCTCCCATCCCCGGCGAGGGCTTGGGCGAGGCCATACGCGACAGGCTTGCCCGCGCTGCCGCCGAGCGATAGGGCAGGCGGCTCACTCTGAACAGACCGGGCGGCGACGCCGGCCGAAGCATCGCGCCGACGATTCCTTGCCAAGGTTTTCGCCCGTTCTGGCCCTTGCGGTTCTGCTTCCCGAAGGTCGCGTCGTAAATCGCAGTCCCCGGAGAAAATTTCTGTTGATCGGATAAGCGCGCGACCCGGCTGGCGGGGTTGGGGACGGCTGGGGAATACCGCGCGTCCTTGATCCTGCTTCGACCTTCGGGTCTGCGGCCCCGGTGCGATCCATCCAGCTCAATTTTTGTAGTCATTCCAAAATGATGAGTGCCGTGAAGCAGTCTTGGGCGCCCGCAAGCAAGCGGGACTGACGGATAATTTGCCGAGCTTGGAACTTCAGACGAGAGGCGGCGTTGTCCTGGCGCCTATCCGACGGGGGCCGAGGCCCCGTGGAATAACTGAGAATAAACCGCAGGTTGAACCATCCGGGAAAGTGTGTTTCCGTCAGGTGACGCTGGGTAGCGCTTGGGGGGAAGGCGAGTAGCAGGACAATACCCGACCATCGGGAACGATTGTTCGAGCGAGGGAGACGCGATGTCGCACCATGTTCTTGTGGCCTGCATGCCGAAGTCGGCTTCGACATTCATAACCAGTGCCATAGCAAACGCGGTGAAACTTAATTCAGTCAATTTGATTCCAAGCTATGGACGCCGCGAGCAGGAACTGTGCGAGATACGCCTGGCACAAAACGCTGGGCTTGATTACATCGCTCAGCACCATATCAAGCACAGTACCTGGACCGAGGAACTGTGCAGTGACTATGACGTCTCCATCATCGTCTTGATCCGCAGTCTCTTCGATGTCGTGGTCAGCATCCGGGACCACGTGCATCGCGAGAGCCCGGTCAATCCCTTCTTCTACCTCGACAAGCAGCATTTGAACCGCGACGAGGCCGAGCTCGAACATATGATCGCCATGCTGGCGATCCCCTGGTACATCAATTTCTATATGGGCTGGCGCAGTTCGAAGGCTGCCCGGATCTTCATGTATGAGGATTTCGTCGTCGATCAGAACAAGGCGATAAGCGAGATGTTGGCATTTGCCGGCATTCCCGCGAATGCTGCGCAAATAGCCGCTGGTCTGGAGGCCGCAAGGTCCCAGGGCAGCCGCATCAATGTCGGCAAGGCTGGCCGCGGCATGAATCTCAAGCCGGAGACGGTCAGGATGATCATGGACATGCTGGCCGCTTATCCCGAGATTCAGGATGACCGGTACGTGCAGATGATGAAGGCGCAGGCAGCGCGTATCCTGGCCGCCGGAACCGAAGAGGTCGTTGCAGCGCCGCCGCCTCTTTCGACCAGCAAACCATTGGCCCGCCCATCTCTCGCGATGCGGACAAGACGTTATTTCAGGCGAAAGGCGAGGCTGCTCGGCAAGAGGCGCAACCCTCTGATTGCCATGGGGCTGCTGGCCTTTGCTGGCCTCTACTACGCTTTCCTGTACAATCTCATCCCGAATTCGCTGAGCGGCGGACGCACCGATGATCTCATCGTGCCGGCCATCCTGGTTTTCGCCGCCGCCAGATTGTTGACCTCGACCAAGATCAAGCCGGTACCGGTACCGTTTAAGAAGGTCGACGCGGCGACCTCGGCTTCGGCACACTGACCCAGCCCGGCAAAGGCCTCGCCGGAGGCATCGTCAAGAGCAAGCGCGATTTCTCAAAATCGCACTTGCTCTCCAACCGTTTGTTTCGGCTTGTTCTTCGTCGAAAGTTTGTCAACTTTTCTGAAAAACGCTCTCGATGCCTCCAGTCGATGCCTGGTCAGGCCTGGAGAACACTTTCCGTACTGACATAAGCCAGATTATGCGCCTCCGCCACCGGGCGGCAGGTGATCTTGCCATCCACCACATTGAGGCCGTTGCGCAGATGAGGATCGTCGCGCAGGGCCTGCTTCCAGCCCTTGTCGGCCAGCGCCACCGCGAAGGGGAGGGTGACATTGTTGAGCGCGAACGTCGAGGTGCGCGCCACCGCGCCCGGCATGTTGGCGACGCAGTAATGCACCACGCCATCCACTACATAGGTCGGGTTTGAGTGGGTGGTCGCCTTCGAGGTCTCGATGCAGCCGCCCTGGTCGATGGCCACGTCGACGATCACGGCGCCCGGCTTCATGCTGCGCACCATGTCGCTGCTGACCAGCTTGGGAGCTGCGGCGCCGGGGACCAGCACGGTGCCGATCAGGAGATCGGCGCGCTTCACCAGTTCCTCGATGGCCGAGCGGGTCGAGAACACGGTGGAGATCGACGTGCCGAACTGGGCAGCCAGCCGCTTGAGAGCTTCGGCCGAGCGGTCGACCACGGTGACCTTCGCACCCATACCCACGGCGATGGTCGCCGCATGCGTGCCCGAAACGCCGCCGCCGAGAATGACGACCTCTGCCGCGGGAACGCCGGGAACGCCGCCGAGCAGGATGCCGCGGCCGCCCTGGGCCTTTTCCAGGCTGTGGGCGCCGACCTGCGGTGCCAGGCGTCCGGCGACTTCCGACATCGGCGTCAGCAGGGGCAGGGCGCCGGTGGCGGAGGTCACGGTCTCATAGGCGATGCAGACGGCACCGGAGGCGACGAGGTCATGCGTCTGGTCCGCATCGGGCGCCAGATGCAGATAGGTGAACAGGATCTGGCCGTGGCGTAGCTTCTTGCGTTCGACCGCCAGCGGTTCCTTGACTTTCACGATCATGTCCGCCTTGGCGAACAGGATGTCGGGGTTGTCGACGATTTCGGCACCGGCGCCGGCATAATCGGCATCCGACAATCCGGCGCCGACGCCAGCATTGGTCTCGACCCAGACCTTGTGGCCGTGATGCACCAATTCCGCAACGGAAGAAGGGATCAGGCCGACGCGAAATTCATTGTCCTTGATTTCCTTGGGAACGCCGATCAGCATTGTTTTTGCCTTGTCTGGTGATGAGGCCGGCCCTTGTCGTCGGGCTTTAGGCTAGAAAGGCATGTTGGCGCGGAAATCGCGCAATTTCTCGCGGAAAACTCTGGTGTTTGGGGCGTTCTGTCGCATAGTATGCGATGGAATGATGCCTTGATCGCTATTTATGCCAAAATCCTCGATATCGCTCGACAGTCGCGATCGCGCCATTCTCCGGCTGCTGCAGGCCGACGGCCGCCTGACCAATGTCGACCTCGCCGAAAAGGTCAATCTCTCGCCCTCCGCCTGCTTGAGAAGGGTCAAGCTTCTGGAAGAACGTGGACTGATCTCGCGCTACGTCATGCTGCTGGATGAAAAGGAAGCCGGGTTGCCGGGCGTGGCCTTCGTGCTCGTCACGCTGGACCAGCAGGGACGCGGTGCGCTCGATGCCTTCGAGGCGGCGATCCAGCGTCATCCCGAGGTGACGGAATGCTGCCTCCTGGCCGGCGCAGCCGACTATATGGTCCGTGTGGCCTATGCTGATGCTGCCGATTTCGAGCGCATCCACACCGAAATCCTGACCCAGCTTCCCGGCGTGGTGCGCGTGCAGTCGACGCTTGCGCTACGAAGCGTCAAGAAGACGACCGCGCTGCCGGTGTGAGAAGAAGCGGGTCTCACTCGCATATCCCGATCGCTCCCTCGGGGGTTGTCTTCTCACGTCGTTTGCGAGAGATCGAGCGGCAGACCGCGCAGATGCCGGCCGATCGCCGCGGCCACGGCGTTGCCGATCGCCGGAGCGACCGGCGGCAGACCTGGCTCGCCGATGCCGGTGGGCGCTTGCGTCGACTTGACGATATGCACCTCCACACGCGGCATTTCGCGCATGCGTGTGGGTTCGTAATCGTCGAAATTGCTTTGCTCGACCATGCCGTCCTTCAAGGTGATGCGGTTGCGCAAGACCATGGACAGCGCGAAGCCGATGGCGCCCTCGATCTGAGCGGTGAGTACGTCAGGATTGACGGCGATACCGACATCAATGGCCGCCACCATGCGCTCGACCTTCACCGCCTGGTCCTCGACTGTGACCTCGGCCACCATCGCCACGCGGGTGCCGAAGGATTTGTGAAAGGCGATGCCGCGCCCCTTGCCCTTCGGCATAGCCTTGCCCCAGTCGGCCTGCTCGGCAGCCAGCTTCACCACGGCGACATTGCGCGCGTCGTCCTTGAGCAGATCGAGACGGAACGCGACGGGATCGATGCCGGCGATCGTTGCCAACTCGTCGATCACCGTCTCCATGACGAAGGCGGTGTGCGTATGGCCGATGGAGCGCCACCAAAGCACGGGTGCGGGCGAATCCACGTTGTGCTGCACGACGTGGAAGTCCGGAATGGCGTAGGGCGTATCGGCCACGCCCTCGACGCTGGTGATATCGAGCCCTTCCTTGTTGACGCTGGTCGCCTCGAAGGGGGTGCCGGTGAAAATGGGTTTGCTGGCAAGGTGGTGCTCCCAGCCCCAGATCGCACCGCCTGCGGTCAGGCCGACACGGATCCTGTGCAGCACCATCGGCCGATAGAAGCCGCCCTTGATATCGTCTTCGCGTGTCCAGATCAGATGCACGGGAGCCCGGCCATTGATGGCCTTGGCTGCATGGGCGAGCTCACGCGTCCAATCGGCCGCCGGGTTGCCGCGCCGTCCGAAGCTGCCGCCGCCCAGCAGGGTGTTGATCGTCACCTGTTCAGGCTTGAAGCCGAGAATCTGCGCTGCGACCACCTGATCGATGGTCTGGAGCTGACAGCCGGACCAGATCTCCGCCCCGTCCGGGCGCAATTCCATGGTGCAGTTCAGGGGTTCCATGGGGGCGTGTGCGAGATAGGGAAAGGTGAATTCCGCTTCCAGCGTCCTGGCCGCCTGCCTGAGGGTGTTCGCCGCGGACCCGCGTTCGACAGCCGTCAGGCCCGGCCTGGCCATGCTCTTGCGGTAATCGTCAAAGAGTTCATCCGTGGAGCGCAGGTCAGCCTTGGTGTTGTCCCAGCCTATTTCGAGCGCCTTGCGGCCTTCCATCGCTGCCCAACTGTTGGTGGCATAGACGGCGACACCGCTCGGCAGTTGTCTGACCTCGATCACACCCGGCACTTTCAGGGCCTTCGAAGCATCGAAGGAGCTTACCGAGGCACCGAAACGATCGGCATGCCTGACGGCGACGGTAAGCATGCCAGGCCGGCGGGTGTCGAGGGCGAAGTTTGCCTGGCCGGTCGTCTTGGCCGGCGTGTCGAGCCGCGGCAGGCGCGAGCCGATCAGTTTCCAGTCCCCGGGGGCCTTGAGTTCGACCTCCTTCGGCACCGGCATGGTCATGGCGAGGGCAGCGAGTTCGCCGAAGGTGGCGCTTGCTTCGCCATGGCGCAGCACGCCTTTTTCGAGCCTGATTTCCGCCGGAGCGACCTTCCATCGACTTGCTGCCGCGGCAAGAAACATCTGGCGTGCAGCAGCGCCGACCTGGCGCATCTGAGTCCAGGCTTCCATCATGGAGGTGGTGCCGCCCGTCGCCTGGACGGGACCGAACAGCAGATTGTTGTAGAGCGCCGCATTGGCCGGGGCGAAGGCGAAGCGCATCTGGGCCCAGTCGGCATCGAGCTCCTCGGCAACCAGCGTGGTAAGGCCGGTGGTCACGCCCTGTCCCATCTCGAAATGCTTGCAGAGCACCGTCACCGTATTGTCGGGGGCGATCTTCAGAAAGACATTGGGGTCGAAAATGCCAGGTGCCGGGCCGTCAGTTTCGGCGGCCCGCGCCCTGGTGAAGGGCAGGAAGGCGCCGATGACGAACAGGCCGGCACCGGCGGCGGCGCCCTTCACCAGGGAACGGCGGGAGAGGGAGGCGACGGAGACGGTAACGGTCATGGCGCGTCTCCTCACTTCAACGTCTTGGCGGCTTCGTGGATGGCTGCCTTGATGCGCATATAGGTGCCGCACCGGCAGATATTGCCTTCCATGCCGAGATCGATGTCCTCGTCGCTCGGCGTCGCATTGGCCGAGAGCAGCGTGATGGCCGACATGATCTGGCCGGACTGGCAATAGCCGCACTGCACCACGTCGAGCTTCTGCCAGGCCTCGATCACCGCCTTGGCGACCGGACCATCCACCGCTTCGATGGTGACGATCCGGCCGTCTCCGACGGTTCCGACCATGATAGAGCAGGACCGTGCCGCCTCGCCGTCGATATGCACCGTGCAGGCGCCGCACATGGCGCGACCACAGCCGAACTTGGTGCCCGTGAGATTGAGCAAGTCACGCAGAGCCCAGAGCAGGGGCATTTCCGGGCTGGCATCGATCTCGACGGTTTTGCCGTTGACGTTCAGTGCGATCATCCGGGAATGTCTCCTTGTTTCGGGCAGGCCATGCCGCCCTGCACCCAGATCTTCATGGCAGCGACAAAATCGTCATGCGCCATCGGGACCGGCTGGCGCGTGCCGCCGGGATGCCAGCCCCATTGCACCAGCGGTTCATGCTCCATGTGCTCGATCAGGGCCGCACCGTCGCGATTGCCGTTGCGTGTTTTGTCCTTGAGCATTTCGCAAAGCTCGCGGCTGGATAGGCCCTGCCACAGCATGGAGATCGGCGCGAGCTGCCACAGGCCGGCGTGACCGGCGCCGGGCGTGCCGGAAGTCTCGTTGTTGCTCATGGCATTGTGGCAATTGCCGCAGCGCATGGCCCCGACCCCATGATTGTCCGGGCCGCGCACCACCAGCGGCACATGCACGCGCCGGCTGTCGCCCTGCAGCGGCACGGTGGCCTGATGGCAATTGAGGCAGCGCGGATGTTCGAGCACCGCCGCGATCTGCCCCCAGGCCACCACCGCCTTGCTTTCCAAGTCGGCGGTGGTTTCGGCGCGAAGCACCGGTCCGGCGGGAAATAAAGGTGCCGCCGCCAGGATGGCGACGGCCGCCAGCGAGGAAAGGCCACCGGCCCGCGCGATCGGCTTGCTGAGGGGCTTCGAGATGGCCGCTGCCAGCCTGGCCCTAAATCCAGGGATTGTGGTCGATCGCGAAGGCCGATTTTCTGCCATGAGGCTCCTCTCCGAACGCCCGCACTGCGGTCGAACTGCGAGGAGGAGAATGACATCTTCAGTTCGGCGGATAATCATGCATTTATCGTCAACAATGTCCGAGAAGAGCGAACAATAGGATGGACCATTTCGACGCGATGAGAATCTTCGTCCGTGTTGCTGAAGGGCGCAGTTTCACCACAGCGGCCGAGCGTCTCGGATTGCCGCGTTCGACGGTGACGGATGCCGTCAAGCAGCTGGAACGAAGATTGGGCGTGCAACTGCTCGAAAGAACCACGCGGGTGGTACGGCCTACGCTGGAAGGAGAAATCTATTGCCAGCGCTGCATCAGCCTGATCGCCGACTTGGAGGACAGCGAGGCCGGCTTCAAGGGAGCAAAGCCGGCAGGGCAGTTGCGGGCGGACGTGCATGGTCCGCAGGCCCGTTATTTTCTCGTGCCTGGCCTGCCGGACTTCATCCGGCGCTATCCCGGCATCCGCCTGCATCTGAGCGAGATCCACCAGCCGCTCGACCTGGTGCGGGAGGGAATCGACTGCATCGTGAGGGCCGGGGCCTTGACCGACACATCGCTCGTCCGCCGCAAGCTCGCTGAGCTGAGGCGGGGTACCTTCGCCAGTCCCGACTATCTCGCGCGGTTCGGCACCCCTCGCACACCCGAGGATCTGGCAAACGGTCACCGCCGGGTTGGGCTCTTGGCGCCCGATCAGCCTGCCAGTGCGGCCTTCACCTTCACCGTCTCGGGCAAGGTTCGGGAGGTGAACCTGCCGATCGACATTACGGTGGCGGGCCCGGAGACCAATTTCGCCATGGGGTGCGCGGGCCTGGGTATCGTCCAGATCCCATTTTATCGCGTGCGTTCCGAACTCGCGAACGGGACGCTGGTGGAAATCCTCAGCGAATTTCCGCCGCTGCCGATTCCCGTGCACGTGCTCTATCCGCAGGCGCGTCCGCTGTCACCACGCCTGCGGGTTTTCATCGAATGGCTGGAGGAGCAATATCGGACGCGCGATCGAGCCGCGATGCAAAGCGGCTCGCCGCCGGATCACACCGTCTCCGTGCCCTTGATCTCGATGCCGAAGCCGCTGAGGCCGATATAGGTGCGCGGCTTGGTCGAGAGCAGTTTGATCGAAGAGACGTCGAGGTCGCGCAGGATCTGGGCACCGAGCCCGACTTCGCGCCACTGTTCGTTGCGTACGGCCTCCGAACCGTGGTCCGAGCCGTGCGTCACCATGGGGACGCCCGCGGTGCCGTCGCGCAGATAGACGATCACGCCCCGGCCTGCTTCCTTGAACTTGGCGAGGGAGGTGCCGAGCGTCTTGGCGCCGCCGAACACATCCGTCACCACATCGGCGCGATGCAGACGGGTCGGCACGTTCTCGCCGTCGCCGATCTTGCCATAGACGAAGGCGAGTTGCTGCACCTCGTCATAGGGCGTGGTGTAGGCATAGGCGGTGAGCGGCCCGATCTCGCTCTCCACGGTGAAGGTCGCCACGCGCTCGACCAGCTTTTCGCGGGCCTGGCGGAAGGCGATGAGATCGGCGATCGAAACCACATGCAGGCCGTGGGTCTCAGCGAAGGCCATGACTTCGGGGCCGCGCTTGACGGTGCCGTCATCATTGGCGAGTTCGCAGATCGCCGCGACCTGGGGCAGGCCGGCGAGCTTGCACAGGTCCGTCGCCGCCTCGGTATGGCCGGAACGCATCAGCACGCCGCCTTCCTTGGAGATGAGCGGGAAGATGTGGCCGGGGCGCACGAAGTCCGTGGCGCCCATATTGGGATTGGCGAGCGCCCGCACCGTGTTGGCGCGCTGCTCGGCCGAGATGCCGGTGGTCAGGCCATGCTTGACGTCGACGGTGACGGTGAAGGCCGTGCCGAGCGGAGCGTCGTTCTGCGACACCATGGGATCGAGCCGCAGGCGCTTGGCCTCCTCCAGCGTCAGGGGCGCACAGACGATGCCGCAGCAATGGCGGATGATGAAGGCCATCTTCTCGGTGGTGAGGTGGCTCGCGGCGATGATCAGGTCGCCTTCGTTCTCGCGGTCGTCGTCGTCGACCACCACCACGATCTCGCCGCGGGCAAAGGCCTCGATGGCGGCCTGAATCTTCTGATGGGACACGACAGTCTCCTTGAGATGGTCTCGAACCGGGGCGAGGCCCAGAAAATCATTGGGAGTGACGCTGCCGCCGGTTGCTTCGGCAATGCGTCCGGCGGTTTCGCGGGAAATCCACGCCGTCTCGTCGTTGCACAGGGCGGTGATGCTCGCAGGCGACAGCCCAACCGTCTTGGCGAAGGCGCTGCGGGGGGTGGCGGTCTGCTTGAGCCAGGCGTCGAGTTTCATGCCGCCAACTTAGGCATGAAGGTTTTTAATTTCAACTGAAATGTTATACGATTTTCAGTATTACTGAAATATCAAAATCAAATGCCGATCAGAGCACGCAAGGTCGGCATAGCGAGGTCGAGAGCCAGGCCGACAGCGATTCCGGCGGCGAAAACGCCGATATAGGTCCAAAGCGTGCTGTCACGATGCCATGCGACCGGCTTGTCGTGGCGGAGCTTCAGCATCATCGAAAGCGGCAGGGGTTCGCGCGCGATGGGAGCGAGAGCCGCATGCAGAGCCTCGCTCTGGCGCTGCCAGGTCGCGGCACGCTCGCTGCCCTGGGGATCGGTCTCCAGCGCCTCGCGCGTTTCCCGCTCCACCCGCGCGGAGAGCCGGCCATCGACCAGGGCATTGAAGATCCGATCCGGAATACGGGTGGGTTCGGTCATTTCACGATCCGCAGCACGGCGTGGCGCTGTCCGTCCACCTGGCGCGAAAAGGCCTCGCGAGCCCGGGTGAGACGGGCGATGAAGGCTTCTTCGCGTACAGCGAGCACGGCCGCGGCGGTTTCGTAGTCCAGCCCTTCGATAATGATCAGGGCCAGGACTTCGCGATCGCCCAGGGGCAGGCGCTCGAAGGCACGCAGGATGTCGGGATGGCCGGAACAGCCGGCCTTGGTCGGCGGCCTTTGTGTCTTGAGCTGATTTTCACGGTCATCGAGGTCGCGGCGGCGGGCGATCAGGGCCGTAAGCAGGCGGGTATAATCGAGACGCTTGCCTTCATGCGCCGACAGGATCTCGAGGACCAGCGCATCCGCTCCGTCGGAATCCTGGCTGAGCGCCCGGGCGAAGCGCCTCAGGCGCTGGACGACGGCTTCTATCTGCTGGCCCATCGGTCGATCCTCCGGCCGCCCCCGGCTGGCCGCTTCTTCCTGCGGATTGAGCCGGAAAGTCGCGCTGGGCGCACCTTTCGGCACACCTTGCACTATCATACTGCGCGGCTTTTTTACGGCCAAGCATTTTGGCGATGGCAGGGCCTATGCGGAGGGTAAATTTATCACGCCGGCAAGCAGGATGAGGCCGAGCGCGAAGACCATGAAGGCAAGGCCCATTTCGAGCGTGCGCACCGTGATGGCGGCGGCAAAGCTTTGCGGGGCGGCAAGGCGGACGGCGAGGCTCTTGGCCAGCACCGCGACGGTGGCGATGACGGCGATGGTGAGGGCGGTGCCGAGGCCCATGGCGAAGGTCGCGATGATGCCGGAGCCGTAGATTCCCTGCCGCCAGGCGAACACCAGCACGATGATGGCGCCCGTGCAGGGCCTGAGGCCGGCGGCAAGGATAGCCCGCATATTGTTGCGCTTGGCAGTCTCGCTGTCGGTCGGCAAGGCGAGATGGCCGCAATTGGCGTCATGGACATGGATGCTGGCGCCGGGCAGGCCGAAGCGGGCGGCGATCAGCCCCCAGAGGGCGCGGCCCTTGCGCCAGAACAGCCAGGCGCCCACGGCCATCACCATGAAATTGGAGAGGCGCTCCAGCATCAGGGTGGAGGCATCCATGGTCTGGGCGGTGACGTTGAGAATGGCGGCCAGCACCGACACCATGGCGATGGCGGACAGCGCCTGCACCAGTGCAAAGGCGCCGGAGAGCGCGATGCCGCGTTTCACCGCCTCGTCATTGGCGAACAGATAGGAGGAAATCACCGCCTTGCCGTGGCCGGGACCGGCGGCATGGAAGACGCCATAGCCGAAACTGAGGGCGATCAGCCCGAGGCTGGCGGTGCCGTTCTGCTTGGATTCCTTCAGGGCGTCGACGAGCAGCTGATAATAGCGGGCGGTTTCGCTGAGGATCCAGGCGAGGAAGGGACTGGCGGGGCCGGTGATCGATTGCTCCGGCCGGCTGATGCCGAAGGGCGTGCTCTTCTGCGCGAGGGCCTCGCCGGCGGCGAGCAGCAGCAGAACCAGCACGGCCGGCGCCGCATGCGCGATCCGCCTGGAAATGCGGCCTGTACCCGTTGTCACGGGCAGTTCACCTGGATGTTGTTGGCGAATTTGGCGCCGAAATCCTTGTTCTGGTCCAGCGCGCTGAAATAGGCCTCGTCGAGCTGCAGGGCGGCGGCCTTTTGCTCCTCGCTCGGAGGCTTGGGCCTGATGACGTTGAGTGCGCAACCCTGCGGGGAGCCGTCGAGCTTGGCGGGGGTCTCGTCATCAAGGGTGAAAGCGACGTAATAGGTCGGGTCGTAGATCTGGATCGCCAGGGCCTTCTGCCCCTGCGTCTGCGGGGAGGACAGCGGCAGGAAGAAATGCAGGGTCAGGACGCCGTTGGTGAAATCGAGATAGGGGTCGACCGGATCCTTGAACAAAAGCTCCTTGCCGCCGAGCTTGGCGAAGGTGAAATAGCCGAAATCCTTGAGGTTCTCGACATTGGTCTGCGCCAGCGGGGCAAGGGCCTGGCGGCTGTAGCTGCCATCCGCACTCTGCTGAAGTCCCTGCGTGGCATAGGACGAGAAGGCTTCGTCGAAGGTCCAATGCTGCTTGACGCCGGTTACGCGCCCCTTGTCGTCGTAAACGATCTCGCTGGCCGAATTGACGAAGACATGCGGATGGGCCGCAGCGGGTCCGATGAGGCAGCCGAGCAGCACGGCGGCGAGAAGAAGCGAGCGCATGAACGATCCGGATTGCAGCGGGCGGGAACAAGAGCGATTCACCACCTGGAGGGTTGTAACCCGCCGAGTGGGGCGGAAGGATGGCGCTCTCCGGAGCAAAGCGCGTTCAAGCGTGGACACTCTTTACTCCGGCTTTTTGGTTCGACGCGGCTTTGCGATTGGCGGGTGATTCCCTCCAATCGCAAAAAAACGCCATCGCCTTTGGCCCTGAAGCGCATGCGTTTCATAACAGCTTCCAGCTTCGGAACCTTTAATGCGACGCCCAGCAGGCCGGCTGCATATCTCAGAAGCCCTCCAGCACGATCTTGCCTTTGGCGCGCCCGCTTTCGATCAAGGCATGGGCCTGTTTCAAATTCTCGGCATTGATCGGGCGGAGCACTTGGCTGAGCGTCGTGCGGATCTTGCCTGCATCGATCAGTTCCCCGACCTCGTCGAGCAGTTTGCCCTGCTCGCCCATGTCGGGCGTCTCGAAGATGGCTCGGGTGAACATCAACTCCCAATGGATCGAGACCGCCTTGCGCTTGAAGCCCATGATGCTCAGTGCCTCGGGGTCGTCGATCAGCCCGAACCGGCCCTGCGGCGCGATCAACTCGACGATCTCGTCGAGGTGGCGCTGGGTCTCGGTGGTGGAAAAGACGAAGGCAGGCGCACCGATGCCAAGGGCGGCGACCTGTTCGGCGATCAGCTTGCCATGGTCGACGACATGATGCGCGCCCAGCTCACGCACCCAGTCCTGCGTCTCCGGGCGCGACGCAGTGGCGATGACCGTCACGTCGGTCAGCGCGCGGACGAGCTGGATGGCGATCGAGCCAACCCCGCCGGCGCCGCCGACGATCAAGATGGCATTGGCCGCTCCGGGCACGGCACGACGGATGTCGAGCCGGTCGAACAGCATCTCCCAGGCCGTGATGGCCGTCAGCGGCAGGGCGGCGGCCTCGGCATTCGACAGGCTTTTCGGTTTATGGCCCACGATGCGCTCATCGACCAGATGGAACTGGCTGTTGGCGCCGGGCCGGGTGATCGAGCCGGCATAGAACACCTCGTCGCCGGGCTTGAAGGTGGTTACCGCTTCGCCGATCTCGGCCACCCGGCCGACCGCGTCCCAGCCCAGGATCTTCCACTCGCCCGCCTCCGGCGAAGCCCTGCGGCGCACCTTGGTGTCGACCGGGTTGACGGAGATCGCCGCGACCTCGACCAGAATGTCGCGGCCGGTTGCCTTGGGACGGGGCAGCTCGATATCCTCCAGCGCCTTCGCGCTATCGATGGCGCCGGCCGTCCTGTATCCGATCGCTTTCATGGTTCGCTCCTCGTCGCTGATTGCTGTGGGCGGAACCTGTGCTTATGATCGGATATCGTCAATAGGCACAAAGAAAGCCTATAGTGTCAAAAAGGATACTATCATGGCCAAAGCACGCCATTCCCGGTTCGATTGCGCGCCGGGCTGTTCGGTCGAGGCTGCCATCGGCCTGATCGACGGCAAGTGGAAGTCGATCATCCTGTTCCATCTGCTTTCGGGCACGCTGCGCTTCAGCGAGATCCGCCGCCATATCGCCAATGTCACGCCGCGCATGCTGACCAATCAACTCAGGGAATTGGAGGAGGATGCGCTGATCGAGCGCAAGGTCTATGCGCAGGTGCCGCCCAAGGTGGAATACAGCCTCTCGCCGCTCGGCCGCAGCATGGAGCCGGTCCTGCTGGCGCTGAAGGCCTGGGGCGATGCCCATATCGGGCTGTACGGCAAGCCGCATGCCGCCGAAAGGGCGGACGCGGCCTGACCATGGCGGAAAAAGCCGGCGTCGTCAGCCCTGGAGCAAAGTGCGATTTCTCCGAATCGCACTTTGCTCTCTAATTCCTTGTTTTGACGCGTTTTCTTAATCGAAAAGTCTATCAACTTTTCTGGAAAACGCCCTGGAGCAGGGCGACGTCGATGACGCGGAAACGCCCGCCATCGTCCTGGCGGAACAGGCCGAGACGGTCGATGTGCAGGCGGGGGGCGACCTCGAGCTCCTTCGCTCGCCGGTCCAGGCGCTCGCCGATGGCTGCGGCGTTCTCGATGGCGCCCGACAGTGTCATGTGGAAGCGGAATTCCTCGCGCACATAGGGATAACCGTGGGCGTGAAGATAGGTGCGCTGGCGTTCGCTCAGGCGCTCGGGATTGCGGCGGGCGATCTCGGCGGGCGTGAGCGGCGCGCGCAGCCTGTCGAAATGACTGACGATGCTGCCTTCCAGGGCGGCCAATTCAGCCGGCGGTTCTGCCGGGACGATGGCGAGAAAGGCACGGCCGCTGCGCGAGGAGGGGATCGGCTGGATGACCCAGGCGCCGAGATCGACCGGCCTGTGGCCCTTTGCGAAGGCGAGGAAGTCCGAGGCGAGGGCCGCCTCGCCCCACCCTTCGGCAGCGCGGAAGGGCGCCTTCAAGGTGGCATGAAAGCCATAGAGCCGAGGGTCGGCGGTCATCGCGTGCCAGTCCGCCGCCGCAATGCCGGGCGGATGCCATTGCGGCACGTCCTGGCCGGTGAAGGCGTCGTAACCCAGGACTTCGCTGCCGAAGCGCCAGAGCGCCGAATCGGCAGAGGGCACATAATAGATCGCGTAACGTGTGGCCATTCTCAAGCGTCCATGACAATTCTAAAGCCCCAGGGCGCCGCCGTCGGCGCGCGGGTCGTGCACGGCCTCGATGCGCCCGTCCCTGCTATGGCGGACGAGTGCTCCGGCATGGCCGAAGCTATCCGCATAGGCCGCGCCGATGTCGATGGCATGACCGGCGCGGTCGAGCGCATTGAGAAGGCTCTCGTCGAAACGATCTTCCAATTGCAATGCGGATTTTCCGGTTCCCCTGTCGCGAGCGAGCGTGAAACGCGGGGCGTCGACGGCGGCCGCGAGGCTTTCGCCCAGGCGATAGCGCGAGAATATCTGTGCCAGGATCTGCGGCTGGGCATCGCCGCCCATGGTACCGAACGGCATTGTCCGCCCATCGGAAAACAGCGCCATGGCCGGCGCAAGGGTGTGGAAGGGCAGGCGCCCGGGCGCCAAAGCGCGGGGCGAGCGCACGTCCAGCGAAAAGGCCACGCCGCGGTTCTGCATCAGCAAGCCGGTCTTCGGCAGGACCAGGCCTGAGCCGTAATCCCAATAGAGCGACTGGATATAACTGACGGCGAGGCCTTCCCTGTCGATCGCGCCCATCCAGACGGTGTCCCCCTTGGCGCCTGGCAGCGGGAAGGCGGCGGCACGCGTCATCGAGATCGCCGCGGCTTCGTGGCCGAGGAAGCCGGAGGAGAGAAAGCCGGCGGGATCGGCGCTCATCACGGCCGGGTCGGCGATCTCGCGATCAGTGATGGCCGATGCCCGTTTGGCAGCCTCGACTAGGCCATGGAGGTGGTCGAAGCTACCCGCCCGCTCGAGGCCGAGGCGCTCGGCGAGGCCAAGGATGATCAGCGTGGAAAGACCTTGCGTCGGGGGCGGCAGGCTATGGAGCGTGACACCCTGCAGGGCAAGGCTCAACGGTTCGCGCAGCCTTGCTTCATAGCGCCGGAGGTCTTCCCGGGTGACGAGGGCACCGGCGCGGTCGAGATCGGCCGCGATTTCACGGGCCGCGTCGCCACGATAGAAATCGTCGAGCCCGGCATGGGTGAGTTGTTCCAACAGTCCCGCAAGGGCCGGCTGGACGAGGCGGTCTCCAGCCTTGGGGGCCTCGCCGGACGGCATGAAGTGGGCGGCGAATCCCGGCACGGTCTTGAGTTCGTCGATTTCGGCCGGCTCGACGCGAGCCTGCGAAGCCGACACGGGAATGCCTTCTCGGGCATGGCGGATGGCGTCTTCCAGCAGCAGGGCCAGGGGCAGCCGGCCGCCGAAGGCTCTGGCCATGTCGGCGGCGATCTGCCAGCCGGCGATCGCGCCGGGAACGGTAAGGCCGGAAAGGACGCCGCGAGACGGCACTTCGTCATGGCCGAGATCGCGCAAGGCCGAGAGGGTGGCCCGGCTGCCGGCGGGGCCGCAGGCCTGGATCGCCCGGACGCGGCGGCTTTTGTCGGCCACCAGCCAGAAGCCATCGCCGCCGATCCCGTTCATATGCGGGTAGGTGACGGCGATGGTGGCTGCCATGGCGATCATCGCCTCGATGGCGTTGCCGCCCTGGATCAGGATGCGCTGGCCGGCTTCGCTGGCCGGATGATGGGGCGTGGCGACGGCGGCATGACCGAAAACGGGGGTTTCCATGGGGCAGGGGCTTTCCAGGCGAAGACTTACATGGACGATTTGTCATCTCACACACCCTGCGATCTGCCGGAATCGCAAAGGCGCACGGAAACAAAGCGTTAGCGCAAGAGTGCCAATTCGCTCCAGCGCGCTTCTTTCCAGAAGGGGCGTAGCAAAGCGCGACGCGATGGTATAGAGGCATGGGACGACGTTCACGGAAGCCGCCAGGGAGCCGCCTTTGCCCAGCTCTGACAAGTCCATCAATTGGCCCAGCCTGATCACCGTTTGCTCGGCCGCCATTCTGATCGGCACCGAGTTGCTCGGTGCGGCCTGGGCTTCCGGTTGGGCGCTGGCTGGCTTTTTCCAGCTCGGGCCCACGGTTGAAGTCGTCCTGCAATGCGTGTTCGGCCTCGTGGCCTTTTATGCCATTTTCGTCTTCCTGCGGCAGGCCAGCCGGGTTGAGCCGATTTTCAAGCGTGAAGGCGCCAGGTCCTAAGGCGAAAACTCTCGAGGCGCCGTCCGGTGGGATGCCCGCGGCCGCCGAGCCCAGTTTCGCCTCACGCTCGCTCCATGGTCTGTTTCGCCTGCTCAGGGTGAAGGATTGGGCTAGGCCGCCGGTTCTGCAGGCGTTGATCCGCCTGAGCCGCCGTACCGGCCCTGCATTGCCCTCCGCCCGCTTGCGCAATCTGTGTGAGATCCGGCAGGACATTGCGCATGGTGACCGCGTGTTTCATCTCGGAGCCCGCGATGGCGGGAAGGCGCCCTTTCACCTGCTCTATCTGCATGGCGGCGCCTATTCGTTTGCGATCAGCTTCCTGCATTGGCGCTTTCTCGAAAATCTGATTCGGCGCACCGGCTGCAGCGTCACGGTGCCTTTCTATCCGCTGGCTCCCGAAAACGGTCATCGGAAAGTGCTGGCGAGCGTGCTGGCGCATTACACCGATCTGTGCGCCCGGGTTGCGCCGGAGCGTGTGGTGGTGATGGGCGATTCGGCCGGAGGCGGGCTGGCGCTCGCGCTGGCCCAGGCCCTGGTCGCGGCCGGCCAGCCTCAGCCTGGCCAGCTCGTTCTGCTTTCGCCCTGGCTCGACCTCACCATGGACGACCCGGCGACACTGGCGCATAGGCCGCATGATCCCGTGATAACGCCCGAGGCGGCTCGCGCGGCCGCACGCCTCTATGCCGGCGACCTGCCCTTAAACGATCCCGCGGTCAGTCCGCTCTATGGCGAGATGCGGGGGCTGGCGCCGATCGCCATCATGACCAGCACCGCCGATCTCCTCAATCCCGAGGCCCACAGGCTGGAGCAGCGCTTGAAGGCGGCCGGGCAGCCCGTCGAACTCCTCGAGCAGGCCGGCATGGTGCATGCCTGGATGCTGTTGCCGCTGCCGGAGGCCGAACGCGCGCGAAGGCAGATCGGCGAGTTGTTGAATGCGCGCTTCAGGCCGGAATCGGCAACTGCGTGAGCGGCAGCAAACGGGAATCAGCCAGGGCGGCGGTGCGGTGCCCGAGCCCGGCGAGATAGTCCCCGTCGTCGGCAAAGGCGAGGAAGCTCTGTACCGTGGCCTGCCGGACCAGCATGACCTGGTCCCAGCGTTCCGTTTCGGGCCCGATCAGGAAAGCCCCGCCAGTGCCGAGGAACAGCAGTTCCCCGCCGCTTCGCGCCAGAAAGGGCAGCGTGTGGACGATATAGCGTCGAAAGGCTTCCTCGCCGCTGATTTCCGCGGCAGGGGCGAGATCCGGCGATGCCGAATAGTCGGCGACCTCACGAAAACGCAGCAGGTTGAGCATGGTGACGGGTCCGGAAAGGCCGCGCATTACGAAGGCCCGTCCAGCCTCCTGCGAGGGAGAGAGAAAAGGCTGCATGATTTTCCTCGGTATTCGGGAAGGTCCAGCCCTGGACAGGCCGGGTGAAACTCCCGGGTTTATATCCGGGAGAAATTTTTGAAGTCAATATACCCGGGTAATATTGCAGAGTGTGCGGATCTGGTTTAAGGCTGTCCGCCGAAATTCAATGCCATTCCGGCTCGGACGAAGGAGGCCGCCCATGAAACGTGAAGAGCGCAAGGCGGTCGTCGACGCCTACAAGAAGCGCAAGATCGCAGCCGGCATCTACGCTGTCCGCTGCGCCGAGACAGGAGACTGCTGGGTCGGCCGGGCGCCGGACCTCTCCAAGATCCGCAACAGGCTCTGGTTCACCCTGGGCCAGGGCGTCAGCCTGAATCAGGCCTTGCAGACTGCCTGGAAGAAACATGGAGAGCACGCCTTCAGGCTCGAGATCGTGGAGGAACTTGAGGATGAGGAGGTCGCCTTCGTGCGCGAACGGGTCCTGAAGGAGCGGCTCGATCACTGGGTCGCGGCCCTGGCGGCAAAGCCGATTTGATATCGCCCTCCGAAAGAAAGACGCGCTTTCCCAGCGTCTTCACCCTGACATAGCGTCGCAATGCCAAAGCGTTTCTGCGACGCTGAAGGCGCCTCAATCCGGCTGGTCAATCTCGAGCGATGTGATGCTTCTCATTTGCGGCCGGACCAGCGCATGATGTGCGTCGTGGTTACGGGGGGCTCTTCGCATGTCCGATCTTCCAAGCGACGATCAGCTTCGCATCACGCTGGCGCGAACGCTCGGGCTCGTCTTCGAGGATTGGAGCATGCCCGATCCGACACGGATGGAGCTGGATGTCGAGCAGGCGATTCGACTGGCGGTGCGGCGAGCCTGGCCGGACTTGACCGTCACCACGGTGGTGGCCGGCCTACGGCACGAGGGCGAGGTCGACACCATCGAACTCCTGGTGGCCGATACCCGCAGCGGCGCGAGGAGACGATATCTGGTGTTCCCCTGACATAAGCGCGTTCACCGACTGCGCCGACGAAGCCGGGATCATTGTGGCAGGGCCAGCTTCACCTCATTGCGAATGCCTGCCCTGATCTCGACGTCCTGGACGATGCTGACATCGCCCTTCCAGGCACTGATCTTGTATTTGCCGGCAGGCAGGACGTAGTGCGCCGGCAGGGTGTAGAGCCGGGTGATTTCCTTCGCCTCTCCATAAATATCGGTTTCGGGGCTGGTGATGCGCACCGAATCCGCGCCCGGTGCGTCGAGGGCGGCAAGGCCCGCATCGAGGGGGAAGGAAGCCGTCACCGTTTCGCCGGCCTTGATCTCCAGCGGGAATACCCGGTCTACACCGTCGATATGGACATGAACGCGGTACGTGCCGGCTGCAATATCGAAGACCGGCTCGCCGTCATAGGCATCGGCCAGGAATGATTCGCCGTCGACCGCTGTGGCGCCGGCGAGGATCTCCACATGGGGGTCCTTCACAAGGGAGCCTCCGGAAACGAACACAACCTTGGCTTTGAGCTTGCCCACCCCGGCGATGATCTCGACGGGAACCGTTTCGGCCGGTGCGACCTCGACGTCGCGGGACTGGATGGACGTGCCGAGCTTGAGCGTGACGCTGTATTCGCCCGCCGGCAGGATGACCGCCGTCTCGGCATCATAGCTGGTGAACAGGTCGTCGGTGCCGCCCTTGGCCTTGACGGTCCAGGTCGCGTTTTCCAGGGCGGTTTCCGTCGCCGTCCGCTTGGCGCGCAGGCCGAGGCGGCCGGCGTTCAGCGCCATGTCGACGCGGTTCATCTCGCCGGGTTTGATGGTGACGGGTGCCCGCACGCTGGCCTGTCCGGCCGTGAGTGTCAGGATGTAGTCGCCCGGAGCAACCTGTTCATGGATGTTGGCGTTGTAGCTGGTCATCACCGTTTCAGGGGTGACGCCTTCTGGCGCCAGCCGGGTGAGTTCCCATTGCAGATTGTCGGTGAGCGGATCGTCACCGGCGGCCAGCCGGGCATAGCCGGTGAGGTTCCATGCCGGTCTGGGCTCCGCCTTCGGTTCGATCTTGGGTTCAGGGGCTGGTGCCGGCGGAGGTGGATTGCCCTGAGCGGCATGGACGGCCTGCTGGATCGCCTTGGTGAGTTCGCCGGCATCCTCGGCCTGCAGGGCGATGCCGCCTGTCGCCGCTGCCATGCAGCGCAGTTCGCGATTGGCCTCCGGATCCTTGATGTCGAAGCCGACGGTGTCGACGACGAGGTCGATATCGGCCTTCTTCAGGTTGGCAGCGACTTCGCAGGGGTCGGCGTTGCAGGTCTCGACGCCGTCCGAAACCAGGATGATGGTCGCCCGGCCTTCATGCCCCTTCATCGCCTCGGCGGCGGCTCGCACGGCGTCCGTCATCGGTGTGCGGCCCTTGGGGGTCAAGCCGCCGACCATGGTCATGAATGTCTGCCCGTCGACAGGCCCGACCGGCTTGAGCATCTCGATGTCGGCACAGTCGCCTTTTCGACGGTGGCCATAGACGATCAAGCCGAGATGGTCCTCCGAGGGCCAGCCTTTCAAGATGGTGCCGACGGTTTGGCGGGCCGCTTCGATCTTGGTGATCGCGCCCACCTTGCCCCACATCGAGCCCGAGGCGTCGAGCACCAGCATGACGCGAGCTCCTTCCTCGGCCCGCGCGCTCGCGGCAAACGCCAACGAGGCGCCGGCCAGGCCGAGGAGGCCCAGAAGGGTAAAGCAAAAGCCTTTCTGCATGGAAAACTCCAATGGAGTCGTCGTCGGACGCCTGTTGCACCATGCTCGCCCTTTGCAGGTTCGAATACAAGCAAAGGTTGTGGCGCCCGATATGGCCGCGGACCGCGTCGCCGCCGCCAGTTACCACTCTGTGCGCTTTCGCATAGGCGGATAGAGGGCGATGGTGTTCTCTCGACAGCAGCGGCGCCCCCTCCCATATGCCGCCGATGCCCTTCTTCCCCCTGATTGGACAGGCGGCATGAGGATACCGCCCCACAGCGATGTGCGAAAACGCACAGCGCGAAGGGGCCGTTTCCAATTAACCATTGCTGCATCAGCGGGGCCGAAATTCAGCACGAGCCCACGCAAAATCGTCGGGGACTATCGATGTTGACCTCAAACGAACGCCTGGCCTGGAACGACGATGTCGACATGTCGGCGCCAGATATCACCGAGCTGCATCGCGCCTATATGCTGTCGATCCGACAGCACCAGCGTCTGCTGGGAGAGCTTTGCGCGACCTTGTCCAGCCTCGGTGTTGCCATCAATAATTCTCCTCTCGACTCCCAGATGCGGGATGCCCTTTCCGCCGGAGTCGGCCGTCATGTCGACCTGGCCCGCGGAATTATCGCCGGAATCGACAGCGCCCTGAGCTTCTCGGCGCCGACGCGTCCCTCGACTGCTCATTGACGAATAGTCGCTGCTGCGGCGGCCGGCTGTGCCGTAAGGCACAGTGGTGCAGCGACCGGGAAACCGGGTTGCCGTGGACGTAACTCTACTCTCCATAGCAGTAACTTGAGCGGGCAGGCCTTGCAGGAGGTTTGTCCGCTCCTTTCAGCTTGGGCATCCTGTAGAGAAAAAGCTTCACACCCGTCTCGCCAGGAGAGAGGTGTAGTTTTTTAAAGAATGTAGCCTGCAATTCTTATGCCTATCCCAACTTCCTCTCAGGAAACGAGGGCGATGTGCCTGGCCATGGAGAGGTGCGTCGATGTCCCGGTGCTCATGGCCTTAATTCTTTGTTTCGACGTGCCTTTGCAAGTCCCGGCGATTGTGCCGGATCGCAAAACCCTCCGGATTTGAGGTTCGCGGGGGCGGCGACGCTGCAGCGTATGATATCGGCAACACTTCTTGTTTTTTAATCACGCCGCATTGACACCCACTGGTTGTTTCATTTTTGTACTGTGCATGTGTTGAGGTTTCCGGCTCTCGTCTGCCTGTACCGCCGGGCTTAACCGAACAGTAACCATAATGATGGCGGTACTAGCTACGCGCTGACGTATTCGGGGGTACTATGAAACTGGTCCATTATGCCGTGCTCGCGGCCATGTCGCTGAGTCTGGGCGCTTGCCAATATACCAAGACGGCCGATCCCGTGCTCTCGGAGCGGGACGCGCAGTTCATGGCGATGATTCCGACCGGCGACGTGGACAAGATGTATGCCCGCTACATGGTCGACAATCCCACCGGAGAGCCGCCGGGTGTGATCGTGGTCGAGACCAAGCAGCATCTGCTCTATTACACGCTGCCCGACGGCAAGGCGATGCGCTATGGCGTGGCTCTCGGCAGCGAGGCCTTCGGCTGGACGGGCGAGGCGGTCATCGATCACAAGGCGGAGTGGCCGACCTGGAATCCGCCGGCCGAGATGATTGCGCGCTGGCCGCATGTCAAGCGCACCGAAGGGGGCTGGACCAACCCGCTGGGGGCGCGCGCGCTCTATCTCTTCCAGGGCGGCAAGGACACGCTTTATCGCATCCATGGCACCAACGAGCCCGAGAAGATCGGCCGCAGCGTATCGTCCGGCTGCATCCGCATGCGCAACATCGATGTGATCGATCTCTATAACCGCGTTCCCGCCGGCACCAAGGTGATCGTGCGCTGACGATGGATTTCGGCGCTGTGCTGGGCAGGGCGCGAAATCCAAGGTGATCTCGACAAGAGCCCCGGATCTCCACCGGGGCTTTTTGTTGTCCAGGTCGCCCCGCCATTCGCTGTCATGGCCGGCTGCTGGCGCTGTCCTCCGTGGGCGCCTGCCGCCGCGGGTTCGGCGGAGAAGGCGATCATTGGGGGCGGCTAGGAAATGACGAAGGGGCCCAGCCGGATCCGTCCAGTGAAACAGCCGATCTTCGCCGCACGGCGGCGAGAGACGCAGGAGCAAAGCGCGCTCGAGTGCGATCGCCTGGTTGCTCTAGCTCTTGTTTCGACGCGTCTTTGCGATTCGAGGTGATGCCGTCTAATCGCCAGGCGCTCCAGGCGCCCTTCGGCATGAACAAAGATGTGACCGGGACCCAAGATTGGGCAGCGGAGGCAATGTGCGCAGTGTGCCGGGAGTTCGATCAGCTCGGCGTATCGAGTGCAAACGGCCGAAGACGATTTCAACCGGCAGCTTCGGCGCATTCTCGTCCTGCCAGGGCGGCCGATATCAGTCGGCCATCGCCCAACCGTACTTACGCACAAAGGCGTCGCATCCGGAAAAGCCGGTTGCCAGCCGTAACAGGTCTAGTGCCGTAAAGGAAAGTATACCAGGTCTTACGACTGGGCCATTTGCTGGAGGCGGGTATAAGCTGCCTCCGCGCTCATCTGACGCTGATCCTTTTCTTTGCGCGCTGCCCCGACGGCTGCAGCCAGAGCCGGCATGGCAATCTTGCCATAACGATCCTCGAGCTTTTCCCGCTTGTCCTGAGCGGGCTGCTGGAGACGCGATCCCTCGATGTCCATAATCTGGTCCTCAACCAAGATACACGACAGCTACGTGTGCAGATTTACGCAGGTACGACAATAACTTGGCTTATAATTGACAGCGAAGGCGCGGGAATTATGACGGAACGGCGACATGATTGGCCCAATTGCGACATCGATGCTATTTTGCTGCAACATGTTGCAAGAACGTCACAAGTAAATGAGCCGCCACGTCATAAAGAAAAGCCGCGCTTTGCGGCGCGGCTGCGATTCATTCATAAGTTCAATATTACCAGTATGCCGCATTCAAGCCGTCGTGGCCGCGTCGCATATCGACAAATGCAGAATGTTTTCGCTCAAGCGGCGAGATCGTCGTCTTCCTCGCGCAGGCAGGCTGGCATTTCATATTTGGGTTTTTCAGGCTTGGCCACCACTCGCGCCACCTGCGCCGCAGCGGCGGCGACAGCCGAAATGCCGATGGCACGATAGAGGTGCTGCAACTGTTCGCGCGGGGACCCCTGCTGGGGTGCGGGCCCTTCGCTCGGTCGGGCAGAGGAAAGAGGGGAGGTCGTCATGATTAACTCCATACGCAACGACACGCTCTACTTACATTCACCCTGAAGGTGCTTTGAAGCGAGGTGAGGGCCGGACTGTGAATATTTGGCGGCGAAGCTATCATGGTTAACGTGAAAGCCCCGTGATACTTCGCACGGCATGGTGAACAGTATAAGCGCAGCCACCTGAATGTTCGATTAACCGGGCTGCCGGCGCCGGCGATTTATGCCCTCGGCAGGGCCCAGGGCTGTACGCTGACGATGGACCAGGGCGTACCGCTCTTGCGGCAGGATTTGCCTTGGTACCATTGCGCCGGGTTCGATCCCCTGACCGTCCCGCCGCTTTGGCCCGACTGTGCCGCTACGAAGCTGCGGCAGGTGAGCTTGTTCTCGACATAGGGCTCGGCCACGGGCGTCACCGAGCCATGGGCGTTGGTCGCCATGTTGGACCATTGAATCGAAGCGCCTGGATTCTGGGGATCCATGGCGGCCTGCAGAGCGGCCTTGGCCTGCTGCCAGTCGGCATCGGTCATGCTGGCGTTGAAGCGAAGATCCTGGGCGGGGATCGAGCCCGTCGTCGTCTGGTCCTCGGCGGAACCGAAGATCGGGCCGAGCGGCGTCGAAATGGCGCAGCCTGTCAAAATGACACCGGCGAACAGCGCTGACAGTGGGCCGCGGACGCGGTACGCGTTATAAGCGCCCTTGAAGACGAACAGGCTGAACACAGTGGAGCCACCCCAATGACCATGACGTTAGGTAATCCTGGCACGGGCGAGTTAACGCCGGGTGACTCCGCCGGCTTCCTGGATGCGTCCGAACCATTTTTGTTGTTCGCGCAGTGGCTCGCGGAGGCGGAGAAATCCGAGCCCAACGATCCCAACGCCATGGCGCTCGCCACGGTGGATCCCGAAGGGCTGCCGGATGTGCGCATGGTGTTGCTCAAGGGCCTCGATGACAAGGGGTTCGTGTTCTACACCAACACCCAGAGTGCCAAGGGCCAGGAATTGGCCGGCACGCCCAAGGCCGCCCTGCTGTTTCATTGGAAGAGCCTGCGCCGGCAGGTGCGGGTGCGCGGGCCGGTGGAGCGCGTTACGGATGCGGAGGCCGACGCCTATTTCGCCACGCGCCCGCGCGGAAGCCGGATCGGTGCCTGGGCCTCGCAGCAGTCGCGGCCGCTTGAGGGGCGTTTCGCCCTCGAAAAGGCGGTGGCGACCTATACGGCCAAATTCGCCATCGGCGAAATTCCGCGCCCGCCCCACTGGACGGGCTTCCGTATCCTGCCGGTGCAGATCGAATTCTGGCACGACAGGCCGTTCCGGTTGCATGACCGCCTGGTATTCCGGCGCGGGCAGGCGCACGGTGGCTGGCAGCGAGAGCAGCTCTATCCCTGAGATCATCCGGCCCCGGCGATCCGAATGATGGCCTGACCTTCGCTCGCCTGTCGCGGCGATCCGTCGCCCTATTTCATTTGGGCGTCGTGATATCTATGTCTTGTGGCATGGCTCCCTGGAGCCGCCTCTTTTTCGATCGGTTATTCTCATGGCAAGCAGTTCCGCCCAGCATCCGCAGCGCGCGATGATCCTCACCGGCGCCTCCCGAGGGATCGGACACGCGACCGTCAAGCGCTTTTCGGCGGCGGGCTGGCGGGTCATCACCTGCTCCCGCCATGCTTTTCCCGAGGAGTGTCCTTGGGAGGCAGGGCCGGAGGATCATATCCAGGTCGATCTCTCGGACCCGGGCAATACAGAAGAAGCGATCGAGGAGATCAAACGCCGTCTCGACGGCAGCGGCCTGCATGCGCTGGTCAACAATGCGGCGATCTCGCCCAAGGGCAAGAACGGGTCGCGCCTGAGCAGCATCGACACCGGTCTTTCCGATTGGCAATGGGTGTTCCAGGTTAATTTCTTCGCGCCCATCATGCTCGCGCGCGGGCTGATCGAGGAACTCGAACAGGTCAAGGGATCGGTGGTGAACGTCACCTCGATCGCCGGCGCGCGTGTCCATCCCTTCGCCGGTGCCGCCTATGCGACGTCAAAGGCGGCCCTGGCGGCGCTGACCCGCGAAATGGCCTCGGACTTTGCGCCGCGAGGTATCAGGGTCAATGCGATCGCGCCCGGTGAGATCGATACGTCGATCCTGTCGCCCGGCACCGAGAAGATCGTGGCTCAGATCCCGATGCGCCGCCTCGGTACGCCGGACGAGGTGGCCAAGACCATCTATTTTCTGTGCACGGATCAGAGTTCCTATGTGAACGGGGCCGAGATCGCCATCAATGGCGGCCAGCACGTCTGACGGCAATCTTCCGGGAACACAAGGCGGCGGATTATACGTCCGGCATGACGGTGCGGGTCTATTCCTCAACAAATAGGTCTATCGCCCCTTCCCCCCTGCGCAGCCTTCCGTTATTCATGCCGTTCCTTTCGAATAGGCAGTTGCGGAATGACAGCAAGTGGATTGATGGCCGGCAAGCGCGGCCTCATCATGGGTGTGGCGAATAATCGATCGATCGCCTGGGGTATCGCCAAGGCGTGCAGGCAGCATGGCGCCGAGCTCGCCTTCACCTATCAGGGGGATGCCCTCAAGAAGCGCGTCGAGCCCTTGGCTGCCGAACTCGATGCCTTGGTCGTCGGCCATTGCGACGTCACCGACGGCGCCAGCATCGATGCCGTGTTCGCCGAGGTCGCCGCCAAATGGGGCAAGCTCGACTTCATCGTCCACGCCATCGCCTTTTCGGACAAGGATCAGCTCGACGGCCGTTATATCGAGACGACCGAGGAGAACTTCACCAAGACGATGCTGATCTCCTGTTATTCGCTCACCTCGGTCGCCCAGCGCGCCGAGAAGCTGATGACGGATGGCGGCTCGATCCTGACGCTGACCTATTACGGCGCCGAGAAGTGGATGCCGCACTACAACGTCATGGGCGTGGCCAAGGCAGCGCTCGAGGCGAGCGTACGCTACCTCGCCGCCGACCTCGGCGAGAAGGCGATTCGGGTCAATGCCATCTCTGCCGGTCCGATCAAGACTCTGGCCGCCTCCGGCATCGGTGACTTCCGCTACATCCTGAAGTGGAACGAATACAACGCGCCGCTGCGCCGCACCGTCACCATCGAGGAGGTGGGCGAAGCGGGGGCCTATCTGCTTTCCGACATGTCGCGCGGCGTGACCGGCGAAGTGCACCATGTCGATGCCGGTTACCATGTGGTCGGCATGAAAAATCCGACCTCCCCGGACATCACGCTCGCCGGCAAGGACTGAGCGGGGGAGGGCAGGCTTTGGAGCACCGGTCCAGCAGTTCATGAGCGGCCGGCAGCACGAAAACGAGACGGGCGTCCGCCGGCTGGCGTCATGCCCGTTTAGGGAGGCAGGACGGCCTCCCGTCTGGTTCATGCGTCCAAAGCAGGAGTAAGCCCGTGGCGCCCACACTTTACTTCATGCGCCACGGCGAGACCGACTGGAACGCCGAAGCGCGCCTGCAAGGCCAGCAGGACATTCCCCTCAACGAAGCCGGACGCAGGCAAGCCGCCGAGGCTGGCCACAGGCTCGCCGAGATCCTGCCTGAGCCGGATGGCTTGCCTTGGCTGGTCAGCCCGCTGGGACGCACGCGCGAGACGGCGGAACTGGCGCGCAAGGCGATCGGCTTGCCGCCGCAGCGCTACACCACCGACGATCGCCTCAAGGAGCTGACCTTCGGCGATTGGGAAGGCCGCACCTGGGCCGAATTGCGTTCGGTGGACCGCAACATGGTGAAGGCGCGCACGGCCGACAAATGGGCTTATGTGCCGCCGCGCGGTGAGAGCTACGCCATGCTGCACGACCGCATCGCGCTCTGGCTCAAGACGGTGACGCAGGATCAGGTGGTCGTCAGCCATGGCGGCGTCGCCCGTGTGCTGATGGTGCTGCTGGCCGGAAAAGCCAGCGGCCAGGCCGCCGAGGAACCGATCTGGCAGGGCAAGCTCCTGGTCTTCCGCAACAAAACGGCCGAATGGGTCTAGAATATCTTCGCGGCTGACCAGAACCGCCGAGGCGGGTAGCGGCTTCGGCGGTTCTGGCCATCAGGTCCGGATCAGGTGACCGGGCCACCCTTGCGCTTGCAGCTTTCGCGGAACTTCTTGCGGGGCGTGCCCTTCAGTCCCTGCTTGTCGGCGGCGTCGGAGCAGGCCTTGGAAATGGCCGCCTTCTTGGTGGCATCGACCGCCGGCTTCTTGGCCTTCGGAGTCGTCGGCGTGGCACTTGGCGCCATCTGTTCGGTCGGCGCGGCCGTCGCCGGCGGCGCGGTTTCAGGCGTGGTCTGTGCGGAGGCAGCGCCAACACCCAAGGAAAATGCCAATGCAATTGCCGGAAGCAGGCCAAAATGGCGGACGTTCATGGTATTTCCTCCAGTATATTCGACGTCGATGACGATTTCGATAGCCAGCCCGCCCCAGGCATGGAACCATGACATGGCCGAATTTTGACCTTCGTTTGAGAATTCGGCGGCGGCATCTGATGAAATCCTGTTTCGATCCTATTTTACGCCTCACTTATTCTGATCGGCGGAAGCGGCAATGCCGGCGCTCGCAAGATTGTCTTCGACCTCGGTGAGGCACGGCCGAAATTGAGTTTTGGCGCGAATGCTGTAGAAGGCGGCCATCACCCGTTCCCTGCGAGTTGCCATGTCGTTCAACAGCTTCGGCCATCTCTTCCGCGTTACCACCTATGGCGAGAGTCATGGCGTGGCGCTGGGCTGCGTGATCGATGGCTGTCCGCCGCGCCTTCCGATCAGCGAAGCGATGATTCAGGGTTTCCTCGATCGCCGCAAACCGGGCCAGAGCCGGTTCACCACGCAGCGTCGCGAACCCGATACCGTGCGCATTCTCTCGGGCGTGATGGCGGACGAAGCGAGCGGGCAGTTGCTGACCACAGGGACGCCGATCCATTTGATGATCGAAAATGTCGATCAGCGTTCGAAGGATTACGGGGAGATCAAGGACAAGTATCGCCCCGGCCATGCCGATTATGCCTATGACATCAAATACGGCATTCGCGATTATCGCGGCGGCGGGCGTTCCTCGGCCCGCGAGACGGCGGCCCGGGTAGCGGCCGGCGCGGTGGCCCGGCAGGTCCTGCCCGGCGTGACCATCCGGGGAGCCCTCGTGCAGATGGGCCCGCACAAGATCGATCGCAGCCGTTGGGACTGGGAGGCGGTCGACGCCAATCCGTTCTTCTGCCCGGATCCGGTCGCTGCAGCCTTCTTCGAGGAATATCTCGATGGCGTGCGCAAGGCGGGCTCTTCGATCGGCGCGGTGATCGAGGTGGTGGCCGAAGGGGTGCAGCCCGGTCTCGGTGCTCCGATCTACGGCAAGCTCGATTCGGATCTCGCCGCGGCGATGATGAGCATCAATGCCGTCAAAGGCGTGGAGATCGGGGATGGCTTCGCCGCCGCCGAACTCGGAGGCGAGGCGAATGCCGACGAAATGCGCATGGGCAATGACGGACGGCCTCTGTTCCTCTCCAACCATGCCGGCGGCATTCTTGGCGGCATCTCCACCGGGCAGCCCGTGGTGGTGCGCTTTGCGGTGAAGCCGACCTCCTCCATCCTGCAGGAGCGCCGCACGGTCGACCGCTATGGCCGGGACACCGATATCGTCACCAAGGGGCGCCATGACCCCTGTGTCGGCATCCGCGCCGTGCCGGTGGGAGAGGCGATGATGGCCTGCGTGCTGGCAGATCATCTCCTGCGTCACCGCGGGCAGGTCGGCACGCCTGCGGCCTGGCCATTCGAAGCATGATGGGGGGGGGGGTCTTCACCCGCCATCTCGGTTCCGTTCCGGGCGGGCGCGAAGATCCGCCCCCGTTTTACCGCCCGATATCGTAGCCCTTCTCGCGCAGCTTCACGAGAGCGGTTTCGAGTTCGGGATCAATCTTGCTGGGCATGATGATCCGGGGCTGCACGATGAGGTCGCCCGGCCCGTCCTTGGCCTGCACGCCCTTGCCCTTGAGGCGGAAGGAGCGCAGCCCCGTGGTGCCGGCGGGCAAGGTGAGATCGACGGAGCCGTCCAGCGTCGGCACGCGCACCTTGGCGCCGAGGGCGGCTTCGTAGAGGGTCACGTTGACGTCGACGCGGACGTTCTTGCCTTCGGCGCGGAACGTGTCGTGCGGCGCCACGGCCACCGTGATCAGCGCGTCGCCGGGCTCGCCGCCGAACGGGCTGGGCTCGCCCTGGCCCCTGAGGCGAATGGTCTTGCCGGGAGCGATGCCGGCCGGAATGGAGGCGTCCACCACGCGGCCCGGCCCGAGCTCGACGCGTGTCTTGCCGCCCAACGCCCAGACGGTGAAGGGAATCTGTCCGGTGACCTGGATATCATCACCGCGGGGCGCACCACCGGCGCGCGCGCCGCCGCGCTGGGCTCTGCCACCGAACATCTCGCTGAGGATATCGTCGAAGCCGCTCGCGAAACCGCCGCCACCGCTGCCGCCCCGGGCATTGCCGAAATTGAACTCGAAGCCGCCGGTGTCGCGCCCGAAGCCGCCGGGACCACCCGCGGCCTCGAAGCCCTGGAAACGCGGCTTGCCCTCGGCGTCGATCTCGCCTCGGTCGAACTGGGCCCGCTTCTTCTCGTCACCGACGATTTCATAGGCGCTGTTGACCTCGGCGAACTTCGCCGCGGCCTTGGCATCCTTGTTCTGATCGGGGTGGTACTGCTTGGCGAGCTTGCGAAAGGCCTTCTTGATCTCAGCCAAGCTTGCCGTCTTGGAAACGCCAAGGACGCTATAGGGGTCACGCATGTTCAAAATCTCTCCCGCCGGCCCCCTGATGGGCAGCCCGCACCGTGGCACAAGGCCCACGTGCGCCAAACACATGGGATTTAGCACGAGATTCCGCAATATGCTTGCGCCGCGAAATCTCGGGAAGACGGCGACCTCCACCCATGTGGGAGGTCTGGCGCCGGTTTGACGCCTGGTCGATGATCTCTGTTCCAACCTCCTGTTTCCGCGCGAATTCGGTATGCCCCGCCGGCTAAATTCCTTATGGAGGGCGGGAAAGGGCTATAGACTGGGATTCGCCATGCCGATACGCGCCATACTCTTCGACAAGGACGGTACCCTGGTCGATTTTCATCTCACCTGGAGCGCCGCCGCCTACGCTGCCATGCAGCGCCTGAGCGGTGGAGATCCCGAGAAGATGGCGCGGCTGATCGAGATCAACGACTACGACCTGGAAAGCCATCGCATCCTGCCGCACTCGGTGCTGGTGGCCGAATCTTCGGCCGATTACGGGGTCGCCTGGGCCGAAGTGCTTGGGGAGGTCGCCGATACGGCCTTTTTCGAGCAGATGGATCGCATCTTCATCGAAGAGGGCCTGAAACACGTCACGCCCATCGGGGATCCGCCCTGGCTGCTCTCCACCTTGAAGGCGCGCGGCTATCTGCTGGGCATCTGCACCAACGATTCCGAGGCAGGCGCGCGTGCCCATTGCGAAAAGCTCGGCCTGATACCCTGGCTCGACGCCGTGCTCGGCTATGATTCAGGCCATGGCCGCAAGCCGGAGCCTGGCCCTGTGCTCGGCTTTGCCAGGGCGTTCGGAGTTGCGCCGCAGGAGATCGCCTTGGTCGGCGATTCCACCCATGACCTTCACGCCGTCAGGGCGGCCGGGGGCACCGCCATCGCCGTGCTCAGCGGTTTCGCCCGGCGGGAAGAACTCGCGCCGCATGCCGATCATGTCATCGAGAGCGTGATGGACCTGCCCGCTCTGCTGCAGTCTCTTGCGGGCGCGCCCTGATGCTGCGACGCCCGGTGCCGCCGCCGATCGGCTGGGCCCGTGCCGCGCAGACCTTGGCGGTCTTTGCCTTCGAGGTCGTCGTGATCTCGTTGCTGTTGCTGCGTTTTCATCTCGCCCCGCTCCAGGCCGGCTTTGCCGCGCTGTGTGCGGGGCTGCTGGCAGCCTGCGCCGCCTTGCTCTGCGCGGTGATCGCCTTTCAGGTGATCTGGCGCAAGGGCGAGCGGGGCTTCGGCCGGGCCTTCAGCGCATTCCTGCTCGCCATCCTGGTGCTGGCCCCCGCCGCAATCGCCGCCAGCCTCGCCCTCAGCGTGCCTGCGATTGTCGATGTCAGCACCGATCCCGACGATCCTCCGCCCCTGGCTCATGCCGCCCGCACCCGCGGGCCGGACGCCAATTCGACGGCCTATACCGCGGGGCTCGCCGCCTATCAGCGGCAAGCCCTGCCGCAGATCCAATCGATTCTGCTCGACGTGCCGCCGGACGACGTCCGCAAGATCGCGCTTCGCCTGATGCGGGAAAGGCGCTGGCAGGTGGTCGGCGATCTGCGTTTCGGCGAGATGGCGGCGCGCATTCGTCTGCCGGACAGCATCCGGGGGGATGGCGATCCCGCGGACTCGGACACGACGGGCGGCGGGCCCGCCGGTTCTGCCGCCGCGCAAAGGCGCTTCAGCGATCGCATCGAAGCAGTCGCCTCATCCGCCGTTCTGGGCACCGTCGACGATATCGCGCTGCGCATCCGGGGCGAGGGCGGCAAGACGCGGATCGACATGCGCTCGGCTGCTCGCTACGGCTCCTATGATTTCGGGGCCAACGCCAAGCATGTGCAGAGCTTCATGGCCGAATTGCGCGATCGGGCCCTGACGCCGGATCAGGCCAGCCAGTAGCGGCCTGCCAGGGAAGGGGCGCCCTCGGTGAGCACCTTGCCGCGCTGGACGAGGTCTTCGAGATGGGCGAAGAGGTTGAGGGCCGCCGCTCCCTGCAACCCGGCCGGCAGTCCTGCATAGACTTTGGCGGTCAAGGGCGTGATCGGCGCGGGGCCTTCGCCCAGGGCCTGAAGGATCGAGGCCTCGCGCATGCGGCGATGCTGGATCATGGCGCGCAGGAAGCGCTGCGGTTGCTCGACCGGACCGCCATGGCCCGGGAAATAGCGCGTCTCCGGCCTGCCGAGGAGTTTCTCCAGCGAGGCCATATAGTCTCCCATCGAGCCGTCGGGCGGTGCGACGATACTGGTGGACCACGCCATGACATGGTCACCCGAGAGCAACACCTTGTCCGCCTCGATCGAAAAGGCGAGATGGTTGGCGCAGTGGCCGGGCGTCTCCAGCGCCGTCAACGGCCAGTCCGGGGGGCCGAAGCGATCGCCCTCGTCCAGGACCACGTCAGGTTGGAAGGCGAGGTCGCCGGAAGCGTCGAGCAGATTGGTCTCGCCCTCATGCAAGGGGCGGGCACTGCGATGCGGGCCGGCGCCATAGGTGGGCGCGCCGGTCGCCGATGCCAGCGCCGATGCAGCAGGCGAATGGTCGCGGTGGGTATGGGTGACGGCGATCGCCACGACTTCCTCGCCCCGCACGGCCGCCAGCAGGGCCGCGACGTGGGCGGGATCGTCCGGACCGGGGTCGATGATGGCGACCTTGCCGCGCCCGACGATGTAGGAACAGGTGCCGGTAAAGGTGAAGGCACCGCCATTGGGAGCCAGGATGCGGCGGACGCCCGGCGACAATTCCTCGAGGACGCCCGGGGAGGGCGCCTCGCGGTTATATGGTATGTCTTCGCCCATACGGATTTCCAAAATCGGTAAAATTTGTCTGCTGCGGCAAGGGTGGATTGGTCCTGCGGCCCATATCGCCTCTTGCGTACAAGCGCCCTTTGGATGAAACTCTTTTCGTACTGGTGTGGAATGGATCTGGTCATCCGGCCAGATCGGGACTGGGAGCGTAAGATGGCGCAGAGCGGCACCGTCAAGTTCTTCAACACCCAAAAAGGCTATGGCTTCATAACGCCTGACGATGGTGGACGCGACATCTTTGTTCACATCACCGCAGTCGAAAGTTCCGGTCTGGGTACATTGTCGGAAGGCCAGAAGATCTCCTTCGATGTCGAGCCTGACAAGAAAGGCAAGGGACCGAAGGCCGTCAATTTGGTGAAGGCCTGACCGGTATTTCCGCATTTGCAGCTGAAATGCGGTAATGGAAGGACGAGCGCTCGCAGTCGCTCATGATTCCAGCACCTGGTTTTCGGCACCATCATGCAATTGCGCTCCTCGCCTCCTTCGCCCTTTGGTCGGAAGGTCAAGATCGCCGCCCATTATCTCGGCTTGTTCGATCGCATCACCGTGGTTCCTGCGGATACCAATGATCCGCAGGACAGCCTGCGCGGGCAGAATCCGCTCGGCAAGATCCCGGTGCTGATCCTGGATGACGGGGCCGTCCTCTACGACAGCCGGGTCATTCTCGATTATCTCGACCACCTCGCCGGTGGCGGGCGGATCGTGCCGCAGGGCCCGGCGCGTTTCGAGGTGCTCACCCGCCAAGCCCTCGCGGACGGCGTCATGGATGCCTCGCTGCTCCAGGTCTATGAGGCGAGGATGCGCCCCGAAGATCAGCGCAGTGCCAAATGGCTCGACATCCAGGCTGGCAAGGTCGCGCGCGGCCTGGCTCAGTTCGAGGCGCGGGCAGGGGCCTTCGACCCGGCGCTGGACGCGGGAAGCATCGCGCTGGCCTGCGCACTCGGCTATCTCGATTTGCGCTTTGCGGGAACCTGGCGGCAGCATCATCCCAAGCTGCAGACCTGGCTTGCCGCCTTCGAGGCGGAGATCCCGGCTTTCGGCCTGACGCGTCCCCAATGAAGCAATGAGCCTGAACAGCACCCCTATCGTTTCCGCCCGGCCGGCGCGAGCGATCTGCCCTTGCCGGCGCGGCATCTGCGGGCGGAGGGGCGCCGATGATCGTCATCGATCCCGATCCAGCCAATCGGTGGGCACAAGCGGTCTATGCCAAAGCGGGCTTTCAGGCGCGGAATGAGGTGTCGACCAGGGATGGCCCAGCCCTGTTGATGATGTTCATCTGAGAGCCCGATAGGGAGCTAAAGCGTTTTTCAGAAAAATCGCACTTTGATCTAGCGCTGCGGCATCTCTTCACGCTGGCGCGCCTCCCAGGCCGTGCGCAAGGCCGCGCTCTCGCCCTCGAAACGCTCCTGCATGACCTCGCAATGGCGGATGCGGTCGGCCCTGAAGCTGCGGAAATCCCGGCGCAGTTCGCACCAGGCCACGACATGCATCACTTCGACATAGTAGACCATGGCGATCGGTCGGACGACCCGCCGGCTTTCCCGTTCCTCTACATCGACATAGTGCAGCAGCAATTTGCGCTCGTCGCGAATGGCCAGGCGAATGGCGCCAAGATCGATGCTGATCGGCTCGGGATGGATCCATTGCGGCACGAAGAGCCGGGTCTTGTCGATGGGTTCGCGATTGGGGATCGGCAAAACGGTGGCGATCTTGGCGCGGATCGAGTCCGCGGCCAGCTTGAGTGCCCGATCGTCGGTGCGCTCCAGCAGGCCGAGAGCGACCACGAGGGCTTCGACTTCCTCGATGGACAGCATCAGCGGCGGCAGGTCGTAGCCGGAGCGCATGACATAGCCGATGCCGGCTTCGCCGTAGATGGGCACCGACAGGGCCTGAAGCGAAGCGATGTCGCGGTAGATGGTACGTTTGGCGACTTCGAGCTGCGCGGCGATCGCCTCGGCCGTCACCGGCTTCTTGGCGACGCGCAGGAGCTGGATGATCTCGAACAGGCGGGTGGTGCGGCGCATGGGAGGCAAGCCGTTGAGCGCGGTCCGTAGGAAACGCTGACTGCTGACAGATTCTTGGCAGCAGAGTTCTGCTTCAATCCGGCATCTGTCAATCGGCATCCAGCCATATCGGAGATCGCAATGTCCATTGAAGGGAGCATGCCGGCGGCATACGCGCCGCGCCATATCGGCGTGGCGCTGGTGATGGCCTCCGCCATCTTGTGGAGTTCGGCCGGCTATTTCACGCGGGCGGTGCCTCTCGACATTGCCGCCCTGCTGTTCTGGCGCGGCCTGTTCGGCGCGCTCGCCAGCCTTGCCTTCATCCTGGCGCTGGAAGGCCGCAACACCTGGCGCAGCTTCAGGGCGATGGGATGGATCGGCTTGGGCTTCTGCCTGCTGTCCAGCCTGGGCATGGCCTGCTTCGTGGCGTCGCTGCGGCTCACCAGCGTGGCCCATGTCTCGATCATCTACGCGACGGTGCCCTTCGTGGCCGTCGGCCTGGCATGGCTGGTGATGCGAGAACGGGCTTCCGTAGCGGTGCTGGTCGCCAGCTTTTTCGCCGTTGCGGGCGTGGCGCTGACCGTGGCCGGCGGCAGCGCGCAGGGGAGCCTGATCGGCGATGTCCTTGCATTGGCGATGACGATACTGGTTGCCGCTTTCGTGGTGATGCGACGGCGCTTTCCCGATGTGCCGCTGGTACCGGCCGCCTGCCTGTCGGCTCTGGTGCCGGCGCTGATCAGCGCTCCCCTGATGTCGAGCTGGCCGACGGATGGTCGTGAGGTCGCCATGCTGGTTGCCTTCGGCGTAAGCAATATGGGATTGGCACTGGTCTGCTTCACCATTGGCGCGAAGTTCATTCCGGCGGCACAGACGGCGCTGATAGGTGCCTTGGAGACCCCGCTTGCGCCCCTGTGGGTCTGGCTTGCCTTCGGAGAGGCGCCGGGAATGGCGGCATTGGCTGGTGGCGGCATGGTTCTCCTGGCCGTGATCGGCAGTATGGTCTGGGAAGGCCGGGCACCAACGGCCAAGGGCTGCTGACGATCATCGAACGAAAAAGGCCCGGCAGTGATGCCGGGCCTTTTCGGAGCGCTGTCTTCCGAACGGATCAGAAGTGATAGTTCACGCCCACCTTGATGTCGCTGCCGCTATAGCCGGCATTGACCACACCGCTGCGGATGTCGAAGTCATCCTTGCCATAGCTGGTGTAGTTGTATTCCGCCCGGACCGAAACTTCCGGGGTCACGCGATATTCGGCACCGAAGCCGGCGGTCCAGCCGACCTGCCACTGCGAATCCTTGGCGCCGAAGCGGTTGATTTCGACGTCGCCGAAGGCCAGACCGGCCTTGATGTAGGGCAGGAAGTCGCCCATGGCGTAACCCAAGCGGGGTGTGATCGAGCCGTTGAAGCCGTAGGTGCCCTTGTGGCCGTCATATTTGTCGGTGATGTCGGCATAGTTCAACGAGCCTTCGATGCCGACCACGATCGGATCGTACTGCATGTTGTAGCCGGCCTGCACGCCGCCGGTGAAGCCGCTGGCCTCGTTCAAGCGGACGCCGCGATTGGCATCGAAGTCACCGGAAAAGCCGTAGCCGAGATTGATACCGGCATAGAAGCCCGTCCAGGTCACATTGGAAGCCGGTGCCTGGTAGGCCGGAGCGGGTTCCTGATATTGCGGAATGTCGGCCGCAAAGGCGGACCCGGTGATCAGCGTCGCTGCTGTGGCGAGAAGAAGCTTTTTCATCGTGAACTCCTGGAACTCATACACGCGATGACGCCGGTATCCCCAACCCATCGAACAATCATGCGACCGTGTTACGTGAAGACTCTTAAGAGAAAGTTGCCTGATGGGTTTATTAAGTAGATTTAACAAGGCAATATTATGGCAATGATTTCAATTATATTTGAAATGATTTGTTAACCATAATTTATGTTCTGTATATTCTCTTAGGGTAAATTGAGTTTATTATAGTTAACGGGAGATTAATATTACGAATTCTTGGGTTGTTCTACGATTTGTCATTCCCACCCGGCGGCATAGGGCGCCGGCGCGTTGGCAAAATCGGAATGAACCGTGCCCAAATCATAGTTGAACGCCGTCGCCCGGGCGGACCAGCGATTGTGCTGAACGCCACCGCAGGCCAGATCATCGCCTCGGCCCGAGGTCAGACCGGGCAGAAGGCAAAGGCTTGTCGGGCGCGCATTATGCGCGAGCGAGCGATTCTTGCCGCTTTCTCCCGAGGGATTGACCGGAATGGAGCCAACGATGTCGATGTCATCACCAGTCGACGGGCGTGCCGGCTTGGCGGCCGCCTGCGGAACGACGCCTGCCAGTACCGGTGCCTTGGTCACGGCAATGAAGCGGCCGGTCCACACCAGCGAGAGGGCGGAGGGTGCCCCGGGCACGGCTTCGCCGGCCTGCGCCGTTCCAATGAGGGGCTGCCAGGCCAGTATCGCGCAAGTGAGGAAAGTGACCTTCAGCATCGTGTCCCAGTGTTGCCTGTTCCGGTGCCAAAGCGCCTTGCGAGTTGAGGGAAGCACCACAATCGCAAAGACGCGTCGAACCAAAGAGCCGGAGCAAAAAAGCGTTCCGCCGTGAGCGCGCTTTACTCCAGTGCTGGCATGGGCCAGTTCGTCACTTGAACACTGCCCGGTGGTCGATCGACGTTAACGCTGGGCAGCAATCTGCCCGCATCGTAAACGCAGTATGAAGACAAGCCTGCGGAAGGAATGGAGAAAATGGTGGAAAAGGCCAAAGAGCTTTGTTCGGGGGCGCAGCGCGCTTTGGTGACCGGCGCTGCCAAGCGTATCGGCCGCAGCATCGCCCTCAGCTTGGCGCAGGCCGGATATGACGTCGCGCTTCATTGCAATCGCTCGCGCGCCGAAGCGGAGGATGTGGCGGCGCATATTGCGGCTATGGGACGCAGGGCCTGCATCGTGGTGGGGGACCTCTCGGCGGGAGACAAGGTGAGTGCGATCGTCGAGGAGGCGCATGCCGGCATTGGCGTTCTCGACCTGCTGGTGAATTCAGCCTCGATGTTCGAGGCCGACGGCGTGGGCACCCTCCGTGCGCAGGTCTGGAACCGGCAATTCGCCGTCAACGCCCAGGCGCCGATCTTTCTCGCCCAGGCTTTTGCGGCCCAGGTCGACCCGCGCGCCTGCGACCCCTCCATCGTCAATCTGATCGACCAGCGCGTGCTGCATCCCCGGCCGGACTATGTTTCCTATTATCTCAGCAAATCCGTGCTGCATGTCGCCACGCAGACCCTGGCGCAGGCTCTGGCCCCACGGATCCGTGTCAACGGCATCGGGCCGGGCCCGACCCTGCAGGCGGCTTCGCAGACCCCCGAGGAATTCGCTGCCGAGGCGGCCGGCACGCCGCTCGGCCATGGCAGCGCCGTCGAGGACATCGTGGAGGCCGTGCTCTATCTCGCCCGCGCCCGCAGCGTCAGCGGTCAGATGATCGCCGTCGACGGCGGCCAGCATCTGGCCTGGGCCGAGTAGTCCAGCCGCAATAGCCGGGGCACGCCGGCGATGGCGGGCAATTTCACCGGCATTTTGCATGCCCTCTCGTCAGCGTGCCTCCTGCGTCCTATTTATCAGCCATGACCGACTCGCCCGATCTTGCCGAAACCGAGGAAGCCTCCTCCTCCGTCGACTTCGCCTTCGACGAGAAAGCCGTGCCGTCTTCGCTGCGCGCGGGAACGGCGGTCATTCACGCTTTCTGGAAGACGCTGCCAAACGCACCGGGTGTCTATCGCATGATCGATGCGGAAGGCACCGTGCTCTATGTCGGCAAGGCGCATTCGCTCAAGAAACGGGTGGCGAGCTACGCCCGCGGCATTGCGCCGACTGCGCGCATCGCCCGCATGATCGCCGAGACGGCGGCGATGGAATTCGTCACGACACAGACGGAAACCGAAGCCCTGCTGCTCGAGATCAATCTGATCAAGAGCCTGAAGCCGCGCTTCAACGTGCTGCTGCGCGACGACAAATCCTTTCCCTATATCCTGCTGACGGGCGATCATCCGGCGCCGCAGCTGACCAAGCATCGCGGGGCGCGCACGCGCAAGGGCGATTATTTCGGTCCCTTCGCCAGCGTCCTGGCCGTCAACCGCACCATGAACGCCTTGGAGCGCGCCTTCCTCATCCGTTCCTGCACGGATTCGGTGTTCTCGACCCGCACGCGCCCCTGCCTGCTGCACCAGATCAAGCGCTGCTCGGCCCCTTGCACCGGCGAGGTCTCGATCGAGGATTATGCCGGCCTGGTGAGCGAGGCGCGCGCCTTCCTGACCGGCAAGTCCAAGGCCATCAAGGAGGCGATGGCGCACGAGATGGAGAAGGCGGCCGAAACTCTGGAGTTCGAGCGCGCAGCCCGCTATCGCGACAGGCTCGCGGCGCTTTCGGCCATCCAGTCGACCCAGGGGATCAATCCACGCTCGATCGAGGAAGCGGATGTCTTCGCCGTGCACGAGCAGGCCGGCCAGTTCTGCATCGAGGTGTTCTTCTTCCGCACCGGTCAGAACTGGGGCAATCGCGCCTATTTCCCCAAGGCCGATCGCACGCTCAGCGAGGCCGAAGTGCTCGATGCCTTTCTCGGCCAGTTCTACGACGACAAGCCGGCGCCCAAGCTCGTGCTGCTTTCGCACGAGATCGAGGGTGGGGAGATCCTGCGTGAGGCATTGACGCTGCGGGCCGGCCATCGCATCGAGATCGCGACACCGAAGCGGGGAGAGAAGCGCGACCTCGTCGAGCATGCCCTCACCAACGCCCGCGAGGCACTCGGACGCCGCCTGGCCGAATCCTCCTCGCAGCTCAAGCTGCTGGAAGGCGTAGCCGAAGCCTTCGGCCTCGAAGAGGCGCCGCGCCGCATCGAGGTCTATGACAACTCTCACATCATGGGCACCAACGCCGTCGGCGGCATGATCGTGGCGGGGCGCGAAGGCTTCGCCAAGACGCATTATCGCAAGTTCAACATCAAATCGACGGAGATCACGCCGGGCGACGACTACGGCATGATGCGCGAGGTGCTGCAGCGGCGCTTTTCCCGCCTCATCAAGGAGACACCCAAGGACGAGGCGGCCGAACCGGGCGAGGGGGCGGACGATGTCGCGATGCCCTCTTGGCCCGATCTCGTCCTGATTGACGGCGGTGCCGGCCAGATGCAGGTGGCCCGCGAGGTCTTCGCCGATCTCGGCGTCGAGGACGTCGCATTGGTCGGTGTCGCCAAGGGTGTCGATCGCGATGCCGGGCGCGAGACCTTCGTCGTCGAGGGCAAGCCCCCTTTCAAGCTCGCTCCGCGCGATCCCGTGCTCTATTTCGTGCAGCGCCTGCGTGACGAAGCCCACCGCTTCGCCATCGGTGCTCATCGCCAGAAACGCTCCAAATCCCTGAAGGAGGGGGGGCTCCAGGAAATCGGCGGCATCGGTCCGCAGCGCAAACGTGCGCTGCTGCGGCATTTCGGCACTCTCAAGGCGATCGAGCGCGCTTCGATGGCCGATCTCGAAGGCTGTCCGGGCATCGATCAGGCGACCGCCCGCAAGGTCTACGACTTCTTCCACGATAAGGCATCCTAAACCCGGTTGACGGCGCGACCGCGCCATGTTCCTTCAAGCCATGACATCACCAGCGCCCACCAAGCGGACATCCCCGCTCTCCCTGCCGAACATCCTCACCTATGGCCGGATCGCGGCGGTGCCGGTGGTCGTGGCCTGCCTGTTCTGGCCGGAGGTGATCTGGGTACGCTGGGTCGCCTTCGGGGCGTTCGCCCTGGCGGCGGTGACGGATTATTTCGATGGCTATCTGGCCAGGGCCTGGGGGCAGCAATCCTCGCTCGGGCGCATGCTCGACCCGATCGCCGACAAGCTGCTGGTGTCGTCCTGCCTGCTCATGCTGACGGCGACGGGAACCATCACCATCGGCAATCTGTCCGTGTGGGCGGCCATCGTCATCCTATGCCGCGAGATCCTGGTTTCCGGTCTCAGGGAGTTCCTGGCCGAATTGCGGGTTTCAGTGCCGGTGACTCGGCTTGCCAAATGGAAGACAACCGTCCAGCTCCTGGCGATCGGTTTTCTGCTGGCAGGGCCAGCCGGCGACGCCGTCCTGCCGGGCTGTACCATCATCGGCCTGGTGCTGCTGTGGGTTTCGGCGGTGGTGACGCTCTACACGGGGTATGATTATTTCCGCAGCGGCGTGCAGCATCTGCTGGAGGACGCGTGATGAAGTTGATCTACTTCGCCTGGCTGCGCGAGCGCATCGGCGTGCCGGAGGAGGAAGTCGACCTGCCGGCCGAGGTCAGGACGGTCGAGGATCTGATGCAGTGGCTGTCCGAGCGTAGCGAGGCCCATGCCCATGCCTTCGAGAACCGCAAGATCATCAGGGCGGCGATCGATCGGCGCCATGTCAAGCCGGCTGCGCCGGTTGCCGGGGCCGGCGAGGTCGCCTTCTTCCCGCCCATGACGGGCGGCTGAGCCGGCGGGGAGCAGAAACGGTGAGCGTTCGTCTGCAACGCGAGGATTTCGACGTTTCGGCCGAGGTTGCTGCCTTGACAGCCGGTCGCACCGATATCGGTGCGGTGGTCAATTTCATCGGCATCTGTCGGGCAGGGCCGGAAGACGACCGTATCAGTGCGATGACGCTGGACCATTATCCGGAGATGGCCCAGGCCGAGCTCGAGCGGATCGAGGCGGAAGCGAGCGAGCGCTGGCCCCTGCAGGGCGTCACCATCATCCACCGCCATGGCCGGCTGGTGCCGGGCGACAACATCGTGCTGGTGGTGACGGCCTCGATGCATCGCCAAGCTGCCTTCGAGGCCGCTTCCTTCCTGATGGATTATCTCAAGACGCGGGCGCCCTTCTGGAAGAAGGAGGAGCGCGCCTCCGGTACCGGCTGGGTCGCCGCCAAGGACGAGGACGATGCCGCCGCCGCGCGCTGGACGACGAAGAAGCCTTGATGCGGTTCCCCTGATGCGTTCCCTTGACGACAGACTTGGCCTCTTCCGGCGTGCCATTGCGGCCTATGCGATGGACAAGGAGGGATTTTGATGCCGAACGGATTGAGAAAACTGGCAGGCGTCGTAGTGGCAGCAACCTTGCTGTGCGGCGTCGCAGGAGCGGCTTCGGCCGATTCGGAGTTGCGGGGCGCGCTGTCCCACGTTCCTGCGAAGTTCGCAATGGATCGCAACGGCATTGCCGCCATCTTTGTTAATCTGTCGGAACTGCGTGCGCTCTATGCGGGGAATTTCGCCTCGATGGGACGCCGCATGAGTCTCGGTGGCAACGACACGACGAAAGCGTTCTTTTCTAGCGCCGAGTCTTCCTGGCAAGGGGATACTGGCTTGAAGCGCGACGAGATTTCCAGCTTCACCGAATATGGTACACCGCCACGGGCCGTCGTCCTCTGGCGCTTCACTCGTCCGGACATGGTCGATCCTTTCGTCACGGGGCTCGCCAAGCGCGGTTTCAGCCAGATCGATGGCACATGGCGCAATGGCGACCCGCTGAAGGTGGATTTCACCAAGCGCAATCCTAACAATCCTTTCCTAGGCCCGCTGGGGCGTGCTTCGATGATCGCGCCTCTCAAGGATGGTATCGCCCAGTCCCCCGATCCCGGGGCCGCTATCGAGGCCGGCGCCGTTTCGGCCAAGACCAGTCTCGCCGGTTTGGCACCGTTCGAGGCGGGCCTCGATGGCATCGAGAAGGTGGCTGCCCAGGGTTCGATCCTGCAGGCAATCGTTCTCACCCCGGCGATCTGGATGCAGGGGGACGATGTGACGGATCTGATGGCAACCTCTCCCACCGTCGACAAGAAAGCGCTGGCGGACAAGATGGCCGAGCGGGCGAAGAAACCGATCACGCCTGTGTCCATGGGGGCCATCATCGCCGATGTCGAGACGAAGGAGCCGGCAGGCAGTGGCGTGGTGATCGCGCTGCCCTATGGCGATTGCGACACCGCCAAGGAGGGGGCGAGGATCTTCGCCGACAAGTGGAAGAATGCCGTCGGTCGGGATGGCCAGACCGGCGCGCAGCGGACCGGCAGGGAACCCTCGGTGACGGTGCATCAGGGAAAGGAAGCCTGCGTGGCCCTGCTGTCGCTGGTGGGAACGCCTGACGCCGAACGGGGCAACTCCGTCCTGCGTTATATCACCGGCGCAATCTGGCAGCGCGATTTCAAGGCACTTCAAGGCGGATAGACTCGTATGAAATCAATGCAGCGGACTTTCCACAGAGACAGGGAAGCGCTGCAAAGGCGAAATACACAGATTTTACTTTGTCTAAGTCTCCTTGAAGCGGGGCTCGGTTCAGGGATTAATTGAAAAGAAACCAGAATCTGCACAAATTGTCGCAGGCGGTCATCTTCCATCAACCAGCCGCCACTGAAAGTGGAAGTCGACAATGGAACAGATTCTTATCAACCTGGTGGCAGGCGCGCTTGGCGGCGCCGGCTCCGGCAAGGCTCTGCCGCAATTCGACATGGGCAATATCGGAAACATCATCGCCGGTCTGGTAGGCGGCGGTGTGCTCGGCCAGATCATCACTGCTGTCTGGCCGTCCGTCGCGGCCTCCATGCAGTCGGGCAGCTTCGACGTCGGCTCGATCGTCACCAATGTGATCAGCGGCGGTGCCGGCGGCGCCATCCTTCAGATCATCGCAGGCATGATCAAGAATTCGATGAGCAAGTAGCCGCTGCGACGGTCGCTACGGCAACTGCGTCATCGTGAGCATGGCGAAGCAGTCCACTCTCCCAAGGCGGGAGTCTGGACTGCTTTGTTTCATTTGTGGTGATCGATGCGTTCTCAGCGCGCCAGCGCCGAGGCGACATGGGCGGCATCGGCGTTCAGGGCGCTGCCGAGCAGCCAGACACCGATGATCAGGGCGAGACCGGCAAGCAGCCCGGTAACGACGTCGATCGTCACACCGGCTATGTCGCCTTCTTCAAATCCGTCCTTTGCTGCAAACAATCCCGCCAAACGCATCGTACTAACTCCAACTCACCTTTCACTGTATCGCGGCGCGGTTAACGCCTCGTCTCTACTTGTAAGACCTATTGCGACTTTTCGGTGTTTATGTAGTGTCGAAAAGCACGCCGTGGGCATGTTATTCGACATTGCTGATATGGGCGTGGAGCATGGCGGTCGCCGGCTTTGCGAAAAGCCTTAACCGTTTGTTATTGCTTAATTTTTCGTAACGGGTGGTGCGTGCCTGGCGGCCTGCCGTTCAGCCGCGCAGGAAGAGGCGATAGGCGTCGTTGGCGCTTTCGTCCTCGTAGGGGTAGCCGAGCTCTCCCAGACGTTCGAAAAGCCGCGGGCGATCGGCTACGGGAACCTGGATTCCGACCAGCACACGGCCATAATCCGCACCATGATTGCGGTAGTGGAACAGGGTGATGTTCCAGTCGAAGCCGACGCCGTCGAGGAATCGGAGCAGCGCGCCGGGGCGTTCGGGGAATTCGAAGCGCAGCACCAATTCGTCCGTCAGGCCCGGTGCCCGCCCGCCGACCATGTAGCGTACATGCAGCTTGGCGGTCTCGTCGGCGCTGATATCGACGACGCCATAGCCGAGCCGTTCGAGCTGGCCGACGATCTCGCTCTTCTGGCGCTTGGCATCGGCGAGCTTCAGGCCGACGAAGACATGAGCCTGGCTGCCGCCGGCGTAGCGATAGTTGAACTCGGTGACGATGCGGTTGCCCAGAACCTGGATGAAGCGGCGATAGCTGCCTGTCTCCTCGGGAATGGTGACGGCGAGCAGGATCTCGCGCGCCTCGCCCACCTCGGCGCGCTCGGCGACATGGCGCAGACGGTCGAAATTGAGGTTGGCACCGCTGTTGACGGCGACCAGCGCGCCGGTTCTCTCGGGATTGGCCTGCGCATGAGCCTTCAAACCCGCCAGCGACAGGGCGCCGGCCGGTTCGGACAGCACGCGCATATCCTCGAAGATGTCCTTGATCGCAGCGCACATGGCATCGGTATCGGCGACCAGGACGTCGTCCAGCAGTTCGCGGCAGATCCGGAAGGTTTCCTCGCCCGCCTGGCGGACTGCGACACCGTCGGCGAACAGGCCGACGCGGTCGAGCACCACCCGCTCGCCGGCCGCAATGGCCGCCTTCATCGAAGCGGCATCCACCGGCTCGACGCCAATCACCTTGGTTTCCGGGCGCAGGAACTTGACATAGGAGGCAATGCCCGCCGCCAGGCCGCCGCCGCCAATGGGCACGAAGACTGCCTCGATCGGGCCGGGATGCTGGTGCAGGATCTCGACGCCCACTGTGCCCTGGCCGGCGATGACGTCGCCATCGTCATAGGGATGGACGAAGGTCAGGCCCTGCTCCTGTTCGAGTTCGCGGGCATGGGCATAGGCTTCGTCGAAGACGTCGCCCTTGAGCACGACCTTGCCGCCCCAATAGCGCACGGCATCGACCTTGATGCGCGGCGTGGTGATCGGCATGACGATGGTGGCGGCGATGCCGAGCTTCGTTGCCGAGAGGGCGACGCCTTGGGCATGGTTCCCGGCCGAGGCACAGATCACGCCAGCCGCCTTGGCTTCGGGCGACAGCCGGGCGATGCGGTTATAGGCGCCACGGATCTTGAAGGAGAAGATCGGCTGGAGATCCTCGCGCTTGAGCAGCACCTCCGCGTTCAGGCGCTGGCTGAGCCGCACCATCGTATCCAGGGGCGTTCGCTGGGCTACGTCATAGACGCGGGCATCGAGGATTCTGCGGACATATTCGATCACAACGCACCTGACTGTCGAAAAAAATGGGAGCGGTCTGGGCTCCCCTGTAGAAAAGCCTGTCAGCTTTCATCTTTGGGACGTTCCTGTGGCGCTGTCACGTTTGATTTGCGCCCATTGGCGGAGATAATGTCGCGCCTTGATCCCAATGCTGTTCAGCGATGCTCCTTTGGATTTACACGACCTTTGTCATGGCCGGGTCTGGCCCGGCGCTCCAGCTCCGAGCCCGGCACGGCGGGGGGCTTCTGGATAGCCGGATCGAGCCCGGCTATGACAAACCGGCGTGTTCCTTCATAAGTGAACTACGTTGGCCCTTACCCCTAGAGACCCCATTATGGCCTGCCTGATCCGCCTGTTCCTCCTTGCCACGTTCGTTCTGGCAGGCGCACTGCCCGCCGGCGCGGCCCAGAAGGCGGCGCTGGTGATCGGCAACAGTGCCTATCGGTCGGTGACGCCTCTGGTGAATCCGGCCAACGATGCCAACGACATGGCGGCGGCGCTGGGGCGGATCGGCTATGCGGTGACGCTGGTCAAGGACGGCGA
>NZ_JAGIPY010000060.1:0-422 GCF_017813775.1 Labrys sp. LIt4
GCAGCCACTGCGGTGACATCGGCGGCAACCGCCGGGCTTGGCGCTGCCGCTGGTGGTGGAGGTGGGGCGAGTCCTGCCGCTGCTGTCCTCAAGGGCGTGGCTGCCGTCGCCCCGGCTGTAGCCCCGGCAGGCGCCGCCAACCAGGGTGGCATTGCCGGCAGCTTCGGCTCGGTGCTCGCCTCGGCGGCGCTCGGCGCCGTGACGGGCAAGTTCGACGGCGCGCTATCGGCCGCAACCTCCGTGGCCCCCTCGACCTTGCTCAGCCAGGGCGGTGCCCCCATGGCGGCCGCCGGCACATCCGCACTCGGCTCTCTTGGCGGTCTGATCGGCCCCGGCATGTACAACATGCTCGCCGGCCTCACCCACAACACCAGCGTCGGAGCGATCCAGACCGAGCAAGTCGGTACGGCGAAGGTCTCTGC
>NZ_JAGIPY010000061.1:0-395 GCF_017813775.1 Labrys sp. LIt4
GCGGTGTTTGCGGCATCGGCCCCGGCAGGCGGCCCCTCGGCCCGCGTCAGGCGGATCGCCACCAGGGACTATCCCACGCCGGCACGCCGCCCTGCCGATTCCAGGCTGGATACCGCCAGGCTGCGGGAGTGTTACGGCATCGTCTTGCCCGATTGGCGCTCTTCGGTCGGCGACTGCGTGTCCCGCCTGCTGGCAGAGCGTGCCGGCATCGGCTCCGCCCCTCTCGTTTCGCCTCCTGCCGCGCCTTAGGCGGGGGCTATTGCAATCGCTCGCCTGCGGACCTTGATCCTGTGGGCCTTGATCAAGGAAGTTGTTGAATATGCGCGGTATCATTCTTGCCGGCGGGAGCGGCACGCGGCTCTATCCGATGACGAGCATCGTGTCGAAGCAATTGC
>NZ_JAGIPY010000062.1:0-380 GCF_017813775.1 Labrys sp. LIt4
CCCGATTGGCCGGCCGCCGCCTGAGCGGCGATCGCCATGGCCTGTTGCAGCATGCCCGCGCTCTGGCCCATCAGCCCAGAGAGCGCTCCGCTCATCAGCGCCGCCGCCCCGGCGCCCGTCGTCGCCCCCACCACCTGGTTGAGCCCGCCGCCGACCTGGTGGTTCATGTTGGCGCCCACGGTGAGCTGGTGCTGCTGGCCGTAGCTGTGCAGCGCACTGGCATCCACCGTGTGGATCTGGTTGTTGAGCACCTTCGAGGTCATGTCCTTCTGGGCATGCAGGTGGAAGTTCTCCTGGCCCGGTGCGTCCTCGAAGGAGAATTCGTTGAACTTGGTCGGGTCCTTGGACTTGTAGGTGTTGGAGCGGAAGATGCTCTTGGT
>NZ_JAGIPY010000063.1:0-374 GCF_017813775.1 Labrys sp. LIt4
TCGGGCCTGTCGACCGCCGAGCTGGTTTCCACCGCCTGGGCCTCGGCCTCGACCTTCCGCGGCTCCGACAAAAGGGGTGGGGCCAATGGCGCCCGCATCCGCCTGGCCCCGCAGAAGGATTGGGAGGTCAACCAGCCGGCGCAGCTGGCCAGGGTGCTCGGTGTCCTGGAGGAGATCCAGCAGGGCTTCAACGCGGCGCAGGCCGGCGGCAGACAAGTCTCGCTGGCCGATCTGATCGTGCTGGGCGGCAATGCCGCGGTCGAGCAGGCGGCCCGCAAGGCCGGCCAGGAGGTGGCAGTGCCCTTCGCGCCCGGCCGCACCGATGCGAGCCAGGAGCAGACCGATGTCGACGCCTTTGCGGTGCTCGAGCCGGT
>NZ_JAGIPY010000064.1:0-374 GCF_017813775.1 Labrys sp. LIt4
ACCGGCTCGAGCACCGCAAAGGCGTCGACATCGGTCTGCTCCTGGCTCGCATCGGTGCGGCCGGGCGCGAAGGGCACCGCCACCTCCTGGCCGGCCTTGCGGGCCGCCTGCTCGACCGCGGCATTGCCGCCCAGCACGATCAGGTCGGCCAGCGAGATCTTCTTGCCGCCGGCCTGCGCCGCGTTGAAGCCCTGCTGGATCTCCTCCAGCACGCCGAGCACCCTGGCCAGCTGCGCCGGCTGGTTGACCTCCCAGTCCTTCTGCGGGGCCAAGCGGATGCGGGCGCCATTAGCCCCGCCCCTTTTGTCGGAGCCGCGGAAGGTCGAGGCCGAGGCCCAGGCGGTGGAAACCAGCTCGGCGGTCGACAGGCCCGA
>NZ_JAGIPY010000065.1:0-327 GCF_017813775.1 Labrys sp. LIt4
TTCCAGCCTGCCGAATGCGGGTCCCACGGCCAAAACCATTCTGAGCCGTCAGCAGAATGGCGGTGCGCAGGGGCGTGTTGTCGCCAGCCCCTATTCCATCTTCGACGTCAAGGCCGAAACGGTCGCCGTGCTGTCGCGGCATCGGCCGACCGGCTTCCTCGGCAGTTTTGCGGCAGGCGGCCCGCCCTCGAGCGGTACGCTGGGCGTGGGCGACATGGTATCGGTCTCGATCTTCGAGGCCAGCTCGGGAGGCCTGTTCGGCACCGCCGACGCCACCGGCAGCGCCGGCAGCAAGAGCGTGCAGTTGCCGCCCCAGCAGATCGATCG
>NZ_JAGIPY010000066.1:0-322 GCF_017813775.1 Labrys sp. LIt4
TGCGCCGCCTCCCCGAAACCGAGGTCCTGCTCGAGGCCGATCTCGACATCTACAGCCAGGTCAAGGCGGCGGTGGAAAGAGTAGATATCGTGGCTTCATGAAAAGGGCCGTGCGTGGAACCGAATACTTGGCCCACAATCTTAGGAGCCTCCCCAGTGGATAGAGCTGAGGAGCGAGAATTCACTCACAAGCCCCGTCCGCGATCGCTCTATTCTCCTGGACTCGATGCGTACTGCGCTCAGCGCCCGATCGTCGAGAGATTGGCGCCTGCGCTGACGATGCCGACGCCTCCGCCGATCATCTGGAGGAACTTGGCCAGATC
>NZ_JAGIPY010000067.1:0-310 GCF_017813775.1 Labrys sp. LIt4
CACTGCTCTGGAGCTGAATTGGGGGTGCCATGAGTCTTGGCCTGATCGCCCTTCTCGACGATGTCGCCGCTCTGGCGCGCAGGCTCCGGCCATAGGCCTGGTATCAGCGCACGCAAAATAGAATCACCGAGCGGCGAAATGGTGGCCCTTGAACATGAAATGCACTCCATCGATGGGTGGCGCCCTCATGCCGCGGCACTGTTTGCTGGAAAGTTTGCAACACAACCATCTCAATAGTCTCCCGTGAAGTAGTCGCGTTCAAGGGGCTTTGCCGTTGGCGGTGCGCGATCGCGAGCCGACGAGCGCGGCC
>NZ_JAGIPY010000068.1:0-292 GCF_017813775.1 Labrys sp. LIt4
CAGTCGGAATAGTGGCCTGGCCACTGTGGTTGGTGGTTGAAGTAGCGGTTAGACCACTAAAGTCAGTAGCCGAATTAGTGGTCTGGCCACTGTGGTCGGTGGTTGAAGTAGTGGTTAGACCGCTAAAGTCAGTAGCCGAATTAGCGGCCTGGCCACTGTGGTTGGTGGTCGAATTAGCGGCCTGGCCACTGTGGTTGGTGGTCGAATTAGTGGTCTGGCCACTAAAGTCAGTAGCCGAATTAGTGGTCTGGCCACTGTGGTTGGTGGTCGAAGTAGCGGTTAGACCACTAAA
>NZ_JAGIPY010000069.1:0-290 GCF_017813775.1 Labrys sp. LIt4
CTGTGGTTGAGGCATCTTGTCGGTTGCTTGATCCATTCCGGTTTCTGAATTGCTGAGCATGAGCTCCTCGCTCAAGAGGCTGCCTCGGCGCTCGGAGAAGCCGACTGGACGATTGTAGCCAGCCATGGCTCAGATGCGCGCCGCGAAATGCAAAGACAGGAAAGGAAGTGAGATCTGGAAGATGGCGAAGCAAGCGTCTGGCCCCTCTCGTCGGTCCGAAAGTACTGAGAGACGCGACGTCTGCTGCAGAGAAAGAAAGAGGTCGACGTTTGGCGAGGAGGTTGACGTCG